>CABTZF010000014.1 GCA_902489255.1 uncultured Peptoniphilus sp. | reverse complement strand
TTGTAGTTATTTTAAGTTTAGGACTAAATGCGTATAAGTGCAATTTTTTTCATAAAAATATCTGCTGAAGATTTTACTCCCCAACAGATATTATAGAGCCTTTTTATTTTAATTTTTTATCTGCCAACTCAATAATGATATTTTCTATTGAATCAAAAGAAAAAGCCGACGAATCTATGCTCAAGTCATAGGCTGAAGATTTTCCCCATATAGAACCTGTATTTCTCTCATAATGATTTTTTCTCTTCATATCTTCCCTATACATTTTAGCTTCAATCTTTTCTTTTTTTATTTTATAGTCCTTTTCAATCCTGTTGACCTTAAATTCATCGCTTGCATAGATAAATACACTCAGAACTTTTTCCCTTCCTAAAACATAGTCTGCACATTTGCCTGCTATTACGCAAGCACCCTTCTTTGCTATATCTCTTATAGTTCGTGAATCCATAAGAAATTGAGCATCGGAAACGCTTATGTCTTCTTGAGAATAAGAATAATTTTCCCTATATAAATCATAAATTGTTCCCTGTAAAAAAGAATCATCTTTTGACAAATCTTCCGGCTTTACTTTTTTTTCTAAAGTCATAAGTTCAATAATTTTAGAATCGTAAAATTCTATTTTTCCTTTTTTTGCAATATTATTTGCTATTGTATAGGCACCTGAACCATACTCTCCGTCAATAGTAATAATTTTTTTATTCTTTGCTGAAAAAATTTTATCAAATAGTGACATTTTCTCACCTCATATCTATTATATATCATTAGTTTAATTCAACTATATGTTAATTTTATGAAAATAAAATTAACATTAGCTTAATTTTCTATTTCTTCAATTTTAATGCCTCTTTTAGATGGAATTTGTGCAACTATTGTAGAAATTAATATGATTACACACCCGCTAATCTCCCTTATATCCATCCCTTGTCCTAAAACCAACCAGCCTCCAATGGCTGCAAAAACTGACTCTAATGAAGATATTAAAGATCCAATAGTAGGATCAATATCTTTAATAGCTATAAGTTGCAAGGTGAATCCAACTCCGGATGAAAGTATGCCCACAAATAGAATTGCTACAAAGGCTTTTTTAAGTCCTTCAAATGTAATTGTTTCTTTTAGTAGAACTAAAACCAAAGAAACTATCATAACAACAAAAAATTGCATGAATGAAGTCAAGATGGCTTGACAATCCGAAGGCATCCTTGACATTACCATTATGTGTAAGGCAAAAAATATAGCAGCGACTAAGATTAATAAATCCCACCTATTTATTGCTAAATTTTCTTTTACTGACAAAAGATATGTTCCAATCATGGCAAAAAATATGCATACTATAATTCTCTTTTTTATTTTTTTACCTAAAAACAGCTCAAATATAGGAATAATAACTATGTAGGTTGCAGTTAAAAATCCGGCTTTTCCCGTTGTTGTTCCAACAATACCTATTTGTTGCAAATTTGTTGCTATTGTCATTAATATTCCACAAATCAATCCATAAATTATGGTTTTTTTCCACGAAAAAACTTCATTTTTATAATAGTTTGAAGTCTTTTTAAATATTACAAAGGTTAAAAGTAAAAATATACATGCTATTATTGACCTGGATGTATTAAAAGTAAAAGGTCCTACGCTTTGCATCCCCTTAGATTGGGCAACATAAGAAAACCCCCAAATAACAGCAGAAACTAACAACATTATAGCAGACTTAAATTCTCTACTCATATTTTCACCTCCAAAAATAATCACTTGATTATATAATCAAGTGATTCCAAATAAAATGATATTACAAATAAAGCCATTAACTAAAACTGTAGTAGATTTTAAAGTTTATTAAATTAATTAAATTTATTTCTCAGTTAAGTCAATTCCCTTCTCTGTCTTATTAGTCTTACTTGGAATTTGTGCAACAACTGTTGCCACAAGTATTATAGCACATCCACTCAGTTCTCGTAAATTCATTCTTTGATTTAAAAATACCCAGCCTCCAAGAACTGCAAATACAGACTCAAGCGATGCAACTAATGACCCTATTGTGGGGTCTATCTCCTTAAAAGCTATCATTTGTAAAGTGTAGGCTACTCCTGATGACATAATTCCAATAAATAAAATTTCTTTATAGGCTGCAAAAATATCTCTTATTATAATATTTTCAAATATCAGTGCTATGATCAAAGAAAATGTACTTATTACTATAAATTGAATCATGGATACTAAAATTTTCTCGCAGTCATCAGGTAAAGATGCCATAATCATAATGTGAACAGCAAAAAATAATACTGAAATAAGGACAAACCCGTCGTATCTGTTTATTGAAAAATTTCCTTTGATGGATAATAAATAAACTCCAAGCGTAGCAACTCCTATACAAAATATAATTTTTTTTGATACTCTATTGCCTAAAAAAAATTGAATTATAGGTATAATTACAATATAAGTAGATGTTAAAAATCCAACCTTTCCAGTTGTTGTCCCTAATAAGGCAACTTGCTGTAAGCTATTTCCAACTGTTATAAGTAAACCGCAAATAATACCGTATTTTATAGTATTCCTCAATGAAAAAATTTCATTTTTGTAGTAGGGTATTGTTTTTTTGAAAATTAAGTAAATAATAATTAAAAATATCCAGCCGATAAAAAACCTTGCAAAATTAAAGGTAAACGGTCCAATATAGTTCATGGCAAGGACTTGTACCACATAGGCAAATCCCCATATTATTGCAGCAGTCAAAAGCATAATTACAGATTTTAATTCCCTACTCATAAAAACGCACCTCTAATAGAAAATTATTTTATAAATTTTAAACCGATTCCTCATTTATTCTTAATTTTATCACAAGAAAAAAAATAAAAAAAGACCGGGTTAATTTTAATAAGGTGCTCCATAAAGCTAGCCATATACCTGAGATATTTTTACTCCTTGAACTTAGAATTTTTATGCTGCATTCTTTTTTCTATGTTTCTATTGACTAAATATCCTAATTTTTCTTTTTGCTCCCGGTCCTTAATATTCCTCTTATTGATAAACATTAACTGCTTTTCAATTATTTTATAATCTGAAAAATTATATTTCTAATTATACAAATCCTATACAGTCATTTAGATATTCTATGCTATAATTTTCTATTAAAAAACTGGCCTCCTTTTGTTGGTTTTTACTCCAATTTTGGGGGTCAGTTTATAATTTTAATCATTGGCTTAAAATAAATTAATTATTCTCCAAAGAATGACCTCAAATAATCCCTGTATTGTTGGAAAGGATCTTCACCGCTGTAATCTTCTTGTGGATATTGACCTTGTCCTTCTTGGAATGAGGAATTTTCTTTCAATTTTTGATCCTCTTTAGCTTTTTCACTTGTCGGAACCTTATAATCAGTAAAAGTTAGGGATGCTTTATTTTCCTTACCATCTCTTAAATAAGTTATTTCAACTGTATCTTTTGCTTGATATTTATACAAGCTTGCCTTTAAATCTTTAACTCCTTGAATCTTATCATCTCCAAGCTTAGTAATTATATCTCCAACTTCTAAGCCTGCTTGTTTTGCCGGTGACTTATCAAAAACTTTTAAAATAAATATTCCTGAATCCACTCCTAATGTTTTTCCAATAATTTGATCAGCATATTGGGCGTCACAAGAATATATGCCAAGGGACATTTCTTCATATTTTCCCTTTTCCACTACTTGATTAATTATTGTTTTAATATAATTAATAGGTATGGCGAAGCCAAGTCCTTCTGCAGATTGAACTTTGACAGTATTAATTCCTATAACCTTTCCCTCTGCATTTAATAGGGCTCCTCCGGAATTTCCTCCGTTAATTGAAGCATCTGTTTGAATAAGACCCATCATATATCCGCCGCCTGAAACTTGACCAACATATCTATTTAAACCTGATATTATTCCTTGTGTAACAGTTTGGCTAAATTGTAAGGAAATCGGATTTCCTATTGCTATGGCCGTATCGCCAATATTGAGCTTGTCACTGTCACCAAAATCTGCCGGTATGAGCTTTTCCTTTGTATTTATTTTGACTACTGCAAGGTCAATATTTTCATCCGCCCATATAGGTTTGCCTTCAACTGTAATGTCTTTATTTATTTGTACATTCACCTTATCAACAATTTGATTGTTAAATTTTACTACATGGGCATTGGTAACTATATAACCTTTTTCATCAAAAACAATACCTGAACCCATTCCTTGAACCTGAACTGGTCCGAAAAATGACGGTTGAACACCTGTTGTCGTTATACCTACAACTGAAGGCATCGCCTTTTTTGCAACTGCCGTTGCTATTGTTGTATTATCTTTAGCATTTATTGTAATGCTATTGGCTTTTGTGTTTGAGTCCCCTTTCGTAAAATTTTTATTTTCATAATATTGATTGGTCAATACAGAGCCAATCACTCCTCCAATTATTGAAAAAACTAGAGCAATAATTATCATTCCCCTGCCACTGTTTTTTCTTCTTGCTATATTTTTATTTTCTTCCACAGAATATTCCCTCCTTAACTATATCAATAATATTATATTAAATAAAATCTGTGAAAAAATAATGACAACTATTTAAAAGTCGCTTGAAAAAAAATAGGAATTAAAACTATCTTTCTTAATAATCAAATAATATATTTAAATATTTTGGATATTAAAATTTTTCCTTAAAAATTTATCTATTTCTTTTTACATAAAAGGGTGCCGATTCTTAAGCACCCTTAAATATTATTTTAGTTCTTCTATTATATTATTAAAGTTTTCTTCATCCATTCCCATTTTATAGGAACCGAAACTTTCCCCTATATCACTATTTAAGTCAACATAATATGCCATTTCTTTTACCTTCTTATATTTTTAAATTATTACTTGTAAAGTAAAATAAATTACTTTTCAAACATCCTAAACATTTCATCAATGCTTAACTTTTTCTTTTCTTCAGGCTTTGAAATAATTCCCCCAAAGGGAATTTGTGCCACAAGTTTAAAATTTTTTGGAAGCTTATAAAAATCATTAACCCAAGACTCAATAAATGGATTAAAATGTTCTAAATTTGCCCCTAAATTTAAACTTACAAGTCCGTTCCATATATTTGTGTAAACAACTGCACAGTTTTCATAAGCCCATCTAATGAAATTTTCTTTCAGGCTTGGGAATTTTTCTTCAAGTTTTGAAACAATATCACCATCATAAAAAATTAATGCTGTCCCTTTGGCATTAATAAATCCCTTGAATTTTTCTTCATTAATATTTCCCCTTGCATTTTCCTTAACCTTATTCCAAAAATTTCTACCGGCTTCATCAAGCAGTAGAACAATTTTGGTTGATTGTGAGTTCATAGATGAAGGAGAATAGGTTAAAATATCTTCAAAAAAATATTTTAATTCTTCGTTAGAAATATCAACATCATCGGTAAGATCATATATAGATCTTCTTTCTCTAATAATTTCTGTGTACTCCATAAAATCCTCCTTTTTGGTTTTATACCCAATTCCTACTAATACTTTACTCTGCCATCATAAAAAAATAAATTTTTTAAAAAATTTTTGTGCCCTTATTAGAGTGAAGGTTCACAAGAAAAATTTTTAAACCTATATTTTTAAACCTATAAAAGATAAAAAATTTTATGCTAATATAATCTATTAGAAAAATTGTTTTGATTTTCATTTTAAACATTTTCGAAAAAAATATCGTTTGACCTTACAAAAGTTTGTAATTTTAAAGGATTTAACTATAAAAATCAGAAGATTTGTAATAAAATTCTTTTGCCCTAGTGTTTATCTACACTTTGAAAATTCCTAATAAAATTTTGTCAATTCTTGACACTTAGATGATTTCTACATATAATTTAAAAGACATGGAGGTTTTAATGGATAATAAATCATCAAACGGCTCTAAATTAGCAAAGTCAACCCTTGCTCTGGTAATTTTTTCTTTAATAGGCAAGATCTTCGGTTTTTTTAGAGAATCTTTAACTGCCAATGTTTTCGGTACAACAGTCGAAATGAGTGCTTATTCTTTAGCTCAGGCAGCCACCGCAATGATTGCCGGTTTTGTAACAAATTCCATAGCAACTACTTTTATTCCTGCCCTGCAAAAAGCTGAACAGGACTTGGGTAGTGAAAGAAAAAATTATTTTACTAATAATTTAATGGCTATTTCTTCAGTTGTGTCAATAATACTTATTTTATTGGGTTGGTATTTTCCTAAGCAATTGGCTTTTTTAACAGCATCTAAAGCAAGTCCGGAAACTTTTAAAATTGTTGTAAGATTAATTCAACTGGGAATGCCTGTTGTAATTTTTTCTTGTTGGGTTGGAGTTTTTACCGGATATTTGCAATATGGCGGAAAATTTGCTGCAACGGGTGCTATATCTATACCTCTTAACTTAGTTTATATAGTTTATCTGATGATATTTTCACATCACATTGGAATTGTCGGCTTAACCTTAGCTTCAGTTTTTGGAGCTTTGGCACAATTTTTATTTTTGCTCCCCGGATCTTTTAAATTAGGTTATAGACCACAACTTATTTTTGATTTGAAGGATAAATATGTAAGAGAAGCCATAGAATTATCCCTGCCTGTTTTGGTTTCAGTTTCAGTAAATGATATTAATACTGCTGTTAACAGGTCCCTTGCTTCAGGTATGGGCGATAAGGCTCCATCAATACTATACTTTTCCAATAAAATGAATACCTTATTTATAGGAATTTTTATAGCTGCAATAACTGCAATTATCTTTCCAATTTTAACAAGATCTTTTGGAAAAGGAAACATTGAATACGGTAAAAAAGTTATGAATGCATCTATTAAGTCCACCCTATTTTTAACGGTACCGGCAACTATAGGAATGATAATACTTGCAAGACCTCTTATTGAAATAGCCTTTGTTCATGGAAAATTTACCGCCTTAGACGGTGTAAAAGCAACATCTACTTTAAGATTTTATTCCTTATCTCTTATTTCCATTTCTCTAACAAATGTACTAAATAGGATTTACTATTCTCTGCATGATACAAAAACCCCTTTTTTTATAGGAGTTATAAACGTTGTTATAAATGTCGGCCTTAACTTACTTGTT
The DNA here is from genome assembly GCA_902489255.1 of uncultured Peptoniphilus sp. GTDB lineage: Bacteria > Bacillota > Clostridia > Tissierellales > Peptoniphilaceae > Peptoniphilus_A. The sequence continues at coordinate 37,328 of CABTZF010000014.1, read as the reverse complement.
GCTCATAAATTCGGTACTGACGGTCTTGCCTGTGCAGTATCTGTTGCAACAACTTGTGCAGTCTTAATGGGTTTTTACCTTTTAAGAAAAAAAATTGGAAATTTAGGAACAAAATCTTATATTAAAGCCTTGGTAAAAACTCTTATGGCATCTTCTGCTATGGGACTTGTGGCATGTATATATTTTCCCTTGGAAAATTTACTTGCCTTAATTTCTTCAGGAGGTTTATTTACACTTTTAAGGCTTATATTACTTATGATTGTAGTTTTTATAGCCACTATAATTTACTTAATCATCCTTTACTATCTCGGTGTCAGGGAAATTAGAGACCTTACACATATTTTTAAAGAAAAACTTCAAACACGAAAACTAAAAAATATTAATAAATAATTACTAAAAATATTGTCTGCAAATTGTTGACAATATTTTTTTCTTTTATATTATGGAATATATTTCTTATTTTGGTATTTCCCTTGACATTTTTATTTTGCCATCTTATAATGTAAATGATTTAACAAAAAAATAAATCACCCCTAAGAAAAATCCCCCGGCAGGGATTTTTTATTTTTAATAAATTGTTGTTATATTATAGTAAAATGGTATAATATTCTTGGGAGGTGTATTATGGATTTATCTCTACTGTTTAAAATATTAGTCCCGGTAATTTTTATTATTGTCCTATTGCTTATTAAAAATTCAAAGGCAAAAAATGAAAGTTATAAAGAAGACATTAATTTAAAAAATTGGGAAAATGCCAGAAATAATAATGGAAACTTAAATAATGAAGGCCTTTTTAAGGATGCATCTACGAAGGGTCAAACAGAAGAAACAAATCAGAATAAAATTTTTAATGAAGCTGAACAAAATAAAGAATTTACAGAAAATTTTTCAGATGAGCCTTGTGAAGATTGCCTTAACAATCAAGAAAATATTAAAGTTAATGAGTCAAAAGATACTCCTTGTGATGAAAGTGATGATAGCGATAAAGCCTTTAAAAATTTTGTAATTTCAAATTCAGAAACAGAAGATTTACAAAAAACTGATACGCCCGTAAGTAATCCTGAGGAATATCCTTTAAATTTAGATGAGGAGGAAAATAATTTGAGAAAGAGAAGAAAGAAAAACCATAAAGATGAGGAAAGATTTAAAGATATAAATTCGGAAAAAACACCCGATGTACAAAATCCGCCGACTGAAGATACTCCCGAAAATTTATGTGATGCTGAGCTTGTGTGTGATAAATGCGAGCCTGAAAACTCCCAAGTTAAGGTCAGCGAAAAGATTGAAGAAGCTCCAAAAAAAGAGCTTAAGCTTATTAAAGAAGTTGATGACTTCATTGCAAATATTGATAATCTTGATACATTAAAAAATGCAGTTCCAAAATCTTGCCTAAGAGAAGATTATGATACCGGTCTTGATTTTCACAAGTCAATAACCAGCGGTGGCATGGATTCTTTTAAAAAAGATGAATTGGATATTAGTGAAAATGACTATAACTTATTTGATGTTATAGATTTTATGAAAAATTCAGCCATAGAACCAATTAAGATCAGCAGAAAAAAATTCCTGACCCTCCAATATAATTCAACTGATAAAGATGATATTGATATGATTTTATCAAATAATAAGCTGAAGGGTGCCGAAGAAGAAGAAGGATTGTTAGATGGACAATCTTCAATTAATTCGACAATAACCATCAATAAGGAAAATAATACCATTAGTGAAGTTACTGATTGCATAAACTACAATAAATCAAAAAGAACCATATTCACAAAAAAATATTAAATAATTAAAACTCCTTTTGGATAAATTCCAAGAGGAGTTTTTTAACTGCCAGCTGTCTTTCTGATAATTTTTTATTTATTCCTGGTTCCGTTGACCGGATTTATTATTAGCGTATCTTCGGCTAAATTTTTACAAGCTTTAAAATCTCGAAGTTTAATTTAAGGTCCTTGGTATCAAACATTATAGTAATTGGCAGGTCAAGTTCTTATCTTAGCATCTTTATTTTTTAATTCTTAGTTATGGTCCTTGTAATTGCCGTGTAAAAAATTAAACCTTGCAACATAAACTATATTAATAAACATCTTTCTTAAAATTTCTATATAAGCATAGAAAAGTCAATAAGGTCTGCTATTTTTCTTATCTACTTAATTTCTCCTAAATTGAAATTATTTTCAACATTCTCAATAAATCGTAGGAAAATTCTTTTTTCTTATCAAAAATTTCTTCTATTGCCAAGCTGATAATCTTTTCTTTTTGATAACCTATTGCCAATCCTTCATTTTTCTTATTAATTTCTTCTATAGCCCTTAATCCCATTTGACTTGCCAATATCCTATCAAAAACGCATGGACTTCCTCCTCTTTGAATATAACCCGGAATTGTAACTTTTGTATCAATTCCTGTTAATTCTTCAAATTTTTTTGCAAAATTAAAAGGATCGCCCATAGCTTCTGCTATTAATATGATATGGTGCTTTTTGCCGCGATTTTTGCCCATAAGTGCTTTTTTTGCAATTTCATCAATATCTGTAGGACTTTCGGGAATAATTATATTTTCCGCTCCCCCAGCAATTCCTGCATAAAGAGCTATATCTCCGCAATTTCTCCCCATAACCTCAATTACATTTGCTCTGCTGTGGGATTCAGTTGTATCCCTAATCTTTGAAATAACATCTATAAGAGTTTCAAGGCAGGTCATAAATCCTATTGTATATTCTGTATATGCCAAATCATTATCAATAGATACCGGTATACCAATAACTTTTACGCCAAATTTTTTTAGCCTCAAAGCTCCCCTTAAAGAGCCGTCGCCTCCACAAACTATCAGGTAATCAATATTAAATATTTCCAAAACATTTAGAGCTTTTTTTAATCCTTCTTCAGTAGTAAATCTTTCACTTCTGGAAGTCCCTAAAAATGTTCCGCCCCTTTGAATAATATCGGCAACTGATGATTCATTTAGTTCCCTAACCTTCCCATCAATTAATCCTTCAAATCCATTTTCAATTCCATATACCTTATGATTATAATAAATACCGCTTCTTACCACTGCTCTAATAAGCGGATTCATGCCGGGTGCATCTCCACCGCTTGTTAATATTCCAATTTTCATATACATACCTACTTTAATAAAATCTTATTAGGATCTCCATCCAAATAAGTCAATAATTCCATCTTAATAATTTCAATTTTTGAAGCATCTACCCACATAGATATATCTGTTCCATATCCCTTTTTTTCATCTTCATCATAAAATATTACAGGTGTGTTACCCCTATTAGCTTTAAGTACTATTTGTATTGCCGATAATAACTCTTTATTTTTCATGCTTGAAACGGATAAATACAAATTTTTATTATCGGCTTCTCTTAATTCTCTTAGAGAATCAACTAAAATTTTAGGTTCTTCCACATCAGAAGATGAAATATGACCATCTACGCCAAGAACCTTATTGTCTTTAATAATTTCCTTATATTTTGAATATACTTGTGGAAAAATTACCAGGTCTATTGTTCCGAATAGGTCTTCTAAAGAAGCAAAGGCCATAAGCTTATTTGTTTTTGTTATCATTGTTTTTTTATTTTTAATCATGCCTGCAATTTTTATCTTTCCATTTGGCATTTGACCCTGATCCCTATAATTTTCAAAAATTTCCCCGGTATTTGTATTAGAAAAAGTTTTCAAAACAGGTCTATATCCATCAAGGGGGTGACCGGAAATATAGATGCCTATTACTTCCTTTTCCATATCCAGCTTATCTCTTAGGGGAAAATCTTTTAAATTCGGTAAATCTTCGTCCTTAGCCACTTCCTGAAAAATTGAAACTTGCCCTTTAATATTATTTCTAAGAGATTTTTGACCGGCTTCAATTATCCTTTCATAAACCGCTAAAAATTGTGCCCTGTTACCTGCAAAATCATCCAAGGCCCCACACCTGATTAAAGATTCCATTGCTTTTTTATTTAATACTGACGGTGCAACTTTTTGAATCTTATCTACAAAGTCACTTAAAGAAGTAAATTTCCCCAATTTACTTCTAGCTTCTATAAGAGCTTTAATTAAATTTTCTCCTACATTTTTAACAGCCTTAAGACCAAAACGTATTTTTCCATCTTCAACAGTAAAATCTCTTTGTGAATAATTAATATTTGGTGAAAGTAATTCAATTCCCAACCTTTTTATCTCTTCAATATACAGGCTAACTTGCTTAATATCAGAAGTGTAAGTTGAAATTTGTGCAGCCATAAATTCTTTGGGATAATAATATTTGAGCCAAGCCGTCCTATATGCCACAACTGAATATGCTACAGAGTGGGACTTGTTAAAAGCGTAGTCGGCAAAATCAATTATTAAATCATAAATGGCATTTGCACTTTTTTCATCGACTCCATTTTTTATAGCTCCCCTTACATTTTCTCCTTCATTTCCATAAATAAAATTTTTTCTCTCCTCTTCCATGACCGCCATCTTCTTTTTTGATATGGCACGCCTAACTATGTCGGCTCGTCCCAGAGAATAACCTCCAACAAGTTGAACAATTTGCATAACTTGTTCTTGATATACAATACACCCATAGGTGTCTTTTAAAATCGGTTCAAGAATAGGATGAATATAGGAAATTTTACTACTGTCATGTTTGGACTGAATAAATTTTGGTATCTGTTTCATAGGTCCGGGTCTAAAGAGGGCATTTGCAGCTACTAAATCATTAAAAGCATCCGGCTTTAATTCCTTTAAAAATAATCTCATTCCGCCCGATTCAAATTGAAAAACCCCCAAAGTTTCAGCCTTAGCAAACATTTCAAGGACCTTAGGGTCATCATAAGTGAAGTCGGAGAAGTCAATTTTTTTCTTATGATTTTTATATATGGCATTAATTGTATCTCTAATAACTGTAAGAGTTCTAAGACCTAAAAAGTCCATTTTTAATAGTCCCAACTCTTCAAGTTCAATCATATTAAATTGAGTTGCTATTATCTCGTCATTTCTTGTCAGGGGTACATAATCAGTAAGAGGATTTTTTGAAATTACAACTCCTGCTGCATGAGTGGATGTATGACGGGGCAATCCCTCTATTCTTTTTGCTATATCAATTAAATTTCTTGTTTCTTTATCTTTTTCATAAATTTCCCTAAAGCTTTCAGAAATTTCAAGTGCCTTATCCAAAGTTATTTTTAATGCATGCGGAACCTGTTTTGCTATATAATCAACCCTACTGTAAGGAATATCAAGTACTCTTCCGACATCACGAATAGCTTGGCGAGATTGCAAGGTTCCGAAAGTAACAATTTGTGCCACCTTATCTTCCCCATATTTTCTTGTAACATAATCAATAACTTCTTCTCTTCTTTCATAACAAAAATCAATATCTATATCGGGCATAGATACCCTTTCTCTATTTAAAAATCTTTCAAAAAGAAGATCAAATTTTAAAGGATCAATATCAATTATTTCAAGGGCGTAAGAAATTATAGAACCTGCTGCAGAGCCTCTGCCCGGTCCAACCTGTATGCCATTTTTCTTTGCATAGCTAATAAAGTCCCAAACAATTAAAAAATAATCTACAAAACCCATTTCAATAATTGTTTGAAACTCCATATTAAATCTTTTTTTTATGTTTTCATCAATATCTTTATATCTTTTTTTTAATCCCTTTTCTGCAAGTTCCCTAAAATAACTTTCGTTAGTATAGCCATCAGGCACAATAAATTTAGGCAGGTGATAGTGCCCAAATTCAAAATCCGCCTTACATCTGTCTGCAATTTTTCTTGTATTGGCAATTGCTTCCGGGTTATCGGGAAACAGTGCTTCCATTTCATCAGAAGATTTTAAATAAAATTCCTCTGTGGGGAACTTCATTCTCTTTGAATCATTTACCTTGGCTCCGGTTTGAATACATAATAAAACATCCGCCGCCCTGGCATCTTCCTTGTTCAAATAGTGAACATCGTTAGAAACGCTAAGAGGTATATCCAGGTCTTTGGATAATTTTATAAGTTCTCTATTTACTCTTTTTTGTTCAGGAATCCCATGATCTTGAAGCTCTAAAAAGAAATTATCCTGTCCGAAAATATTATTATACCTTAAAGCCGCTTCCTTTGCCCCTTCATAATCTCTTCTTCCTAAATATCTTTGCACTTCTCCTGCCAAACAGGCTGATGTTGCAATAAGTCCTTTAGAATATTTATTTAAGACATTAAGGTCTACTCTCGGCTTGTAATAATATCCATCTACATAGGCAATGGAAACAATTTTCATGAGATTTCTTAATCCCTCATTATTTTCAGCCAATAAAACTAAATGGTATCTTTCATTTGTCTTATCTTTCAATTCCAGGGGTTTTTGACTCACATAAATTTCACAACCGATTATTGCCTTTACTCCAACTTTTTTACAGGCTTTGTAAAAACCGATTGCCCCATACATATTTCCATGGTCGGTAAGGGCGATGGCATCCATTCCCAACTCTTTTGCCCTTATGGGTAATTCGCTAATTCTGCTTGAAGCATCAAGAAGGGAGTATTCGCTATGCACATGTAAATGTATAAAATTAGACATAATATCCCCCTAAAAATTTAAGCTTTTATTTTTTAAATTTATAAATATAGGTTTAAATATTGGCAAATTCATTTTCTATCAATTTATATAGGGCTCCAAGTGCTTCATCTTCATCATTGCCGTCAGCATAGATAACAATCTTTTCTCCCTTAAAAACTCCCAGGGACATAATCCCTATTATACTTTTTCCATTGACCCTTTCGCCGTGTGCTTCAAGACTTATATCACAAGAAAATTTATTTGCTTCTCTCACAAAAAGAGCAGCTGCTCTGGCATGAAGTCCATCGTCATTTGTCAATGTAACGGCTTTATTAGTCATTAATATCACCCCTTAATTTACTGGCTAATTCCTTAATTTTCTTTAATCTATAACTAACTGTGGATTTGCTTATAGGAGGATCTAAGGCTTTTGCCATATCTCCCATAGACATATCCCTATCTTTTAATCTAAGTTCACAGATTTCCCTAAGCTCCTTAGGTAATTTATTAAATCCATAATTATTTTTTATATATAAAATATCTCTAACCTGGTCCAAGGACGTTTTAACAATCTTATTTAAGTTATATGTTTCACAATTAACAATTCTATTTATATTGTTTCTCATATCTTTTATAACCCTTGTATTTTCAAAATCCAAAAGTGATTTATGGGCCCCCATAAGGCTTAACAGGTCACTAATTGCCTGGGATTCTTTTAAATAGATAACATAATTATCTTTTCTGCCGGCAATTTTTGCATCTAAATTAAAATAATTAACATTTTCCTGCAAAAACTCTGCATGCGTTAAATTATTCGCAACAAATTCAAGATGATAACTTTTTTTAGGATCAACAACGCTTCCAGCTCCTAAAAAAGAACCTCTTATATAAGCTTTTCTGGAGGGAAGATCATCAATCAGACCTTGAGGTTTATAATTTCTTATAAATACGTTTTCACCTCTAATAAATGAAATTTCATCTAAAAGCACTTTAGATGAATTTTCATCAAGACTTATTATATAAAGATTCTTTTTTAACTGTTTGGACTTTTCATTTCTAACTTCAGCATTGGAATCAAAATATTTTTTTAAAAAAGTGAAAATTCTTCTGGTAAGTGACGGATTTTCTGTGTTGAATTGTAAAAAAATTTTGCCCCTGTTATAAGTCAAAATTCCGCACATGGGGACAAGCCCTGCCAACTCAGCAAGAACATTTTCATATCCCCAAACAGGGACTTTTGACAATTCAGCTTTTACAGAAGAAGAAAAGCTCACATTATCACCTCAATTACCATTTATAATTATAGTAACAGAAAAAATAAAAATTTTCTATATATTTTATCAATATTTATAGATTAAATTAATAATTTTTTATAAGCTACCAATATTTCACATTATTGTGCTAATTAAAAATACTCGGCTTCAACCGAGATATTTTATATTAATTATTCTTCTTCAAGTTCCCCGTCAATAAATTTTTCAAAATCCTTTTCTTCTTTCGGTAAATTTTCCACAAAACTTGGGTCCAAATGAGCAAAAAACCACCTATTACCCTTACCGGAAATTGTAATGGCTTCTCCATCCTCGGAATTTTGAAGACTTCTTCCCACCTTATATCCTCTTTTTTCAAGAGCTTTCTTTACCCTCTTATAGGCATTTTCTCTTTTTTCTATATATTCTTTTAAGTCTTCATTGGCAATAGCATAATTTTCTATAACAGTAAATCCCAAAGTCTTGCCCTTGCCCCTGGAAGATAAGTTTGTTAATTCATCAATTCCCAAATATATATCTTCCTTTGGAGCAAAGGCAAATCTTGTTATAGGAACCAAATTTCCCCTGAAATTAATCTCTATAAATTTCGGAAAATCTTCCGGTTTGAATCTCAGGTCATAAATATTATCTATATCATTAATATCTTTGTCTGCAAATAATTTTTTTATAAATTCTTTTATATCACTAAAATTATCAAATAAGCCGATATTAATTCTTTTCTCATCTTGTATAAAATATAAGACTTCCACGTTTCACCTTTATAAAAGAAACAGGGCTCTTTTTTTTTATAATGCAGCTTCAGCAGCAGTTACTATTGCAAGATCGTAAACTTCCTCTTCTACACAACCGCGTGAAAGGTCATTTACCGGTTCATTTAATCCTTGGAGAATTGGTCCTATGGCTTTATATCCTCCAAATCTTTGAATTAATTTATATCCTATATTTCCGGCTTCAATATTTGGGAATATAAATACATTTGCATGACCCTTTAATGGAGAATCCGGTGCTTTTTTCTTGGCAACTTCTTCAACAAAAGCAGCATCAAATTGCAGTTCTCCGTCAATCACCATATTGGGATTCATTTCTTTTGCAATCCTTGTAGCTTCTTCAACCATTGTTACTCTTTCATGCTTGGCAGAGCCGTGACTTGAAAAAGAAAGCATTGCAATTTTTGGATTCAGTCCGAATTTCCTAGCCGTTTCATCTGTTAATACAGCAATTTCAGCCAAACCTTCTGCATCTATATCAATATTGATGGCACAATCAGCCATTACATAAATTTTATCTTCTTTCAATAATACAAAGGCACCGCTTGTTCTTTTAATTCCTTTTTTTGTCTTAATAATTTGAAGAGCCGGCCTAACAGTTTCTGCCGTTGTATGGTTTGCTCCGGAAACCATTCCGTCAGCATAACCCATATATACATACATAGTTCCAAAATAGTTAAGATCTTTTAAGATGGTCTTTGCTTCCTCAGCATTAACTTTTCCCTTTCTTCTTTCAACAAAAGAATCCACCATCTTGTCAAACTCTTCATATTTATTAGGGTCAATGATTTTAATATCACCTAATTTTACCCCTTCACTTTCAGCCAATTTTTTAATTTCATCTTCATTGCCCAAGATAATCGGTTCAATGATTTCTTCTTTTTTTAGTCTTATTACAGCCCTTAAAACTCTGTAATCATTTCCTTCAGGAAATATAATTTTTGTATTTTTACCCTTCAATTTTTCACTTAATGATTCAACTAATAGCATGATTATCAGTGCCCTCCCTTTTTTCAAAAATTATTATAACATATATATTTTATTTTACCCAAATTTATGATTTTGATTTATTTTCTTTTTAAAGATTAATTTTTAGTATATAATAATAAAGAGGTGAACACTTTGAGCAAAATTATTAAAGAATTTTTCAAGGCTGAAACTATTGACGCTTTGCCCACAGGAAAAATTGAAGAAGCTCTTGATCTTGTAAATGATATATATTTGGAAGTTATGGCTAAGAATCATGACGTTGATTATGACAATCTTTCAATGGAGGATATAAAAATTCAGTTGCACAAAAAAATTTTGGAAAATTTTAAGCCCACCCTCATGACTTTTAATAAAAGTGAGCTTAAATCTTTTAATGAATTCTACCAAGGCATTGTTGATTATTCAGATGAAATGGTTTATGTAAATCTCAAAAAATTTCTTTCTTTAGGTTTTATCTTTTTATTTCTATCAAAAAGTGGCGGTTATTTTAACTTTGTTGTTCCCGACCCTCTTATTCAAATGTTTGAAGAACTTTTACAAACAAGTTGATATTTCCTTTACTTTATTTTAATATATTAAAATAGCCGCCTTGGTTGGTGGCTATTTTTGTTGTATTTCTTTGTCTGAAAAACTTATTGTCATCAGTATATAATTATGTCCTTTTTTGGTTTTAAAATTATCAAGTGTTTTTGCATTTACATTTGTGCTGGATTCTTCCTCGTTGAAAAAATCATTTACCATTAAAATATAGGCTATATTTAATTCAAGCTTTTCAAATTCTGTATTAAAATATAGTAATGAGGCTCTTTTATTTTTAGTTTCTATTTCTTCCTTATCCATATTAAAAAATCCTACAGATTTTTCTCCGCTAATAATATAGGAATTATCAAATTGACCTAGGGAAAAAGAAAATCCATTTTTTGAAAGGTTTTCTATATTTTCCAAATTATCGTATAAACTTCCATTTTCAATCTTATTATTTGTATCTCCGTCAATTTTATAGATATTTATCCTATATGACTTGGTCCCATCAGGAAGCTTAGCCTTATAAAATTTCAAGTTGGGAATTATAGCTTGATAAGTTTCCAATTTTTTTTCCGGTTTTAAAGTCCCGTCTTCTGTCATAGCTGATTGATTTTCATGCAATATATTGCAGCCTGATAACATTATTAGCGATAAAACTATATAAATTATTTTTTTCATATTCATTTAATTACTTGATTCAAGTACCTCTTTCCACTTGCTTAGGTTTTCTTCTTGAGTTTTAGTTAATTTTGGATATTTAGGATTCATTTCCTCTAATTTTTCAAGAATAACTGACGAAACTAAATAACGTGAAAACCACTTTCTATCTGCAGGAACAACATACCAAGGGCATTTATCCGTTGAAGTCTTTTCTAAAACGTCCTCATAACATTCATGATACTTATCCCAATATTGTCTTTCCAAAATATCGGATTGTGAAAATTTCCAATGTTTTTCCGGATTTTCCAATCTTTCCAATAGTCTGCATTTTTGTTCTTCCTTTGAAACATGAAGGAAAAATTTTACAACTGCAATGCCGTTATCTGATAGATACTCTTCAAAATTATTAATTTCTTCAAATCTTCTGTTCCAAATTTCCGTATTAATCAAATGGTCAGGCAAGGGTTGACTTTCAACTAAATTATGGACTCTGGTAACAATAACATCTTCATAATGACTCCTGTTAAAAATTCCAATATCTCCCCTTGCAGGAATTTCCGCATGAATTCTGTACAAGTAATCATGATCTAAATCAAGATATGTCGGAACCTTAAAAGATGCCACATGAGTTCCCTGAGGATTTAAGCCCGTCATAATTCTTTTTATTAGAGAATCCTTTCCTGCTGCATCCATGGCTTGTAAAACAATCAATAAGCCCTGTTTATTTTCAGCATAAAGTCTTGCTTGAAGCTCTTCCATTTTTTTTATATTTTCAGGAAGTAAAGTTGAATATACTTCTTCTTTTGTTAAATTCCCTTCATAATAAGTTGGGACTTTCTTTAAATTTATTTTTTCTTTTGGTCTAACTAAATATTTTTTTATTTTCATAAATCACCCTAAATAAATATCAATATTATAAATTATAAAAGGAGGCAAAGGGCCTCCTTAAATTTAAGAATAAAAACACGCTTAAAATCAATAAATATTTATATTATAGTGTTAGTCCGCCATCAATTACTAAAGTTTGTCCTTGAATATAATTTGCTTGGTCTGAACATAAGAAATAAATTCCGTTTGCTATTTCATCAACTGTTCCGAATCTCTTCATAGGAATTTGCTTTACATACATATCTTCAAGACCGTCAGTCATATGACTAACTATAAATCCGGGTGCAACTGCATTAACATTTATTCCTTTTCTACCGAATTCACGAGCCCAAGTCTTTGTCATTCCCATAACAGCAGCTTTTGAAGCAACATAATTACATTGACCGAAAGTTCCCATTATTCCTGATACTGATGCAAGAGAAACTATCTTTCCTTGTTCTTTTTTTAACATTTCTATTCCGACTAATTTTGTCATATAGAAAACTGAATATAGGTTTAAATCAATAACTTTTTTAAAGTCTTCTTCAGTCATCTTAACTGTTGATGCATCTCTAATCATTCCGGCGTTGTTTACAAGAATATCAATTTTGCCGAATTTTTCCATAGTTTCATTTACCAACCTTTGACATTCGTCATAAGTTGTTATGTCGGCTTGAACTTTTTGAATTTCAACATCAAAATCCTTAATACTTTCAATAACTTTTTGAATCTTAGCTTCATTCCTGTATTGAAGAGTTAAATTAACACCTTCTGAAGCAAATTTTTTGGCAATAGCTCCTCCAATATCTCCAGATGCACCTGTAATTAAAGCATTTCTTCTCATAAATAATACCCTCCATTTTTTAAAATTAGAACTGATTCCTATAAAAAATATTATAGCTCTTCCTAAAATCTTATATAATACTTAACATACTGATTTTATGTAGTTAATATATAGATATGATAAATTTATAATACAGTATTTAATAGTTCTAGTGAAGTAGTTCCTGAAAATATTATACCCAAAAAATTCCATTTAAAAAAGGATTTTTAAAAATTTACCCTATCCTTTAAAAAAATAATGGCCTCCTCAAGCATTTGACTTGTAAGTTGATGAGTTGTAAGCTCAAATCTTTTAAAAGATAACAACTCCTTATTTTTATATAATTTATAAAGCTTTTTGCTGCAATCTTCTTGAATATCAGGATTAATAATATTATCTTCATCCCCGTTAAATAAAAGTAGGGGTCTGTCTATTAACTTATCCAAATTATTCATAGGATTAACTTCCAATAAATAAGCCGGGGCTTGTTTAAATTTTTCATTTAATTTTGAAAAATCAACTTTTTCTTTTGCTCTGTCTACAAAATATTCATAGTCCAAAATTCCATTAAAAATCATCGCTGCTTTTAAATCTTCATCTAATGTAAAAACTCCTGCGGAACTTATGGCCCCCATAGAATGACCTGCAACTCCAATATCTTCATAGGGATACTTATTTTTAATATAAGAAATAATGTCCTTACTTTCTCTTATATTTTTATTTATGCAATAAATAAAATATTGAGAACCTATATTAGAATCTTCATAGTCAATAGGGCTTCTCTCACCATGATAAATTGCATCGGGAAGAAAGACCCTATAACCGAAGGCGGAAAAAATATTTCCCCTAAATATTTGCTTTAATGAAGAACTTGACCAGCCGTGATAAAAAATTAAATTTTTAATTCCAAATGACTTTTCTTTCGGTTCAATAACATATAAAGGAATGTCCTTAATTCTTATTCTGCTGATATCAGAAAAATTACTTTTTAAATATTTCAAAACCTTAACCTCCCCTATAAATTTATTATATATTAAAATTAAGATATTTTAATATAATTAATTTTATGTTATAATTTACATACCCCAGGGAGGGTGTACGGAGGAAAAATGAAAAAAACTTTTGATATTCAAGGCATGACTTGTGCTGCCTGCTCTGCAAATATTGAACGTAGGGTCAATAAACTTTCGGGAGTTAAAAAAGCCCAGGTGAGTCTTATGACAAATTCAATGAATGTAGACTTTGACGATAAACTTATAAAAACTTCAGATATAATTTCAGCTGTTGATAAAATCGGCTACCAAGCTTTCTTACAAGGTCAAAAAACAAATAACACCATAAACCTTGTAATTGACATGGAAGAAAATTTAAAAAAAAGATTCATAAAATCCTTAATTTTTTTAATCTTTCTCATGTATATTTCTATGGGACACATGGCGGGGCTTCCTTTGCCATATTTTTTGGCGGGTACAAAAGGAGCTCTTGCCTTTGCTTTTACCCAGTTTTTACTGACCTTGCCGATTATATTCATTAATCGTGAATTTTTTATTTCAGGCTTTAAGGCTTTGAAAAATGGCGGGTCAAATATGGATACCCTGGTTTCCTTGGGAGCAGGAGCCTCATTAATTTACGGCATCTTTGCAATTTATATGATGGCATATGCCATGGTGGCTTTAAACTTTTCCATAGTTGATGAATATAGAAAAAATTTATATTTTGAATCTTCTGCCATGATCTTAACCTTAATTACCCTGGGAAAATATTTTGAAGAAAAATCAAAAAATAAAACAAAAAATTCCTTAAAATCACTGATGGACTTGGTCCCTAAAATGGCAAATGTAATTGTCGGTGACAAAATAATTAAGAAAAAAGCGGAAGATATAAAAATTGATGATATAATCCTTGTAAAACCCGGCGAACAAGTCCCTTGTGACGGACTTATTGTTGAAGGAGGAGCTTACCTTAATCAGGCTGCCCTAACAGGTGAATCTCTTCCGGTTTATAAAAAAATTGGCGATGAAGTAATTTCCGCCACCGTAAACGATTCATCCTCTTTTAAATTTAAAGCCACCAAGGTTGGCGAAGACACAACCTTTTCCAAAATAATAGCAATGGTTTCCGGGGCCAACCAATCAAAAGCACCCATTGCAAAAACGGCAGATAAAATCTCTCGGATCTTTGTTCCGACAGTTATTGCAATTTCACTTATAACTTTTACAGTTTGGATACTTTTAACCCGCCAAGTGGAAACAGCCCTAAATTTTGCAATATCGGTTCTTGTTATTTCCTGCCCCTGTGCCTTAGGTTTGGCAACTCCTGTATCTATAATGATTGCTACGGGAATAGGTGCAAAAGAAGGTCTGCTTTTTAAAAATGCGGAAGTTTTAGAAAATTTGCACAAGGTTGATGCAATAGTTCTCGATAAAACAGGAACGATAACAAAGGGCGAAGCTCAAGTTACAGACCTTGTTACAAATATTGATGATGAAGAATTTGTGAGCATAATCATCAGTCTTGAAAAATATTCAGAACATCCTTTGGCAAAATCCATCCTATCCTTGAAAAATAAATACAAGATAAAAAATCTTTCAATCTCCGATTTCAAGTCCATAACAGGAAAAGGTGTCCAAGGAAAAATTAAAGATAAAATTTATCTTGCCGGTAATTTAAGTCTTATAGAAGATAAAAATATTAATAATACCTATAAAGAAAAAGCAACCTCCCTTCAAAAAGCAGGAAAAACTTTAATATATTTGGCAGATGATAAAGAAGTTTTAGGCCTTGTTGCTCTTATAGATCCCCCAAAAGAAAATTCTGACCAAGCTATAAAAAATTTAAAAGCTATGGGCTATAAAACGGTAATGTTAACCGGTGACAATATTAATACTGCACTGGCTATACAAAAAACACTGGGCATTGACCAAGTCTATGGAGGGCTCCTGCCCCAAGACAAAAATAAAATAATTTCTTCCCTACAAAAAGAAGGTAAAAAAGTCCTGATGGTCGGTGACGGAATTAATGATGCCCCATCCCTGGCTACAGCCGATATAGGAATGGCAATAGGTTCAGGAACTGATGTTGCCATCGAAACCTCGGATGTGGTCCTTATGACCGAAGACCTTAGGGATATTTCATCAGCCATAGAAATTTCCAAAAAAACTATAAAAAATATTAAAGAAAACTTATTTTGGGCTTTCTTCTACAATTCATTGGGAATCCCCTTGGCTGCCGGAGTTTTTTATCCCGGCTTTGGTATAAAATTAAATCCAATGATAGGAGCGGCAGCCATGTCTTTTTCATCAGTTTTTGTAGTAACCAATGCCTTGAGGTTGAGAAAAATAAAAATAAACAAACATAGTAAATATAAAAAAGAAAATATTGATTCATCTGAAGTTAATATAATAAATAGCAAAGGAGAAAATAAAATGGAAAAAATTTTAAAAATTAACGGAATGTCTTGTGACCACTGTGTAGCCCACGTAAAAAAAGCCTTGGAACAAGTTGATGGTGTAAAAAGTGCAGAAGTCTCCTTGGAAAATAAGCAAGCAAAAGTTTATCTTTCAAAGGAAGTGGAGGAAAAAGCCTTTAAAAAAGCAATTGAAGATGCAGGATATGAATTAAGTGAGTAAGAATGAAAGCAAATAAAGAAATTCAAATAAGAAAGCTCAAAACTGCCAGAGGACAAATTGACGGTCTTATAAAAATGATGGAGGAAAACAGGTATTGTCTTGATATATCCAACCAACTTATGGCAGTAATGGCAATCCTTAAAAATATTAATAAAGATATTTTAACCGCCCACTTGAAAGGATGCGTAAAGGATGCTTACGGAGCGGGTTCGGAAGAAATTGACCAAAAAATTGAAGAAATTAACGAAATAATACTTAAGCTCAGCAAATAAAAAATTAAAATTAAGGGACTGTCCCTTGCGGACTGTCCCTTTTTTTCCCCTTGGGACTGTTTTTTTAGGGACTGTCCCTTGCGGACTGTCCCTTTTTTAATCTCAAGGACAGTCCCAACTTTATAAAACCCTCTTGCTAAGAATATCCTACGTAAAAAATTGTGTTGCTTTCAAATTGAAGAACTTCGTCTAAAATCACATTGTTTGAACTTTAGTGAGTTTGTGATTTTAGAAGTTCGAAATTTAGAAAGCACCAATTTTTGGAGTTTGATATTCGTGCAAAGGGTTTGCTTAAAATCTCATGGACAGTTATCATTTTTATCCTTGTCTATAATTTTTATAATTTTAGGGACAGTCCTAAAGGACAGTCCCCCTTTTAATCTCAAGGGCAGTCCCGACTTTATAAAACCCTCTTGCTAAGAATATCCTGCGTAAAAAATTGTGTTGCTTTCAAATTGAAGAACTTCGTCTAAAATCACACTGTTTGAACTTTAGTGAGTTTGTGATTTTAGAAGTTCGAAATTTAGAAAGCACCAATTTTTGGAGTTTGATATTCGTGCAAAGGGTTTGCTTAAAATCTCAGGGAAAATTACCATTTTTATCCTTGCCTATAATTTTTATAATTTTAGGGACAGTCCTGAAGGACAGTCCCCTTTAATCTAATCTTTATCTTTTTTAATCTTTTCTTATTTTAAAAATTTATACAAACTTATAAAAACTCCTAAAATACTTATCCAACCTATAATAGTTATGGCAAATATTGCATATTTTAAATAAGGAAAATTTTTTTTCTCTTGTCTTTCTATTTTTTCCACAGGTTTTTCATCAACAACTCTTTCGGCATTAACCAAAAGTCTTTTAGGTCTTGGTGGCCTTTTGGGATGGCAAGAAAGTAATGTAATCATATCCTTACCTTTAATTGGCAAAATACTTTCCCAGTCACTCGGGTCAATAATCTCTTGACCGCTGACCCTGTATTTCAAAAGCCCCGTACGACCATCAATTAAAATCTCATCACCAACTTCAAGCTTATCAATATTATAAAACATCAAATCACCCCACCAGCCTCTGTGGCCTGCTATAACAGACCTTGTAGATTTTCCGCCCAGGGGCAAACTCGTTCCTTCCACTTGTGCCACGCCCATATTGAGATGCTTGTAACTTGCATCAAGATAAATGGGTTTTTTCATATCCAACTTAGGAATTATAAGATAGGCAAAAACATCATCCTCTTTTAGTCCATCAATATTATAAAATCCCTTATAATCTTCATTTTGAAAAGGATCAATTATATTTTCTTCACTTTTACCAACTTTTTCATTATAAGTTTTTATTGACGAAGTCATTTGGAGTTTTTTATCTTTAAAACTTTTATACTTACTCCCTGCGGAAATTTCCCTATAGGACATGGAACTAAAGGCTACAAGAGGCATAAGAATTCCAATGAGAATAAAGATATATCCTAAAATAACTCTTAATCTTTTATTCATAATACCTTCTCCTCTTTCTCCTCATCCTTCTATATATTAAAATCCCTATTATAATCAGTAAAAGTATGAATAGCGGCAAAATTATATCTTTAAAAATAAATCCACTTTTCTTAAGACCTTTTTCTTGACTCTTTGCTTCCACATAAGGTACCCTGTGACCACGCACAAGAAGTCTGTGAGAATTAATCATATATGGCGTACAGGTAAGAAGAGTCATAAGGTCCTTACCTTCCACAACTAAAACAGGTTCAAAGTTCCAAGGCTCCACCGTTAAAATTTGATCCACCTTATAGGCTAAAGTTTCTTTAACATTTGTATAGTAAAAAACATCCCCTATTTCCATCTTGTCAAGGTCCCTAAAAAGTTTAACTTGAGGCAGACCCCTGTGGGCTGTAATAACAGCATGGGTATCTTTACCTCCTATAGGCAGAGACGTTCCTTCCAAGTGACCGCAAGCGTGTTGAAGTACGTCTTCAGAAGTACCAGCGTAGACAGGAATTTGTTGGCCTATCTTTGGCACATCAATATAGCCAATTTTTTCCCTTACTTCAAGCATACGAGCGTAGTTTTCCACACCCTTCTTCTCCCTTTCAGTGTAGGGGTCAGCCAGCCTTGAAGGGTCGAGAGTATCATTGTAAGCCTTGGCAAGATCAATCCTCTCCAAAACTTCCTTATCTGGCATTTCAGAAACAGCCTCTTGGAAGTCCTTAACCTGATTGTTGTTCTCCACAGTGTAATAATAATTTGAAATAATTGGGTAAATGGCAATCATTAGCCCAAGCACAAAAATAAGAATAATTTTCCAATTTTTTTTAAACTTTTCCACCATTGCCATCACCCTTACTCATATCATCATTTCCACTATTGCCATCGCCCTTAAACTGATCCTCACTCTTATTTTTGGAGCTCATATTCATCTTAGCAAGCTCAATATTTTTAGCTCTCTCAAGTTCTCTCTTCCTTGCCAATTTTTTCTTTCTCTTTGACAACAAATATCTAACTAAGATAATTATAGCAAAAATTAAGAGAATGATAAGCCTTTTATCAATGCCAAGATTTCCACCCTTGTCTTCCATAACTTTTTCGTCAACCTCTGGCACATAAGGCACCCTGTGACCGCGGACAATGAGCCTGTGAGTGTTGATCATAATAGGAGTACAAGTAAGAAGAGTTGCATAGTCCTTTTCTGGCACCACAAGTAGTTGAGAAAAGTCACTTGGGTCAATAACATCAATGTGGTCAACTTCATAAGCCAGTGTGCCCCCAATATTTTCAATGTAAAACTTCTCGCCCATCTTCACCTTTTGCAGGTCCGTAAAGAGCCTAGCAGAAGGAAGACCTGAGTGAGCAGTGATAACAGTGTGAGTAGACTCCCCGCCAATAGGAAGAGATGTACCTTCCAAGTGACCAGCACCCTTTTGAAGAATTTCTTCATTAGTACCAGCATAAATAGGAAGCTCTACATCAATAGAAGGAACAATGACAACGCCTATCTTGGTCCTTAGCTCTAGCATCTGAGCATAATTTTCGATTGCCTTGTGCTTTTCCTCTTCACTGTAAGGATCCTTTGGAGTCACATTGCCCAGATTGTCGTTGTAAATCTTGGCAAGCCTCATCCTTCTCCCTATCTCTTCGTCACTTAAGAGGTCTCTCGCTTCCTTGTAGTCGGCAACTTGGTTGTTGGACTCAATCCTATAATACCAGTTGGATATCATGGGATAGGACAAAATACCAAGCCCCAGTATGAAAATAAAAATAAATAAAAAATTTGATTTTTTCTTTTTCTTGCTCATATAACACCATAAAAAAGAGGCCCCCAAGGAGCCTCATTCTATCTCTTGTCCTTGATTAAATACTTACCTAATCCAATCATCACCGCACCGGCAACAACTAAAACAATGAGTGTGATGTCACCAGTTTTAGGAAGAGGACGAGGTGACTCGTCACCATTTTCAATAGTGTTTTCAATAATTAGGACTTTCTCAAAAGAATTATCATTAATTTCAAATTCCAAACTGCCATTTAAAAGACTGTAGCCCTCTGGAGCCTTAGTCTCCCAAATATAATAAGTGCCATAAGGAAGGTCGTAAACAGCAAACTTGCCATCATTTCCAGAATTTAGGACAAGGTCCTTGCCATTTCGCTTAACCCTTTCGTCCATGCCATCCTTGTCACGAGTAATAATAAACTCTGCACCAGGAAGGCCCTTCTTCCTAGACCCATCAGTCTTGAAGAAATTATAAGAACCTAACTTCTTCTTGTTGATGACACTTACATTGGCACCCTTGCCTTCAAAAATAACAAAATCACTTTCACTTTTCACTATCTCATAGCCAGCTGGAGCTTCGACTTCCTTAAAAGTATAAATCCCAGCCTTCACATTCTTAATAGTTATCCTGCCATTTTTATCAGTGACAAAAACTTCAGCAGAACCCTTATCATCAAAGGCGCCATTTTTTGTCAAAACAGGATCACCATTGGCGTAGTGAAGAGTAAACTTAGCACCAGCAAGATAATTGCCCTCGCCATCACTTTTGATTAGCACAACAGTTTCTGGAGGTGGTGGAGTTTCTCCTGGAGGTGGTGGTGGAGGTGTCGGAGTAATCTTTAATCCCCACTTTAACTTAATAATATTAGTGTCCTCAGGACTAAAAACAGCAGACTCAATAAATCTTTCCTTGCTGTCCCCAAGCTCCCTAATATAATAAGTGCCAGGTTCAAGACTAAGAGTAATCTTATAGTCATCAGCCTCTTTAGGACTGACAATCCATTTATCAGCCTTATTTTCAAGCTGCCTATCTAAGTCAGCCTCACTCAACCTATCGAGGATGGCAACAAGTCTCGTCTTGTCCATAGAAGTGTCAATAAACTTATCATTTATCTTCCATATACCAAGAGTCCTGCCTTCTAAATCATTTTTACTTAAACTTTCCTTTGTCTTTATGTCGATGGTAACAGATGATGCTCCCAAAACACTAAGAGGTAGGAAGACCGTAGTTACCATCGCAAATAAAATTATTAAACTGTATATTCTCTTCTTCATCTCTACCCCTCTAACATAATATGTAGGGGAAAGGGCAATAGCCCTCTTCCATTTAATAAATAGAAATAATTATAAAACTTAATAACCTTGACAAATATACAATAAATTGTCAATAGAAATTCTAAAATTTAATAATTAAGCTTCTTCTCTATTCTTTTTCATAGCTATAACGGCACCTGCCATTAAAACTACACCGACAACAGTAAAGATAACAGTACCCATACCACCGGTTTGTGGAATAGTTACTTTCTTGTTGTCTACTCTTTGTCCGTAGCCGCCATTTGTGTCAGCCTTGTTGTATTGAATTTCTTTTGTGCTATCGCCTGCGTAAGTTCCATGTTTTACTTCAAAAGGAACTGGGCTTTCTAGCTTAGCATATCCTACTGGAGCTGTGATTTCAATTAATTCATATTTTCCAGCAGATAGACCAGTGATTTCAAAACGACCTTGTCCATCAGAAACTAGTTTGTAAGCATCTGTTGGAGGAACATCTTTATTTGCACCTGTACCTTCTACCCAAGTAAATTCAGTTCTTGCTGCTATTACAGCATCGTTGTAAGCTTTTTGAAGTTTATTGATTTCTGTTTCGTAATTTGCTTTTTGAGCAGCTTGTTCTTGTGCATTAAGAGCATTGTATGCAGCTATTTTTGCATCTAATGCTTCTTTAGCTGCTTTTACTGCTGCTGCTTCTTCAATTTTTTGAGTACCAGCTTTAACAACTAAGAATTTACCCTTATTTGGGTTGTTTGCATCATCTGAATTATTTCTAATAACAAATTCAGCACCGAATAATCTGTCTTCATTCTTTAATTGATCAGTCTTTACGAATTTCTTTCCGTGGAATTCAACTGTTGGTTCACTTGGTTTTTTAACTTCTGGTTTGTCGTTGTTTACAATAGTTAGTTTACCATTAGTATTATCAGGAGTGTATGTTGGTTCATAACCATTAACAGCTTCTCTTACCTTGTAATTTCCTTCTGGAAGACCTTCAAAAGTACCAGAACCAAAGTTAGCTCCTACAGTAAATGTAATACCCTTTCCTGCATCAATTTTTGTTCCAGCTACAGCATCAGATTTTACAGTTACAGATGCTACTGTCTTACCAGTTGAATCTTCAACATAGTATGTTAAATCTGTAGCAGTTGGAGTTACATCTTCGTTATTTTTCTTCCATGATTTATCGATTGTTATTTTACTATCTTTAGAACTTACATCAGGAACTCCAGTTGGTTCGCCTGGTTTAAATGTAATGCTGTTTGATTGTGGCTTATCTACTACTGCAGAATTGTTAACTTTAGCTGAATATTTGAAGTGGAAAGTAACAGGACCATTCTTTAGGTATTCTACTAATGTATCCTTAACTTGGTCTTTTGTAACTTTGATTTCAAATCCATTATCTCTTTCAGTTACAAATGTTGTTTTGTTACCTGCATTGATAAAGTCTTTGTTTTCTTGTTTTGCGCCATCAGCGTCAACATAATCAATTGTAACTACTACGTCTTTGTTGTAAGTCAATCCTTCTGACATTGTATCTATCCAAGAGAAAGAATCAAATTTATAGTTTCTTGGAATTGTTGTATCAGATTGGAAAGGTGAATTTTCATTTAATTGTCTGGATACAGTTTTTTTATCTCTTTGATAATCAGCATATTTTATACCTAAATCTTCTGACTTAACTTCTTTTCCGTCTTTGTCATACCATTTGCCAGTAGTGTTGTCATAATTAGCATGGTCTTTGTCTATTTGAACATCATCAGTTTGAACGTTCTTAGGATAGATGTAAAGTTTAGTTAGGTAGTGAGTACCAGCTTTTTTGTCTCCTACATCTTTTCCATTCATTAGAGGAAGAGTTAAGCCAAATGGTACTGCAATTGCACTTGTAACTTTATCTGGTGTTACACTTTCAACTGCCCAATAGTAACCGTCAGGAAGATTTACTGTTGCTAAACCACCAGCAGTTGTTGCTGCTGTTTGTCCATTAGTTAGTCCATTACCTGTTGCTAGTTCTACTACTCCTGCAGGGATTGTCTTTGTAGCATTAGGGTCTTTTGGATAACCACTTGTCATTACATCTTGCATTTCTTCAGCAGAATCAAAATCAGCTGGTGTTCCTTTAATAATGTTGAAATATTTTTCATTAAGTTTGTCAGCTTCTGCTTGTGTTTTTGCTTCTGTTCCATCAGTTTTAGTTGTGTTAGAGTCTACTTTTACATTAATTTTGTAGAAAGTAAACTTAGCGCCTTCTAAATACTCTACATCAGTTCCTAACTGTGTAATATCTTCTATCTTACCACCAGTGTGTTCCCATGGTGCTCCTGCCTTGTAGTTTTGCTTAGTTGTCAATTTGTAAATGTTAACTTCAGTTGTATCTGGCTTAGTTGCTGAAAGATCATTCTCATTTAATACACCAGTTGGTGGTATTACTGGATCAGTCGGCCTAGTTGGCTCTGCCAATACTGTTAGTGGAGAGAATACTCCAACGATCATCACTAATGCCATGATTAGTGATAGAATTTTTTTCTTGTTCATAATTTAACTCCTTCTTTCATAAATTTTATAATTATTTACTTTCGCAAATTATTACCATAAACTTTCGTCTTTCGACTCTTGCCATAAAAGGCTTTCCAAAGTATCTCTAAAAATATTTTATCAAAAATAAATTAGAATTACCTTTTCTTACACGAATTATTCCGATTATTAATATGAATCCGAGAGGGCGGCGGGGGCTGACCCTTTCGCCACTCTCATAATCATTAAATATTATTTGCTCCAACTAAGGAGGGTGCCTCTTTTTGTCTTTAATGGAATTAATCATAAGAGCAACACCTTCTCTCACTTGCCCTTAGTGGGTTTATAATAAGAGCTTGTCTCTTCTTGATTTTAAAATCATTTAAGATAAGATGATTTAACTTATCCCTATAGCTATTAACTGAAAGAGAATTTCTTTTGACTTTATAACTAATCATCATAAGAAGCCCTCCTCTTTCTGCTGTAAACATAAGCCGCAGCACTCATGAGAACCAAACCAGTTACAGTAAAGATTAAAGTACCCATACCACCAGTCCAAGGATATTCACCCTTACGGTTTTCGACTTCAATTGGAGAATAAAGATTAGTTGTAGAATCTTTTGTCAATTCACCCATTGTTGTGAAATTATAAGAGTGGTTGACATATTCGTCACCCTTAGTTCCTATGTGGAATGTCCTGTCTTCATTTATCTTATCACCTATAACTATATTAGATTTGATATCTAATTCAGATTTTAGATATAGAGATGATATCATTGTTAATACTAGAGTCTTATTAGATTTAATATCTCCATCAGTAGTTTGTTTTTCCAATTCTTTTACTAAGGAGTAAAGATCAATAGTCTTTGAAGCTTTATAACTATTATCATAATCTTTTGTTAAATCTAAAGTGAATGTCTTCTTAGTAGATTCTTTATTATCACCGTCTACTAGATAAGCTGTTATATTAATAGGTTCCTTAGCATTAAACTTATTATCCCAAATTTCTGCCTTAAGTGGTAAACCTGACAATGTTATTGTAGATTTATCTTTCACATAAGTTATATCTTCATGATTTGGATTAAATCTCAAAGTCATATTAGTAGTATAAGATTTTTGGAATACATCGTTAGCCATGCTCCATCCAGTTGTCTTCTTAACATCCATCTCTGTCTTGAATTCTTCTTCTTGAACCTTACCATCTACTACTGCAAACTCTTTTACAAAATCTTTTGGTTTTATATAACCCTTTGGTGCCTTTACCTCTTTAAGTGCAAAGTAACCTGATTCTTTAAATTTGAATTTGACAGTTCCATCTTTTCCTGTAGTGAATTTATCAACAGCTGTATATCCTTCCGGTGCCGTTTCATCGGCTTTTAGAACAAGTCTTTCGGTAGTTCCGCCTGCATTAGTCTTTTCATAAAGTTTTAGAGCTTCTTTTGAATATTCGCCAGTCTTTTCAGCCTTGTACCAAACTTCAAATTCTGCTCCTTCAAGAGGAGTTTTATCATTCGCATCAACTTTCTTGAATTCTACTTCATATTCCTTGTTATTTACTATTGTTATTGGAACTATACCTGGTTCTTCTATTTCTCTTGTGATGATGTTGCCATCTTTATCTGTTTGTGTTTTTCCTTGTTCATCTAGCACTGGTTCTTTTCTGTAGACTTTACCATTTTTATCTACTCTGAATTCTACTACAGGTCCTATTAACTTATCATAGCCTTCCGGTGCTGTAGTTTCTTCTATCTTATATACACCAGGACCGAGTTTTTCATAGCCAAACAATCCATTTTCATCTGATGTTTTAGGTTGCATACCTTCAGCATTCCAATTATCTCCAGATTTTTTGTAGATTTGGAATATAGCTCCTTTTAAAGCCTCACTATTGCTATTTATCTTCTTAAATTTGATTTTGTTAGAAGGATTTTCTGCTGTAATAGTAAGATTAGCTTCTGCTGCTGATTCACTGTGGAATTCATATACTGTGTCATACCTATAGCCATGAAGGTCTTCACCATTTCCATAATAGTGAATCAATTTTCCGAAACCAGTGTACTTGCTCTTGTCTGTATTGGCAACTCTACCTGTTATCTTTATGATATATGAGTCGTCCGGAGTCATAGCAGGTATATCACCAGGGCTATAATATCCTGGATATAGCCTATTTTCACTAGTTACATATCCTTGATACTCGAGATTACTACTATTTTCATTGATACCAAAGGATTCTGGCATATCTTCTGCTATTTTCTCTTGACTATTATCTTTAAGCTTATATTTTTCGACAACTAGATTATCTATAACTTGTTGTGAATAATATTGGAACTCACTATCTAGAAGATATTTTCTATTTCTATTCAAATAGAAGTATTCTGTGAATTCTCCAGTTTTTGGATTGTATTTTACAATCTTAGATGCGAGATTGACATTGTTGCCATATTCATCGGGATATTCTTCGATTGCCATGTCATATACGATATTAATCTTTGAATATTTAGATGTATCTCCATTTATTCCCATTCCAAGTGAAACATTGTCAGTTGAGCTCTTTGTCTCGTCAAGGTTAATAAATGCTGCAAGTTTGTTAGAGAATGTTATCAATTCATAGGTGTCTGCATATTTTGTAAATGTGTAAGTTACAGTTCCAGCTTCTCTGTCATATTTAGCCTTAGCTATTGTACCTACTCCATCTGCGAATATATCCAAATCTTCTATTGAATTTTCAAATACACCGTGAAGGTCTATCTTTTCGCTTAGTTGTAATACAAAATAATCTCCTGGATTGATCTTGATATTATCGGCAATCTTGTAGGTGTTGTTAAATTCTAATGATTCACCTTGGTGAGGATAAATCTTGCCTGCTTCCATGCCTTGTTTATTGTCTGTAACTGGACTTGCAACACTCATCTCAGATTTTTCAAGTGTAATCAGACCTAAGGCTGACAAGTTTCTTCCAGTATTAGCTATATCTTCTGAATATGGATCAAGATCTTTACCACCTACTATGAAGTGCCATACTCGGTCTGTGTTAATGTGTCCATCTGGCGATTCAATTTCTACTAACTCATAGTTTCCTATTTTTAGACCGTCAAATGTAAGTGTACCATCTGTACCTACAGTTTTTTCTACGGGATCTGAGCCATCAAGTAAGTTTGTAAGTTTAAACTTAGCTCCTGCTTTTAGACCTGTAGCTTTTAAAGGATCTCCGTTCTCGTCAACTTTGTTGATAGTTACTTTACCTTTTCCAGGTATTTCATTTACGATTTTACCCATGTTCTTGGCAGTGGCAGATGTTACGTAGTCTACTAACAATCCATTTTTTTCAGTAGTTGATTTTTCTGGAATATATTGGTATACACCATTTGCCTTGTTGTATTCTAGAGAGATATATCCGTTAGAAGTTGGTGTTACTTGTATTTCACTTATCTTATAAGTGTCCTTAATAGCATTTCCTTCTTTGTCTTTTACCTCTCCAGGGAATTTAATACTTAATTCCTTTAGGGAAACCTCTGTTTTCTTTGTAGAATCTGTAGGATCTATTATCTTAGTTGTTTCCAAATCAGCATTCTTAGCGTCCTTAAATTTGATGACCTCTTTAGTTACTGGATCGTGCATTTCTAGATCTTCAAATTCGTAAGGTTTAGCATTTCCTGGAAAATAGAATTCTGTGTCATTAATATTAATAGCTTCACCAGTTCTTGGGTCTACGATTTTTTGTGACACCAAACTTACTGTTTCAACTGAGAAGTATAGAAGTGGTCCATTAATTGGTTTGTATCCCTTTGGAGCTTGAACTTCAACTAGTCTGTAACGACCAGGTTCAAGTCCTCTGAAACCAAAGTAACCGTTAAATGCTGAGGATACATAGGATCCTTCTAATTCTTCATAGACTCCTTCTCTTACTCTCTTTTCAAGTTTGAATACTGCACCTTCAAGTCTTTTCTTGGTGATTTCTTCTTCTGTTGCACCTTCATAGTCTTTACCGTGTTTAGAGAAAGTAATGTTGTATCTTTCAGCGTCATTTACAACACTTAGTCCTTCTTGAGGAACTACATTAGTTGCATTTGATGAGTATAGTGAACTAATATCCATGCTTGTACTTATTGAACTAGAGGCTGTAGTTAAAGGAGGTACTATTTTACCTGTTATATAACGTGAACCTTCCATATTTACATCTTTGCCTAGAGCATTTACATATTTCTTGCCAGCTGGCTTACTTTCAGCCCATGCCTTAGCTGCAGTTTCACCACGATTTTCTACTAACCACTGTCTTAGTGCGTCTGCACCACTTTGATAAGATGCTTCATCCTTGCCGTTCTCATCTTTAATTGCTTTGTAGGCTATTCTATTATCATCAGTGATATATAATTGTTGGAACTCTCTTGCACCATCGTAGAACTTAATGTCAATATCAATCTTACCTAAATCAGCATCTGGCATTTGCTCTGCAGTTAATTCGTAAGGATCTTTTAGTACCGGTTCAGTACTTAATGCAGTTCCTTCCTTATTTGTGAAGTTATAGTTAGAATCTATAGCTACTTCATTAGTAACATTTCTATTGATAATAGAAGTGTCATAGAATCCTTCAATATCAATATAGTAAACTCCTGGTTCAAGGTTTAGTTGGTCTTCATCAAATCCCCAATCAAATGGTCTCCATCTTGCAGTGTTAACTACAGTTACATTTGGAGTAGAAACATCATAATCATTTAAGATTTTGATCATTTCTGCTTCATTTGGATCGCCTTCTAATCCAGTTATCTTATAAGTTGATCTATAAGCTGTCTTTACACCTTCTTTTATCGTAACTGGTGGAAGTCCCGCTCTATCGATTTCTTCTCTCTTGTGTTTTGGTGTGATTTGAACGTTGACAACGCCATTTTTTCCTCTTGTATCAATATAAACTCTTTGGATAAATGTTCTTGATTCTGTATCAATATGGGTAATCTTTGTTGCGTATTTTACACCATTTACTTCTTTTATATCAAGGTTTTCATTCTTTTCTACGAAACTTTGAGGAGTTTCTTCTGGTCCTTTGTATTTAGCAACTAGCTTACCATTTTCTTCTACTACTTGTACATGCCAAGGTGCGTTTGGTTTTCTATAACCTAGTGGAGCCGCTGTTTCTTCTATGACATAGTATCCAACCGGTAGTGTTATGATGTTGCCATCTTTGTCCTTGAATTCAACAAGTCCATCTTTGTTTGACTCGCCAGTTACTACGCCAAAATCTTCTTCCGGATTTTCGTAGTTTTCATCAGTTTTTCTGATTGTAAATAATGCACCTTCAAGTTTTCTGTCGTATCTGTCTTTTTTGTAAATCTTAAGATCTAGACCGACTAACTTGTTGGTGATTTGAACTAACTCTCCAGGTTTGATTTCTTTTTCGTCTTGTCCTGGTTGATCTGGCGTTTCAGTTTTCTTAAATGTTGCAGAAACAGTTACATCTCCTGCTGGCATTGTAAAGCTGTTATTTGTAACTTGTACAGGATTTCCTGCTCCATCAGTTACAGTTAGTGTATCTAATACATATCCTTCACTTGGACTTGCAGTAATAGTAACTGTTTCGCCTTTCTTTGCAGAAGTTGGAGTTACAGTAACTTGTCCATTTTCTGCAGGATTTACTTTAACATTATAATTAGGATTTGGATCTGCTTTCTTCTCGAAAGTAGCACTTACAGTAATATCAGAAGCTGGCATTGTAAATGAATTTCCTGTCACTGTGTGTTCATTTCCAGCTGTATCTCTATAAGTTATGCTCTTTAATTCATAATCTTCATATGCAACTGCAGTTACAGTAATTGTTTCATTTGCCTTTGCTTTTGTCTTATTTACACTTAATGTTCCTCCAACTGGAGTTTGAGTGTAAACATTGTAAGTTTTTTCTTCTATCTTTTCAAATACTGCTTCTACACTTACATCTCTTGGTAGCATTGTGAAAATATATTGATTGTCCACAACACCATTAGTTACATCTTGTCCATCTACTGTTAAAGATTTTAACTTATATCCATTTTCTGGACTTACATTTATCGTTACTGTTTGGTCAGTCTTTGCAGTCGCTGGTCCATTTACAGTTCCACCTGTTTGGTTGTTATAAGTGATGTTATAGGTTTCAGCTTCAAATGTTGCATTTATTGTTACATCACTTGTTGGCATTGTAAAAGTATTTCCGTTTCTAATTGAAACGTTACTGCCAGTGTTGTCATTAGTAACTGTTACATTTCCTACTAGTTTATAACCTGGATTTGGACTTACTGTGAAAGTTACCGGTTGTCCATTACGTTGTGCGTCTATTGGATTTGTAATAATTGTTCCATTTTGTACATTTTTATTTATAGAGAAAGCTTCAATTTTCTTAATTCTTGGCTTAGTAACATTTTCTCCATAAACTTTGTAATCTTGGAAAATATTAGCAATACCATTTGTATTTAGGCTTTTTACTAACCTTACCTTAAACTCGATACTAGCACTATCCCCAGGATTTAGACTTGGCTCATTTGCTTTAACTTCAATTGTCTTGGTATTCGGATTATATCCACTGTGCCATCTACTTGGGTTATCTGGTACTTGATCTCTATCATTTGAATTTTTCTTCCAAGAAATTGTTGAATTAGCAACAAATTCAACATCATCATGTAATTGTATTGTTACCGGTACATTTATATCTATTTGAGTAATACTGTTTATGTCGATTTTTACTAAAAATTCTTCATTGCCTAGATATTGTGCATCAGTATCTACCTTTACATATTTCTTTTGTTGATCTGAGCTTGTGTTTAAAATCTCATAAGATATTACTTTTCCTGCTCTTTGTGCTTCTGGAACTATCTCATCGCCTATTTCTAGTCCGTTTTGTTGTGGTTCTGTTCCTTCGATTATATTGTATAAACTTTGTCCTAAGGCTTTTGTTAGTACTCCACCTTCTCTGATGGTTATTCCTCTAGCTTCTAAACTTCTGAATACTTCTGTACCATATATTAGGTCTAATTTTTCTTTTGCTGATAGTTCGTCTATATCTCTATTAGAATTAGCTAGTAGAGGTGTTTCTTCTCCGTTAGATGCTGTTCTTGCAAATACACTTTGTTTTTGTGGTGTCGTATCTTTCGCTATATCGAATGAAACGTTTGGATCAGTTCCTTCTGGAGTTTTCTTATTATCAGAGATATAAGCTTTGCCATCCAGGGTTATTCTAACTGTCCAGTTGGTGTTTGCATTTTCATAACCTGGAGCCGGCTTAAATTCTTCTAGTTTGTATTTTCCTGGTTCTAATCCTGCGAAGGATAGTGTTCCATCGTCGCCGGTTGTTTCGTATCTTTCATCTACTAGTGGATCTGGTCCTGTTAGTTTAAATACTGCTCCCGGGATTGCCGTGGTTGTACCATCTTTAACCTTTTTAAGTTTAAATCCATATGTCTTCGCATTATTTGTTACGTCTAGTGATCCTGTAGCTACATAAGAACCAACTATTGTTCCACTTGTTGAAGTTGTTGGACCTGTTGTCTTGATACTCTTTGCTACTTCGTAGTAGTCGGATTTCCAGTAAATTAAGTTACCGTTCACCCAATCCATTCCAGTTCCTACTCCACCATTTTCATCTTTGTATGGAACTTTGATATCTATTACTATAGGCTTATCTGTAGCCGGTAGATCTAGGTGTAATCTCTTTGGTTCACCATACCTACCTTCTTCTTCTCTTGCTGTTGCTACTACACTAGTTGTTATATCTTCTGTATTGTAATTTGCAAGTCTTATGTCAGAGATAAGTCCTGTGACCGGTTTATCGAGTTTGAATACTTTGATGTCATTATTTATATCAAACTTAGTCATATCAAACCAATCCATGTTAGGATCACGTGTTGATTGTCTGTGAATAGATGCAGTTGTTTTATCCGCAATATTCCTTGCTTCTGGGTTTATTACGTATCTTTGGATTACGTAGTTTTCATCTTTGTTTACAGCTACAATTCTAGTTCCCAAGAATTGTGCATTTTGATTGTTGCCTGCCCAACCAGTCCATCTATTGTCATAGGTAGACCAATTTGAAGTGTTTCTATTCTTAACATCTACCCATTCAACGCCTTCTTTTGCAAGTATTGATTGTACTTGTTGTCCACCTTCTGTGTTTTCTGAGTAGTTATAGACTTTAGTTTCTCCACCTTCTACTTTTAGAACCCATTTTTTGTTAAGTGGGTTGTAGCCTGCCGGTGGTTCCACTTCTTCAAGTATATAATTTTTACCTTCTTTTAGGTCGGCATTGAACTCTACTATACCATTTTGTCCTGATGTAGCTTCTATTGGTGTGAAATTTGGATCATCCGGACAAGTGATCTTGAATTTTGCTCCTTGAAGTGGGTCGCCTTTTCCATCTTTTTTATAAACCCTGAACTTTTGTCCAGCCGGTTTGTTGGCAACTTGGATATTTATATCTCCAGTGTATAACTTACTTTCACCTGTTACAGATGTTTCTCTTATTCTAACGCTACCGTCACTTAAGATTGTAACTTGCCATTTCTTGTTTGTTATTTGGTAACCGTCTGGAGCTTTTACTTCCTCTAAATTATATCTGCCTGGCGCAATGTCTACGAATTTAACTTCACCATTTGCATCTGAAGTTCTATAAATAGTTCTTCCATCTTTATCAATTAGAGCAAATGTTGCGTTTTGAAGCTTTTGAGTTGGATTAGCTTCATTGTACTTAGTTAATTTAAAGCTGCCTGGTTTGTACTTGTTATTTATAAGACCAACAATTTCCTTGTAATATTTTGGTATTTCTCCACCTGCTTGGTCACCTATAGCTGTGTTGATATTTGCCTTAGATGCGAAAGCTGATGTAAGATTGCCATCATTCATATAGAAGACTCTCCATTTTTTGTTGAACTCTTCTATATCAATAATCTTAAATGTTTGTTCAACTACAAATCCTCCGTTGCTATTAGGTTTTGGAGTTTTTACAATTAATGGAGCATTAGCACTTAATTTATTGCTAGTTTTTATTTGATCTGGATTATATGCGATGGTTACATCATTTTCTCTTATGTCTATTTTTCTATTAGGGTCTATTCTTTGATGTGCAAGTAAGTGATAAATATACGGATCTTGTTCTGGTCTAATACCCATGGATAGTGGCATATATCTATTTAGCTTAACTCCACCTTGTGTGTATGTTGCTTCATCTGTAGCATATACCTTAACATCGTTAAGTTCGTAAAGAGCTTTATAACCCTTACCTGACCATTCTGCTATACGGTTGCTTTGGTAATCGGTTGTCATCCAATTATATCTAACTGTCTTTGCACTATAAGAAAGTCCAAGAGGATTTAGATATGTTAGGACTGTTACATACCATTTACCGTCTTCTTTTTGATATACATCTCTGAAGTAGTAAGATTGGTTGTGATCTCCTGTTGTAGAGTGATGTTGTCCATAGTCTGCATTTATTTCTTTAGTTAGGTTAGGATTTCCTGTAATATTTTCTGTTTGTCCAGGATTTACCTTGATAGTAAAATTGTATTGTCCTGTTTCCTTGGCAAAGTATTTATCTGGAATTATACCTCTTAGATTGATACTTGCTGTTACATTTGATTCTGCATTTTTATTAAATACATATGTCAATAAGTTGGTTTTGTAATTGAAGTATGGAGTAGCAACTTCTACACCATCTACCATTATCTTAGGAAAATCACTAAAGTATTGAGTGAAGTCAAGGTTTCTATCGAATTGAATTTCAAATCTTGAACCCTCTGATACACCAGTTAAAGTAATATCAGCGTGGTATTTTAGTGATTCATATGAGTAGGCTTCCCATACGTTTGTTTTGGTACCAATATCTCCTGCTTCATTTTCAAGATATTCAAGTCTTTGGTTGACATTTGTTACTGTGGTCTTAGCTGAAGCACCTGTGTCTTCACCTTTTTCGATATAGTAGTCTTGTCCTGATTGTGGTGTACCGATACTATTTTCGAATCTTGGATTATATTTAACTTGGCCCTCATCATCAACTATAACTTCAAAATATACGCCATTTTTTTGGTATCCATCTGGAGCTTGAGATTCTTCTAACCTATATACTCCTTCTGGAAATTCACCAAAGTTTGCTTCACCTTTTTCATTTGTAATTTTATTTGCAATTACATTTCCTTTGCTATCTTTTAGAACAAATTCTGCACCTTGAAGTCTGTTTCTATTTCCTTGTGCGTCAAATTCGTCGCCAAATTTAGTTACAGAAATTGGGCTTTTTGTGAATTCTTCGTTAGATACTAAAAACTCATTTTCTGCTCCAGCTGATTTGCTTAAAGTAATTTGTTGAGTAAGATTTGTTTGGTTAGCAGTGTCTTCATTTGTCAACCAATCGTAATTTAGGTTAACAGTATCTTTGGTTCCGACATTTGCCTTTACTTTAACCAAGAATCCCCAGTCGTCTGCAAATCTTTGGTGTGGAAAGTAGATTTGGTAACCGGTTCTTCCTGTGTATGGATCTGTGGTATTTGCTGCGCCTGTAATATTGTTGTTATTTGCTGCATTTATTACGTTTTCTCCAAGCTCAGCTATTTTTTGACCTGCATTTTGAGCTTCCATTGCAGATCTAAGGTCATTTCTTTGCCAATATCCAACGTCGTATGCAGTTACATCTGTTATATTTACTCCTGGTACAGAAATGTTAAGTCTGGTATCTCTATTTGTACCATTTGCCCCATTGTCACTATTTGGTTTTAGATAAATGTAGAATTCTAGTTCTCCATTATCATTGATCTTGCCATAGTGCATAGCATTCATATAGTCTGGCCATAGGTTTCCATTATCATGTCCTACTATTTCTGTCTTAGAAGAACTTCCTGATTGTTTAATGTTTTGACCAACTGCACTTATCTTTCCATCTTCTGTTATCTTTATAGTTTTAGTTGATTGGTCGAGTTTATATCCCGCTGGAGCTTTGGTTTCCATCAAGTCATAATTTCCAGGTAGTACGTTGCTAAATGTAGCCCTACCTTGTGAGTCAGTCACTACTTCCGGTTGTTTGTCACCCAATAATTTAAATGTTGCTCCTGCTAGTTTTTTACTTGGATCCTTGCTATCAACTTTTACTACTGTAAACGTTACAGGGTTTGCTTGTGTTGTATCGATAGCAGAGTTGTGGATATATTGAGTATTTGTATCGATTTTATAGTAGTTGGCATTTTCGTTGTACTTATAAGTTTTGCCATCTTGTGTCGTTACTGTTTGATTATCAAATTCTTGTGTTATATTGTGACCAACCTTATTTGCAGTTCCGTCATCTGCAATATTCCAATATCTGGCGTCAGGTACTACAACAAGTCTTTCCTTTTCTCCTGCTGGACCTGCATCTACGTGTTTCTCAGCTATTTTATTACCTTTGTCATCATTTGCAATGAATTTTTGAGCTGGCATAGTCATGCCTGTTACCGGCAAGTTCCATTCTTGGTCTATATATAGGTCTTGGAATTTTGATATCTTAACTCCTGACATAGTGTAAGAATGAGGAGTTGTTGATTCATCTACGTCGTGTGTGAATTGATATACTCCAATGTTACCTACAGCTTGGGAAGCATTAGGATCGGTTTCTTTAGCTGGAATCGAAGTTAGATTTGTTTTTTCAGCTTCTTTTACTACCATTTGACCATAAGTAGGACTGCTTGTGTTATTATCTACACCATAAACTACTCTCTTACCGGAGTTTATATTTGCTCCTTCAAGAGTTCTAGTTTCTAAAGGTAGGCCATTATTTGTATCTAATGTACACACTCCGTCTGTTATAGTCCATTGGGCTGAAGTGTTTGATAAAAATTTACCTTCTATTGTAGTACGATTGTTTATACCTACTCTAGTAGGTGTGTGCTGTTCTACTTTGTCCTTTGGATATCCCTTATCCATTACGCTTCTTACTGCGCCGATATACGGCTGACCATTAGTCAAGTCCTTAGTAAGGACAGTAGATATATCTAATACATAAGCTGCTTGTTTATTACTTATAGGTGTATAAATGCTATATCTATAGGAATTGGTTGATTTATTTATTGTAGAGTGCTTTGAATCAACTATTCCTGTTTGGTCTTTTATGGCATTATCTTGAGTAACTTCAGCAGGATCATTAGAAGTTATACTTTCAATTCCTTGAAGTCCTGAACCTTCTACTAGAGTGAAGTTCATCTTCATTCCTAGGTCATTTGCTAAATCCTTGTCAGATTCAATTTGTACTACCCAGTTTATTCCAACCATTTCGCCGTTTTCTATAACAGGATATCCCACTGGGTCAATATCTAATCTATAGTTTCTACTTGAGTCAACTATTTGAGTTACGTCATCCCTACCTGGTTCGATTATTGATCCTGCTGGGTTACCATTTTTGTCAACCTTTTGTGGTACAAGGTCTTTTGGTGGGTTATTTACTCCAATTCCTGTTACCTTGTTAATTACTGTAAATGTTCCGTCGCTGTCTAAAGTAATATTATCTGTATTGTAATCTACAGGTATATTTAAAGGTATTTGGATATTTTCGTTAATATCTCTTGTTAAAGTATAAGTAATTGTATTGTCTGAATTATATTTTGGAGTAGCAATAACTTCGTTGTTGTATTTTATAGATGGAAGAGTTGATTCATCCTTTACAGTTAGTTTATTGTCTAAGTGAATTGTAAAAGATTGATCTTTTTTAACTGGTCCATTTGCATTTGAAATGTCATATCTAGTAATGATAGTAAACTTCTTGCCATCCAAGTTTAAACCGTTATTTCCACCTCCAGCAGGTCCTCTTAGTCCCGGTAGACCAAGGGGCGTAGACATAAAAGGAGATCTGAACATTGCAGTTCTTGACATTTGGGAGATGTCTTCAATCTTGTTGCCGGGTATAGTAGGCATTTGATAGATTGTAAGTCCTGCTTCTAATTCTTCTTCTGTAAGTTCTTCTTGTAATTGATTTTCTTTAAAAGAATTAAATCCATAGGGATTAAACCTATATTCTTTATTGGTTAAATCTATTTCGTCTATTTTTTCTTCTTTGTTAATTCCAAGTAATTTGTCTAATAAGCTTGGGTCTTTTTCTTCTTCTAATATGTTTAGATTTTTGTCTTTAGAATTTTGGTTAAGGGTTTCATCTTCATTTTGGGATGTGATTTTCGTATCTTGGAAATGTGTACCTATGACAATGTCTTTAAGACCGGGTGCAGAAATAATAAGTTTTCCTTCTTCTGAGTCTTGGGATGTTTTTGAATTGGTAATTTCTTTAACGTTTATGTTTTTATCGGCTAAAAGTTCTTTATAGTTTAAGTAACTTACATTGCCTTTTGAATCTGTAACTTCAACTAAAAGACCTTTATAACTTGGGATTTCTCCTTTTTTATAACTTGTTTTGCCCAAATTTATAAGCTTCCAAGCTACATATCCTTTTTTAGGAGCATTAAAAACTTTGTCCTTATTTTCTTCATCTTTAGGAGAAATAGGATCTTGGCGAGAAATAGAATCTTGGTGTGGAATAGAATCTTTACGAGGAATAGGATCATTGTCATGAATTATACTCTTTGAGTCGGCACTCCGCTCAATAGATTTTTTTTCTTTATCGGTATCTTCATCTTTATTTAGACGCAAAGATTCAGCCTTGTAATTTTCGGGGGATTTTCCCTCTACAAGTGTTAGGGATTCTTCTGAGTTCCTGTCCTCTTTTATTATACTGTTTTGTTGAGCTTGTACCGTTACAGGTCCTAAAATATCTAAAAGCATCAACACTACCAATAAGAGACTAATCGTTCTTTTCCATATATTTTCCATATTTCCCTCTCCCATCTATAACCTATCTTTATATAATTAGGTCATCATATTTAATATTATTTTTGTATAGTTTATCACTCTAGATATAAAAGTCAACATTATTTTAGTAAATATTAAAAAATATCTTAATTTTTACCTATTTGGTAAGTTTTTTCT
>CABTZF010000013.1 GCA_902489255.1 uncultured Peptoniphilus sp. | reverse complement strand
GTCATAAGTCTTGCCACTAGAAATAGTGGTTATTTTTATATAAAGTATGGTTAATGAATATATAATTTGTAACTTGCTATAATAATCAAAACTTGCTAAGGTTAAAACAGTATGATTTTAGACGAAGGTCTTCAATTTGAAAGCTAGACAATTTTTAACGTAGGATATTCCTAGCAAGAGGGTTTTACTTGGTCATAAGTTTTGCCACTAGAAATAGTGGTTATTTTTATATAAAGTATGGTTAATGAATATATAATTTCTAACTTGCTAAATATATAATTTGTAAAGTTGGGACTGTCCTTTAGGACTGTCCCTAATAATCAAAACTTGCTAAAGTTAAAACAATGTGATTTTAGACGAAGGTCTTCAATTTGAAAGCTAGACAATTTTTTACGTAGGATATTCATAGCAAGAGGGTTTTACTTGTCATAAGTCTTGCCACTAGAAATAGTGGTTATTTTTATATAAAGTATGGTTAATGAATATATATTTGTAACTTGCTAGAATTTAAGACTGAGTATATAATTATATCAGAAAGTGGAAACGTTGATAGTAGGTAAAAGGACAAGGATATTAATGAAAAAAATTTTTTATAAAACTTTGCCAATCTTATATATCTCAGCTGTAATGCTTTTAATATATTTGCTTTACTATACTTGCTATCTTAAAATAGGAGGAAGTATATTTTATTTTAGTTTGATTTTAATTGGATATTTATTTTATGCTTATATATTTTATTTTTTAGCTTTTAGAAATAATGAGGCAAATAAAATTTTAATATTTATGAATTCCATATTTATGCTTATTATCTTAATTATAGCATTTGCAACAGATTATTATGGCAGGACGGAAAAGTTACTATATGATAAAAATTGGTTTTTGATGCTTGATTCATTTAAGAATATGTCGGTATTTATTTTTATATATTTTATAGTTCAAGCTTTTAAAAAATCTGAGGAAAGTTCAAAAGAAAAGCAATAACAGAAAATAAATTTATATTAATTACATTTTGGAGGTAAAAATGAATAAAAAAGGATATCTTATAGCTTTAATTTTTGTTTTAATTTTAGGATCTTTTTTCTATTTTAAAAATAATTCTAATAAGGGTCTTAGTAAATCTCAATATGAAGAGATGACCGGAAAGTCAGTAAGCGATAAAGAGTGGAAAGAGATGACAAAAGATGGAAATGTTGAAATTATAGGGGGAGCAGATGGACCAACTTCCATCTATGTAGAAAATTCAGTTAAATAAATTTATTTAGTGCCTGTAAAAATTACCGGCACTTTTTTATACTATTTTACCTTTAAAATATTTTACAAATGGACTAAAATATTATTGGTGATAAATTGATTCTTTTAAGAAATATTAAGCTTCCCTTTGATTCTTCAAAGGAGACTCTTTATGAAAAAATAAAAAAGTTGATAAAAAAAGATGATTTCTCTTTTTCTATATATAAAAGGTCTTTAGATGCAAGAGGTGGACTCTTTTATGTTTACCAGGTTCTTGTAGACACCGACGTGAGTCCTAAAACTTTCCAAAAACTTAAAAATGATATTGTTATATATAATGAAGAAAAATTAGTTTTAAAAAATAAAAACAATATCAAGACGGCTGTAGTTGTGGGAGCAGGACCGGCGGGACTTTTTTGTGCCTATAGTCTTTTAAAGGCAGGAGTTAAGGTTAAGATAATTGAACGTGGAGATGATATTGATAAGAGGATGGAAAAGATTAATAACCTAATGATAAATTCCATTCTTGATGAAAATTCAAACATATCTTTTGGAGAAGGGGGAGCCGGAACTTTTTCTGACGGAAAGCTGACTTCCAGGTCAAAAGATAAGAGGTCGGTAAAAATTTTTGAAATTTTAGTATCCCACGGAGCACCGGAGGATATTTTATATGAATCTATGCCTCATATTGGAACTGATATTTTAAGAAAGGTTATAAAAAATATAAGAAAGTCCATAATAAAAATGGGCGGAGAATTTCATTTTAACTGTAAATTTATTGATTTAAAATTTAAAGATGAAAAAGTAGTGTCATTAATTACAGATAAGGGAGAATTTGAGGCTTGCGAATATATTTTAGCTTTGGGCAATTCAGCCAGAGATACATTTTTTATGTTGGATAAGTATATTACAATAGAAGCAAAGCCTTTTGCAGTGGGTTTTAGAATTGAACACCTACAAAAAGATATTAATTTTTCTCAATATAAAATTGAAAATGAAAATCTTCCCAAGGCTACTTATGCCCTAACTTATTCAAAAAAGGAAAATCCCCACAATGCCTATACTTTTT
This sequence comes from uncultured Peptoniphilus sp., assembly GCA_902489255.1. Taxonomy (GTDB): domain Bacteria; phylum Bacillota; class Clostridia; order Tissierellales; family Peptoniphilaceae; genus Peptoniphilus_A. The sequence goes on along the minus strand of CABTZF010000013.1, from coordinate 42,640 downwards.
GTATGTGTCCGGGAGGCTATGTTGTGCCGTCAGCCACTGAAAAAGAAAGACTTTGTGTTAATGGAATGAGTGAACATGAAAGAAACGGAGAAAATGCAAATTCCGCTCTAGTTGCAACAGTTGACTATAAAACTTTTGGAAGCGGAAACTTAGCAGGAATAAATTTTCAGAGGGCAATTGAAGAAAAGGCCTTCATTTTAGGAGGAGGAAAATATTTGGCTCCTGTCCAAAAAGTTTGTGATTTTTTAAATGAAACCATAAGTTTAAATCTCGGACAAATTAAGCCAACTTATAAGCCGGGCTATAAATTAAGTGCTCTGAATGAAATTTATCCAATAGGTTTAACAAAAGTTTTACAAGAGGCAATATTAAATATGGATAAAAAACTTCATGGTTTTGCAAGAGCAGATGCAATTTTAACGGGGGTTGAAACAAGAACTTCATCTCCTATAAAAATCTTAAGAGAAAATTTTCATACATTAGAATATAAAAATTTAAGACCTATAGGAGAAGGGGCCGGCTATGCCGGTGGAATTATTTCTTCAAGTCTTGACGGTCTTAAATGTGCCATAGAAATTTTGGAGGGTTAAATGTTAAATATATGTTTTTATGAACCGGAGATACCTTTTAATACAGGAGCTATAGCAAGAACTTGCGGACTCACCAATACCAGGCTTCATTTAATTAAGCCTTTAGGTTTTGAAATTGATGATAAGCATGTAAAAAGAGCCGGTCTTGACTACTGGCATTTGGTGGATATTAATGTATATGATTCTTACGATGAATTATTAGAAAAATATCCAAACAGAACTTTTTATTTAGCAACGACTAAGGCAAAAAAATTATATACAGAAGTTAGATATAAAGATGAAGATTTTATTGTCTTTGGTCCGGAAACAAGAGGACTTCCGGAAGATTTAATCTTTAGCCACTACGATTATGCAATAAAAATCCCCATGCTAAAAAATTATGGGAGGTCTTTAAATCTTTCCAACTCTGCCAATATCATTTTATATGAAGCCCTAAGACAAAATAATTTTTTTGATTTAGGTTAATCTTTAGGTTTTTTATAATGAAAGAAGTAAGAATTTCAGTCAGAAATTTAATAGAATTTGTTAAAAGAAGTGGAGACATTGACAGGGGTTTTTATTCTAATTCAAGAGCTTTGGCAGGAATTTATGCCCATCAAAAATTGCAAACTCTATATACGGCATCCTATAAAAAAGAAGTGCCGCTTTCTATTGATCTTACAATAGAGGATATAAAAATTACTGTAGAGGGCAGGGCTGATGGAATAGGTTTTGAAGATGATGAAAATATTTATATAATTGATGAAATAAAATCAACAACTCGTGATTTAGAAGAACTTTCTTACGATTCTAATATTCTCCATTGGGCACAGGCTAAAGTCTATGCCTATATATATGCAAGTCAAAAAAACTTAAATACTGTTAAGGTTCGCTTAACTTATTTTCATTTGCAAAATGAAGAAATAAAGAAAATTGATCATATTTTTTCTTTTGAGGAGCTTGCTGATTTTTTTAATGAAATTATAGGCAGCTATTTAGAATTTACAAGAAGAATAATTGCTTGGAAAGAAGAAAGAGATAAGTCAATAAAAAATATTAACTTTCCCTTTAAAAATTATAGACCGGGTCAAAGAGAAATGGCTGTTTCCGTTTACAATACGATCACCTATAAGAATAAACTTTTTATCGAAGCGCCGACAGGAATCGGCAAGTCAATGTCAACAATTTTTCCATCAATAAAGGCAATTGGAGAAGGATTGTTAGACAAAGTTTTTTATTTAGTGTCACGATCAACAGGTAAAATTACTGCGGAAGAATCCTTATTTAAGTTAATGGATAAGGGGCTAAATCTAAAATTTCTAACAATAACCGCTAAAGAAAAAATTTGTATAAACGATGAAGTAAAATGCAATCCTAGAGATTGTCCTTTTGCAAAGGGCCATTTTGACAGGGTAAATGATGCCATAGTAGATATTTTTGATTCTACAGATGAATTTAAAAGGTCGAATATTGATAAGTTTGCCAGACTTCATTTTATTTGTCCCTTTGAATTTCAGCTGGATCTTGCCAATTTTTCCGACTTTGTAATTTGCGATTATAATTATGCCTTTGATCCTAATGTTTACCTAAAAAGATTTTTTGATTCGTCCTTAGATAATTATGCCCTTCTTGTTGATGAGGCTCACAACTTGGTAGACAGGGCAAGAACCATGTTTTCTGCAGAAATATCAGTAAATGATTTAATAGTTTTAAATGAAATTATTCCCAAGGATTTAAAAATAATAAGTAAAAATCTAGTGAAAGCAATAAATGAATTTGACCTAATAAATAAAAATAAATTTTATACTTATAGAGCCTTTGAGGAATTCAATGAGGCTATGGAGAAATTATTATATTCTTTGAATGATTATTTAATTAAATATAAGGAAGATGAAAATTATGATAAGGTAATGGACATATATTTTAAAATATTCAAGTATAATAAAATTTATAGCTACTATAACAGTGATTTTATTTCTCTAAAGGAAGATAAAATTATAAAAATTCTCTGCCTTGATAGCGGAGAATTATTTAGAAATTTATTAAAAAATGCCAGGGCAGCCGTATTTTTTTCTGCAACTCTTGAACCGATCAGCTACTATATCCACCTTTTGGGAGGAGATGAAAAATCCTACAGTTATAGGATACCTTCACCCTTTGACCCTAATAAGCTCCTGGTTTTAAGAGAAAAAAACATCTCAACAGTTTATAAAGACAGGTCAAATTCTATTGTTAATATTGCCAAAAATTTGGAAAAATTTACAGCAATAAAAGGAAATTATATTTTTTTCTTTCCCTCATATTCTTTTATGGAAGAAGTTTACGAAAAATATAAAATTACAGATGATAAGGTGATTATCCAAAAAAGGAACATGACAGAGGATGATAGGAATAAATTTCTTTTAAAATTCAAATACGAGGAAGATATTAGGGCCTTTGCCGTTATGGGAGGAGCCTTTAGTGAAGGCATAGATTTATTGGGTAAAAGACTAATTGGAGTTGCAATCATTACGGTTGGCATTCCTCAAATTTCTTATCAAAGAAATATATTAAAAGAACATTTTCAAAAAAAGCTGAAAAAGGGATATGATTATGCTTATATATATCCGGGAATTGTTAAGGTTTCTCAGGCAGGGGGCAGGGTCATAAGAAGCGAAAATGATAAGGGAGTAATTTTATTAATAGACCAAAGATTTTCCAAAGAACCTTATAAAACTTTGCTGCCGGCATATTGGAAAATAAAAGATATAGAGAATCTTGAAGATCTGGAAAACAATCTTAAAAAATTTTGGAAAGAATATTATACTTAAACTATACATTTTGAACGATATGAGTTATAATAGTTAAGCAATTATAGGTGTAAAGAATTTTTTCAATAATTCTTTCATACTATAATGGTAAATCATTTTCTTCTAGAATATAGCATAGAGGGCTGAGGCATAACCTCAGCTTTTTATGTTTTTAGAAATGTTTAAATACTTTTTAAGCTAACCTATTTGTGAGAAAATTTCAAGATTTTAGAATTTTTAGTTATTATCAAAGCAAAACATTAAAAAAACTTTTAATAGATGCTTCTAAATATTCTTAAATTTATAAAATACTTATAAAAATTAAATTTAAAATAGACTATGCTAACCTTTTTCAAATATAAAAATTTTTTAGCTATTAAACATATATAAATTCAAAAAATTCTTTACAAAGGCTTGAATTTATGATAAATTATATAGGTAAAAATATAGGGAGCCTGATGGCGGCTCTTTTTTTTGACATCAGGAGGTGTTTTTATGGCCGATAGAGTAGTTCTTGAATGTCCTGACTGCAAAAACAGAAATTATGTGACATATAAAAACAAGAAAAATACTACACAAAGATTGGAATTAAAGAAATATTGCAAATTTTGTAAGAAACATACTCTTCATAAGGAAACAAAGTAAGGAGAATTTATGGCAACTAAACAAGTAGCAAAGACTGAAGAAAAAAAAGGCGGTCTTGGTAAGTATTTTAGAGGCGTGAAATCTGAATTCAAAAAAGTTGTATGGCCTACAAAAAAACAAGTCATACAATATTCTTTAATTGTTATGGGAGTTTCAATCGCATGTGCAATATTACTTTCACTGTATGATAGGCTGTTAGTATTCCTATTAAAGCCTATATATTGACGGGAAGTGTCACAGTGGATGGAATAGATAATGCAAAAGAAGCAGCTAAGTGGTATGTAATCCACACCTATTCCGGTTATGAAAATAAAGTAAAGGATACTATGGAAGCTATGGTAGCTAATAGGAAGATGGAAGATTTAATTCAGGATATTAGAGTTCCTATGGAATCATATGTTGAAACTAAAGAAGGAGTTTCCAAAGCCAAGGAAAGAAAAATGTTCCCTTCCTATGTATTGGTTAAAATGATTATGAATGATGACACTTGGTATTTAGTTAGAAATACCAGAGGCGTAACGGGCTTTGTTGGTCCGGCATCAAAACCGGTTCCTTTATCTGAAGAAGAGGTATTACTACTTGGCGTAACAGATAGTAAAGAATTATTTGGCAACTACGAAATAGGAGAAACCGTAAGAGTAATTAACGGACCTTTCAATGATCTAATTGGTATTATAGACTCATTTAATTATGAAAAAGGGAAGGTCAAGGTTAGTATCTCCATGTTTGGTAGGGACACATTAGTAGAATTAGATTTCAATCAAATTATTAAAGCTTAAAATAGTGGGAGGGTAAACCCGAAAGACCACAAGGAGGAAATAATGGCAAAGAAAGTCATAGCATTAGTAAAATTACAAATTCCGGCAGGAAAAGCTACGCCGGCACCACCAGTAGGTACAGCTCTTGGACCACATGGTGTTAATATTATGCAATTCACAAAAGAATTTAACGCAAAAACAGCAGATCAAGCCGGTATGATTATTCCGGTTGTATTAACCGTATATCAAGACAGATCATTTACATTTATTACAAAAACTCCACCGGCACCTGTACTAATCAAAAAAGCACTAGGTCTTCAAAGTGCAAGTGGAGAACCTAACAAGAAAAAAGTTGGCAAACTGAAAAAAGCTCAAGTAGAAGAAATTGCTAAGACAAAAATGCCCGACTTAAATGCAGCGTCATTGGAAGCAGCTATGTCAATGATTAAAGGAACTGCAAGAAGTATGGGTATTGAAGTAGAAGAATAGTGGGAGACTTAGGTCGTAAGTACCACAAGGAGGTAAATAATGCCAAAAAGAGGAAAAAAATATTTAGAAGCTTTAAAACTTATTGATAGAGAAAAGCTATATGATGTAGATGAAGCACTTGATCTTGTTACAAAAACATCTACTGCAAAATTTGATGAAACTGTAGAATTAGCTATGAGGCTTGGAGTTGATCCAAGGCATGCTGACCAACAAGTTAGAGGAACCGTAGTACTTCCTAACGGAACAGGAAAATCTGTGAGAGTTTTAGTTCTTGCAAAAGGTGACAAGGTTAAGGAAGCTTTAGATGCGGGAGCTGACTATGCAGGTGGCGATGAATATGTTGAAAAAATCAAAAATGAAAATTGGTTTGATTTTGATGTTGTTATTGCAACTCCTGACATGATGGGCGTTGTAGGTAAAATTGGTAGAGTTTTAGGACCTAAGGGTTTAATGCCAAACCCGAAATCAGGCACAGTAACTTTTGACTTGGCAAAAGCTGTCAATGATACTAAAGCAGGTAAAGTTGAATATAGAGTAGATAAAGCAGCAATAATTAACGTACCAATCGGTAAGGTTTCTTTTGGTAAAGAAAAATTAGCTGAAAACTTCAAAGTTATCTCAGAAGCGGTTATAAAGGCTAAGCCGGCAGCTGCAAAGGGTAAATATTTAAAATCAGTTACAGTTGCAACTACAATGGGACCTGGAATTAGATTAAACGGCGAAAAATTAATGGCTAGATAAAACACCGAAGAGTCGGGAAACCGGCTCTTTTTTTATACGGAGATATTAATTATTATTACAATTTCATTAAATAACAAAAAAATTCTAAAAAATATGGTAAATTAATATTGGTGATAAAATGAGAAAAAAATCATTAAAGAATAGTAAAACTGTGTTGTCAAAGTTTATATTTTTCTTTATATTATTTTATATAATAGCAATAAAAATTTTACCGCAAAGCGGAATTTATGAATTTTTCTTTGATAGGGCAAAGTATCCAAATTTATGTGTAGATATTGATATGCCGATAAATGACCTTAATCAGTTAAGCCCTCATACAAAAAAACTTGCCCTTAAATTTTTACAAAAAGCAGATGAAGAAGGCTTGCCTGTGGAAATTACAGAAACTTACAGACCTCAAGAAAGACAAAATTACTTATATGAGAAGGGAAGGACAAAAAAAGGTCCTAAAGTAACCTGGACAAAGCATTCAAAACATACAGATAGAAGAGCTTTTGATATTAAAAAAAGAGGAAAAGACCCATACGGTGATGATGAATTTTTTAAAAGATGTGCAGAAATCGGCAAAGAAATTGGGCTTACGCCGGGATACTATTTTAAAAAATATCAGGACAAACCACATTTTGAATTTAGAGCCTGGTGGCTGTCAAAAAACTATTAAAAAATACTTGACTTTTATAAAAGAGTTCTTTATAATATTTATGTATTTAGACCGCAGACAGTAGGTGAGTAATCTTAATTTCCTACCGAGGTTTGAAAATTCATTAATTTAATTTGATTTTTCAAGTCTCACAAGCGGTGTGAGATTTTTTATTTATGGAGGTGAGAAGGTGAAAGAAGAAAAATTACAAGCCAAAGAAGCCGTAGTTTCTGAAATTAAAGAAAAAATTGAAAAGGCTCAATCAATTGTACTTTTAAACTACAGAGGACTTAATGTTGAAGAAGTTACTGAATTAAGAAATAAATTTAGAGAAGCTCAAGTAGAGTATAAAGTTTACAAAAACACTATGATGAGACGTGCATTTCAAGACTTAGGTTATGATGGACTTGATGAATTTCTTAAAGGACCTTCAGCCATAGCATTAGGCATGGCGGACCCGGCAAGTGCTGCAAAGATTTCATCTGATTTCTGCAAAGATCATGAAGAACTTGAAATCAAAACAGGCATTGTTGATGGTAAAATTTTATCTTTAGGCGAAGTGGATGCTCTTGCTAAGTTACCGTCTAAGGATGTATTAATTGCACAAGTATTAGGTGGTTTGAATGCACCAATCCAAGGACTTGCAAATGTATTAAGCGGAAGTATAAGATCACTTGCAATAGTATTAAATGCAATTGCAGAAAAACAAGGACAAGCAGCTTAAATTAAGCTTAAAAATTAGGAGGAAATAAAATGTCAGAAAAAACAGAAAAACTTATAGAAGAAATTAAAGAACTTACAGTATTAGAATTATCAGAAGTAGTTAAGGCTCTTGAAGAAGAATTTGGAGTTTCAGCAGCAGCACCTGCAGCAGTTGTAGCAGCACCGGCAGCAGGCGGAGCAGCTCCTGCAGCAGAAGCTGAAAAAACAGAATTTGATGTAGTTATTACTTCAGCAGGTCAAGAAAAAGTTAAAGTAATTAAAGTTGTAAAAGACATTACAGGACTTGGACTTAAAGATGCAAAAGCTTTAGTTGACGGAGCTCCAAAGGCAGTTAAAGAAGGAATTCCTGAAGATGAAGCTAACGACATCAAGGCTAAACTTGAAGAAGTTGGAGCTACTGTAGAAGTTAAGTAATAATTTAACGTATAAATAATTTAGGCATAGGTTGTATTACCTGTGCCTTTTATTTATAATATAAATTACCGCTAATCAAAATTATTATATAAAAGGAAAAAGCTGATATTATGAAAAATAAAAACTTATTAATGGCAATTCTATATTTTTTAATTGGTGTAGGATTGGTTTATTTTCTTAAAGATATTATCATGTCACTGATAGGAGGTTTAATCTTAATAATTATTATTGAAAAGTTTTTTAGAAAAGGATAAATATAAATAAAAAAGCCACCATAGATGAGAAATTTATGGCGGCTTAATAATTTATTATTTTAATTATTTATTATTTTTAATTTCGTTGATTTTTTTAGTTAAGGCCGGTAAAAATTCAAAGAGGTCAGCTACTATACCGTAGTGGGCAATTTGAAAAATTGGAGCTTTTGGGTCATTATTAATAGCTATAATAAATTTTGATTTTTTCATGCCGTTAATATGTTGAATGGCTCCTGAAATCCCTACAGCTATATAAATATCAGGACTTACAGTTTTGCCTGTAACACCAACTTGATATTCGGTTGAACATATTCCTAAATCACAAATAGGTTTTGAAGCTCCAACGCTTGCACCCAAAGCTTTTGCAAATTCTTCAATTATATGCCAATTACTGGATTCAACAAGACCCATACCTCCGGAAACAATAATTTTTGCATTTTCAAACTTCAAGTCGGCTTCTTTAAATTCACCTGGAATTTTGGAGATAATTTCTGTTAAGACATCGTCATCAGTTAGCTCGATTTCTTCTTTAATGATTTCCCCTTTATTTTTAGCCATATATCTTGCAGGTAAAAAAGCACTTCTGCCAATAGTGGCAAACATTGGGCTTGAATCTATACTTATATCTGAATATAATTTGCCGTCGAAGGTAGGTCTAATGAATTTAATATCATTACCGTCAATTTGAAGGTCACTGCATTCAGCCACAAGGCCTATATTTCTTTTTGCACATAATCTCCCTGCCAAATCACGTCCGTTTATTGAAGCGGGAAAGATTACTAAATAAGGATTGTATTTATCAATAATTTCATTAAAAACTTTTGTGTAAGCATAAGTTGTATAATTTTTTAATAATCTATGATTACAATATAAAACCTTATCAGCCCCATAAGCTATTGATTTTTTGCAAATTTCATCTTCTTCATAGCCGCTCACAAGAGCAATAAGATTTTTATTTAATGTATTGGCAAGAGTCTTTGCCTTATTCATCATTTCCTTACTAAGCTCAGTAAGGTCATTTTCTGCATTTTCTATAACTACCCAAATATTATTCATTAGTCTAAAACCCTCCTGTCTTCAAGTAGAGAAATAAATTTGTCTATCTTTTCGTCAAAAGTTCCTTCAATAATATTGCCAACTTCTTCTCTTTTTGGAGCAAAAACTTCCTTAACTATTGTATGGGAACCGGCTTGACCGATTCTTTCAGGATCAAGGTCAATATTTTGGGCATTTAAAATTTTAATTTCCGCATTTTTAGCAATATCTTCCCTGCCTCTAGAAAATTTAGAAGGTCTTGAAACTGAATCTTTTAATGCTGTAACTAGTAGTGGTGCTTTTGATTTAACAATTTCTTCACCATTTTTTGTTAGACGGGTTGCTTTAAAATAACCATCTTCATAAGAAAGTTCTTTAACAAAAGAGAACAGATTAAAAGATAAATGTTCAGAAAGTTCAGGACCTATTTGACCGGTATCACCATCAAGAGTTTTATCTCCTGTTAGAACTAAATCAAAATTTCCTAAAGATTTTATTGCTTGAGAAATTGTATAAGAAGTCGCTAATGTGTCAGAACCTTTAAATTCAAGACCCATTATAAGAAAACCTTTGTCTGCTCCCATTTGAATAGTTTCTCTAATAGCATCTTCTGCTTGCGGAGGCCCCATACTAATAACTGTAATATTTACATCTTCTTGGGCATTATCCTTAATATTAAGTGCAAATTTCAAAGCACATAAATCTGAAGGATTAATAATCATTTTTAAACCCTCCCTGACTAAGTTGTTAGTTTTAGGGTCTATCTTAGCATTTCTAACATCAGGTACTACTTTTATACATACTAATATATTCATAAAACACCTCTCTTAAAATAATCTATACCCATAAAAATTAAAAAATTTTTCTAATTAATATATTAACCTAAATAATCAAAGTTAGCAAAATTAATTTAGAAATTTTGTAAATAATTATTTTTTCAGGATTTAGCATAATATATATAAATTTTAAATTGGTATTGAATTTAATTATAGAAAATGGTATTTTAACAATAAGAAAACAATTTCGCAGCGTATTTAATCTGCTTTTACGGGCGTTAAAAAATCAATACACGCAAGAGGGAGAAGGCAAATAAAAAGTTTTTTTAAAAAAATTCTTATTTTATTTATGCTTGTATTTACCATTACATCTATGGCATATGCGAGTGTAACTACATTGTGGAGAGCTACAGATACAACTTATGTGACATCTGAGCATGATGATGATTTTTGGGCAGATACTTATTATGGCGAAGCTTCAGTTAGGGGAGCAGATAGAGGTTTAAATTCCGATAATAGGAATGTTTATTACAAGTGGACAAAAATAACCTATGATGTTCAAGGGGAAATTCATCCAAAAACTGCATATTCAAATAGTAAATATGATACCAATCAAGTTATTGAAAGAATAACTGTTAAAGATAAGTGGAATTATGGTCCTAAAACAAAAGCTTATTATAATTACGCTGCAGGAATAGTTGATGGAAGCGTTGGAAGCTTTCCGGGAAATGAAGAAGTTTTTTATGGTGGAGGTTTATTAGTAGACGGTGAAGTTATTGAAGAAGGTATTTCTTTCAATAAATAGCCTTAAATGTTTTGGGGGTTTTTATGTTATTTTCTAAAATTAAAGAAAATATTTTAATAATATTATTTTTCTTTATGATTGATTGCACCTTAATTTTTGCGAGCAATTACATTTTAGGAAATGATTATGAAAAAGTACCCATGGGTTTAGAAAAGACCTATAAAGTTTTAGAAGCAGACAATAATACCAAGAAATATAAAGAAAGTTTTGATTTTTTATACGCCTATAATGATATAGTTGTAATAGCTGAGTCCTTTGATAAAAAAACATTAGGTTTATATGACCCGCAAATGAAATATTATCTAAATTCCTCTAAATTTGACAACTCTAAACAATATCGGTATTTTTCTTATGAAGATTACAAGTCGTCAAAAAGAGTTGCCATTATAGTGGACGATATTATGAAAATGGTTAATGAAAGAAAAGTTATACCTGATTACTCTACCATAAAAAAATCTTTTAATACAGAGATTATTAATATTTTTGATAAGCGTTCTTATATAGCAAGCCAAGGAGCAGAAATTATTTTTAATTTATTTTCCATAGATTATGGTGATATAGAAAAAATATATATTGATTCAGACAATAAGCAAGTAACAAATAAAGTCTATAATAGATTAGAAAAATTAGGCTACAAGGACCAAACAAGCAAGTATAATTCAATTTTTATTGCTTTAATAAATTCTCTTCATGCAAGAAGGTACGTAAAAATCATTTTTAATTCCTTTATTTTAAGTCTTATTTTATTGTTTTTGACTTTTTTATCTTATTTAAAAAAATATAAAAAATTTATTTACATATCAAAAATTTGCGGGGCTAGCAATATGGAAATCATTTTAAAAATATGTTGTAAAATATACAGCTGGGTTTTTACTTGTATAATTCTTTCAAGCTTTTTATCAAGTTTTTATCTTAATTTAATTGGAGAAAATGTTATTAAGATATTTAATATTTTTGAAATACAGATATTAATTTTATTAATCATTATTTTATCAATTTTCACAAGTTTTTATATTTTTAATAATTCAAATAAATTGGGGAGTTTATTATGATTGCAGATAAAATAAGAATTGCTTTCAAAGATATTATTAAATTTTTTCCGTATTTTTTGTTTTTGATACTTTTAATCACCTCAACAAGTGTAGGTCTAATCAGTATGTTTTTATCTATAACTGATAATTTAACTGATGAGGTGCAAGAAGGGACAACTTATACGGCAGTTCCCATTTCTTTTGATTGTGAGAATGACAGTATTCTAATAGATAGGCTTAATGATTTTTATAGTAACAATGGTTATTCATATTTTATTAATGAAAGTTTAAATGCTAAGTTTAAAAGCCATATATTTGTTATCCTTGGTAAGTATTCAGATAAATCCAATAAAAGAATCACTTGGGCTATTGACAAATCTTCGCTAGATAAATTTTTAGGGAAAGATTTAAGGGGTTTAAAAGTCTTGTCGTTAAAAACATTGAATAATGAATTCACTGAATATTTATACGCTAATAACTTAATTAATGACGGGAATACAAAATTAATAGTGGCTGAGGATCCATATTTTATAAATTTAAGACCATATAATTTAGATAAGGATTATTTTATTGATTTAGTTACTAATACTAAATTTACCGATGCGGAAAAATCAAAAGCCATAGATAGCGAATTTGAAAATATTTTTTTGAATTCAAGCCTCTCACTTAAAAAACAAGACTATTCAAATATTGAAGAATTAAATTATATTTTTAGCTATATTTTACCTTATTTTTTTATACTTACTATATCAATACTCATATCTTATACTATATTTTTAAAGAGTATTTATAAAAGTTTGCATAATGAATACAAAATACACATGATTTGTGGAGCGGATTTAAAAACAATTTTTTTTAGAAATGAATTAAGCACTCTGTTTATATTTTTACTTAATTCTTTTCTAATTAATATCTTAAATAAATTTTCTATAAATATAATATTAGTTTTGAATATATTTTTTACTGTATCTATGGTGGGAATCTGTTCATTAATTAATTATATAATATTAAAGAGAGAAGATTTTAACTTATACAAAGACGGAGATTTTATTTATGATTAATTTAAGCAAAATCAAAAAAGCTTTTCATGAAAATACAGTTTATGAGCATATAATTCTAGATGATTTATATATAGATATTAAAGATGGAGAAAAAATATTAATTGAAGGTAAAAACGGGGCAGGAAAAACAAGCTTATTAAAAATTATAGGTCTTCTTGATAAAAATTATAGGGGAGATTATATTTTGGATGGGAAAAGCATAGCTGAAGTCAGTTCAAAAACTATATCTACATTAAGAAATGAAAAATTCGGATTTGTTTTTCAAGATTATAAATTATTGGAAGATGAAAATGTCTATTATAATATTTTAATCCCCTTGCTATACTCAAAAAAAATTAAAAGAAATATGCGAGAAAAAAGAATTGTAGACCTTGCAAGTATTTTTGAGTTGGAAGGTCTTCTTAAGGAAAAGGTCTATAATTTGTCAGGTGGGGAGAAACAAAGAGTTGCAATACTTAGAGCTATTGTTAATAAACCGCAGGTTCTCATACTTGATGAACCAACAAATGCGTTAAATCCAGTTCTAAAGGAGAAAATACTAAGCTATTTAATGGAAAACTTTAAAGAAAATACAATAATTTTAGTAAGCCATGAGTCCAATATAAGCTCGTTAAAAAATTTTATTAAATACCGGTTATATGATGGTAAATTATTAACAGTTAATTAAGCTTTAAATAGTATCTAATTAGCTTAGACTAAATCGTTTATAATTAAAAATATTTTATAACTAACTTTTGTATAATGCGCCTAAATTGACCGGCTCCTCTTTATTTTATTGTGAATAATTTGAGGCACCTTACAAAGTAACTTCGCAATTTCTCTATTTGATTTTTTCTCTTTATTTTTTTGATTTTTTATCTTTATTTTTCACAGTTTAATTAATGATCTTTCAGGGTATGTAAAATGCATTTTAATTGTATTCTTATCTTGAATATTTATGGGTACTCCTTTGTATTTTTTGTCTAATTACATTGTAGCTTAGAGATGCTTTTTATGTTCTTGGGTGGCTAACTTAATTATACAATTCATTTTTTTTGAAAAATATAAAAAAAGCCTTTACATTCAGCTACATATCCTATATAATGTTTAGGCGTAAAAAATGTTGCGATGAAATCATAAGTTGCTTGCTTTTTAATGAAAAAGATAAGCAAGGTAATTATGGTGGAGAAGTCGGACAGTGATTCCGGCGGGGATATTTTCAAGTTGCAGCTAATTAAACACTAGGCTGCGTGTATCAATCCCCTCGCATTTTTGCAAGGAGGTAAATTATGTCAAACAAAGGCAAACAAAAAATCAGAATTAAGCTAAAAGCTTATGATCATGAATTACTTGACAATTCAGCGACTAGGATTGCGGAAGCGGCTAAGCAAACAGGAGCTACTGTTTCAGGCCCAATTCCTCTCCCGACAGAAAGGGAAGTTATAACAATTCTAAGGGCTGTGCATAAGTACAAGGATTCCAGAGAACAATTTGAGCAAAGAACACACAAACGTCTAATTGATATCATTAATCCTACACAAAAGACTGTAGATTCATTAATGAAACTCAATTTGCCTGCAGGCGTTGATATAGAAATTAAACTATAAAACTTTGCTTTATATGACTAAAATTAGTCCGCTATAAGAAATAGGAGGTAAACATGAAATATTTAATTGGTCGTAAAATTGGTATGACACAAATTTTTGATGAAAAAGGCAATGTTACTCCTGTCAGTGTTATTGAAGTTGAACCTAATATAGTTACACAAAAGAAGACTATTGAAAGTGATGGTTATAATGCCATTCAATTAGCAGCCGGGGCTGTTAAAGAAAAGAAAGTCAACAAACCTACTAAGGGGCACTTTGATAAGGCAGGGGTTTCTTACAAGAAATACTTATCAGAATTTCTTACTGATGATGTAGATTCTTTTAATCTAGGCGATGAAATCAAGGCTGATATCTTTGAAGTTGGTGAACACGTTGATGTTATCGGAACTTCTAAGGGTAAAGGAACAGCCGGAATAGTTAAACGTCACGGATTCGGTCGTGGTAGAGAAACTCACGGTTCTAAATTCCATAGAATGCCAGGAGGTATGGGAGCAGCTTCATATCCGGGAAAGGTATTTAAGAATCATAGAATGGCAGGAAAGATGGGTAACGAAAGAGTTACTGTACAAAATCTTGAAATTGTAAGAATAGATGCTTCTAAAAACTTGATTTTAATAAAGGGTGCAATACCCGGAAACAAAAAATCAAAAGTTTATATAAAAGAAACAGTTAAGAAGGCGTAAGGGGGATTAACATGGCTAAGATTCAAATGATTAATATAGAAGGAAATCCCATTTCAGAAATTGAATTAAATGACAATATTTTTAATTGTGAAGTTAATGAACATGTTGTTTATTTAATAGTTAAAAATATTTTGGCAAATAGAAGACAAGGTACTCACTCTGCAAAAACACGTGCTGAAGTTCGTGGGGGCGGAAGAAAACCTTGGAGACAAAAGGGAACAGGTCGAGCAAGACAAGGCTCTATAAGGTCACCTCAATGGAGAGGCGGTGGAGTTGTATTTGCAAAAAAACCTAGAGATTATTCTTACACAACTCCTAAGAAGGTTAGGAAGCTTGCCCTTAAATCGGTATTAACTTCAAAATTACAAGATTCTGAAATTATTGTTTTAGATAAGCTTGAATTAAATGAAACAAAAACTAAAATTTTTGCTAATATTTTAAAAAATATTAAGGCTGATAAGAAGGCTCTTATAGTTATAAATGAAGATAATGAAAATATTATCAGGTCAGCAAGAAATATTGAAAATGTTAAAACTTCTTGTGTTAAAAATATTAACGTTTATGACTTGCTAAAATATAATTCTCTTGTTATAACAAAGGATGCTTTAGACACCCTTGAGGAGGTGTTTAACTAATGAATAAATACGACATTATTAGAAAACCCATAGTAACAGAAAAATCTATGGCAGAAATGGAAAATAAGAAATATACCTTTGAAGTTGATAAGAATGCGACAAAGATTGAAATAAAAAGTGCCATTGAAGAAATCTTTGGAGTAAAAGTTCAAAGAGTGAACACAATGAATATGCAAGGAAAACTTAAAAGACAAGGCGCTCATATAGGTCGACGTCCTTCATGGAAAAAGGCAATTGTTAAATTAACTGACGATTCTGAACCTATTGAGTTCTTCGAGTCAATTTAAGAGGAGGTAAATAATGGCAATTAGAGGATATAAACCAACAACTCCTTCCCGTAGAAAAATGACGGTTTCAACTTTTGAAGAGTTGACAAATAAAAAACCTGAAAAGTCATTAACTATATCTTTAAAGAAAACTGCAGGTCGTAATTCCTATGGTAGAATTACATCAAGACACAGGGGCGGTGGAGTTAAGAGAAAATATAGAGTAATAGATTTTAAAAGAGATAAGGACAATATTCCGGCAAGAGTAGCGGCAATTGAATATGATCCATATAGATCAGCTTATATAGCTCTTCTCCATTATGCTGATGGTGAAAAAAGATATATTATTCAACCAAACGGACTCAAAGTTGGAAACATTGTTGAGAGCGGTCCGGATGCGGATATTAAAGTAGGTAATGCGTTAAGACTTGCTGATATACCTGTGGGTACCACTGTTCACAATATTGAACTTACTCCGGGCAAAGGCGGTCAAATGGCAAGATCAGCAGGAGCTGAAGCTCAACTTATGGCCAAAGAAGGAAAATTTGCACAATTAAGACTTCCTTCAAGCGAGTATAGACTTGTAAGTTTAAATTGTAAAGCTACAATCGGTCAAGTAGGGAATATTTCTCACGAACTTGTTACTCTTGGTAAGGCCGGAAGAAAAAGATATTTAGGGGTAAGACCTCACGTAAGAGGATCTGCCATGAATCCGGTAGACCACCCGCATGGCGGTGGAGAAGGTAGAGCACCGGTAGGTAGACCTTCACCAATGACTCCATGGGGCAAAAAAGCTCTTGGTCTTAAGACTAGAAAGAAAAAGAATAAGACCAATATGTATATTGTTAGAAGAAGAACAAAGTAAGGAGGGTTTAAATGAGTAGATCATTAAAAAAAGGACCATTTGCAGATGAACATTTATTAAAGAAGATAGATGAATTAAATAATAATAATGAAAAGAAAGTAATTAAAACCTGGTCACGTCGCTCAACAATTTTCCCTGAATTTGTTTCACATACAATAGCAGTTCATGACGGAAGAAAGCATGTACCGGTTTATATAACTGAAGATATGGTTGGCCATAAATTAGGAGAATTCGTTCCGACAAGAACATTCAAAGGCCACACCGGTAAAAGCGAAAAGACCACTACGAGTAAATAAGAGGGGGTAAATAATGGAAGCAAAAGCGATTGCTAAATACGTTAGAATTTCACCTCTTAAGGTGAATTATATATGCGATGAAATTCGCGGTAAACAAGTTGATGAAGCCCTTTCTATTTTGAAGTTTACAAATAAAAGAGGAGCTTACGAGCTATATAAGGTACTACATTCTGCTGTAGCCAATGCTGAAAATAACTTTAATCTTGATAGATCTAATCTTTATGTTAAGAAAGCCTATGCTAATGACGGACCTACAATGAAAAGATTTCATCCAAAGGCTAAAGGTATGGCATATCCGATATTAAAGAGATCCAGTCATATAGGCGTTGTAGTAGCAGAAAAAGAGTAAGGAGGTAGACAATGGGACAAAAAGTAAATCCGCACGGTCTACGTGTAGGCATTATTAAAAACTGGGATTCAAAATGGTATGCCAATAAGAAAAACTTTTCTGAACTTTTAGTAGAAGACAATAAAATTCGTACATTTATAAAGAAAAAATTATATGCTGCCGGAATTTCAAAAATTGAAATTGAAAGAGCCGCAAACAGAGTAAAGGTTTCTATATATACTGCTAAACCGGGCGTTGTAATTGGACGTGGAGGAGCAGGAGTTGAAGAACTTAGAAAAGAAATTGAAAAATTAACAGGAAAATCTATTGTATTAAATGTAGAAGAAGTTAAAAATCCGGATGTGGATGCTCAAATAGTTGCAGAATCTATAGCAGAAGCACTTGAAAGACGTGTATCATTCAGACGTGCTATGAAGCAAGCTATTCAAAGAACTATGAGAGCAGGAGCTTTAGGAATAAAAACTGCTGTTGCAGGACGTTTGGGCGGAGCAGATATGGCAAGAACAGAAGGATATTCTGAAGGAACCATACCTCTTCAAACTCTAAGAGCTGATATTGACTATGGCTTTGCTGAAGCGGATACCACTTACGGAAAGCTTGGGGTTAAAGTTTGGTTATACAAGGGCGAAATTCTTCCTGAATTTAAAGAAGAAAGAAGAAGACCAAGAGATAACAAAGACAAAGACAACAAAAAACGTAAAAGACGTGACAGTAAAGACGGAAAGAAAAATTTCAGAAGAAATAATAATAGAGATAAAGCTAGAGAATCTTATAAGAAAGCCTAGTTAAGAGGGGAGGAAATTTTATGTTAATGCCTAAAAGAGTTAAATATCGTAGAGTTCATAGAGGCAGAATGAAAGGTAAGGCCCAAAGGGGTAATACTTTAGCATATGGCGAATACGGTATTAAAGCATTAGAACCGGCATGGATAACTTCAAATCAAATAGAAGCAGCACGTCGTGCTATGACAAGATACATTCGTAGAGGTGGAAATATTTGGATTAAAATTTTCCCTGACAAACCTGTATCTGAAAAACCAGCTGAAACACGTATGGGTTCAGGTAAAGGTGCACCTGAATATTGGGTAGCAGTAGTAAAGCCAGGTAGAGTACTCTTTGAAATGAGCGGAGTTTCAGAAGAAATTGCAAGAGAAGCCATGAGACTTGCTTCAATGAAATTACCAATCAAAACTAAGTTTGTGAAGAAAGAGGATGGTGACTCAAATGAAGGTTAAGGAAATTCGCAATATGTCAAGTGAAGATCTGAAAAAGAAAGCTGATGACTTAAAGGGCGAACTTTTCAACTTAAGATTTAGGCTAGCAACTGGCCAACTTGACAATCCACAAAGTATAAAAATGATTAAAAAAGACATTGCAAGAGTAAAAACTATCATTAGAGAAAGACAACTCCAAGAAAGAAAGGAGATAATCTAAGATGGAAAAAAATATGAGAAAAACTATTGTTGGAACGGTAGTTAGTGATAAGATGGAAAAAACTATTGTAGTGGCAGTTGAGTCATTTAAAACTCATCCCATTTACAAGAAAAGATATAAAAATACTAAAAAATACAAGGTTCATGATGAAAACAATGAATGCGGTATTGGCGACAAGGTAAAAATTATGGAAACCAGACCGTTAAGTAAAGATAAAAGATTCAGACTTGTAAATATTATAGAAAAAGCAAAGTAATAACTGAAAGGAGATAGGCATGATTCAACAAGAAACAAGACTTCGTGTTGCAGATAATTCAGGTGCAAGAGAACTTTCTGTTATTAAGGTACTTGGCGGAACAAATAGAAAAATTGCAAATATTGGCGATATAGTTGTATGTTCTGTGAAGGCTGCGACACCGGGTGGAGTCGTAAAGAAAGGTTCTGTAGTTAAAGCTGTTATTGTTAGAACATCTAAGGGATTAAGCCGTAATGATGGAAGTTATATCAGCTTTGATGACAATGCTGCTGTAGTTATAAAAGATGACAGAAGCCCAGTTGGAACTCGTATTTTTGGACCTGTAACTAGAGAATTGAGAAGAGGTAATTTTATGAAAATCATCTCTTTAGCACCGGAAGTGCTTTAACAGGAGGGACATTTATGAGAATTAAAACCAATGATATGGTAAAAGTTATAGCCGGTAAGGATAAAGGGAAAATTGGCAAGGTTCTTAAAACTTTTCCAAAAGAAGGAAGAGTACTTGTAGAAAATGTAAATATGGTTACCAAACATATGAAACCACAAGGTCCCACCAAGCCGGGAGGAATAGAAAAAAAGGCAAATCCTATTCACGTTTCTAACGTAATGTATTACGACCAAAAATCTGGTAAAGGAACTAGGTTAGGATATAGATTTGAAAATGATAAAAAAGTCAGATTTAAAAAATCAGACAACGAAACTATTAAGTAGGAGGTAGAAACATGACTTCAAGATTAAAAGAAAAATATGAAACAGAAGTTTCCAGCTACCTAATGGATAAATTCGGCTACAAGAATAAAATGCAGGTACCGCGTCTTGAAAAAATTACTTTAAATATTGGTCTGGGAGAAGCTAAGGACAATCCTAAAGCTTTAGAATCAGCCATAAATGATTTAACGGTAATTGCAGGACAAAAGCCGGTTGTAACAGTTGCCAGAAAATCAATAGCAAACTTTAAACTTCGTGAAGGAAATAAAATTGGAGTAAAGGTTACATTAAGAGGTCAAAAAATGTATGATTTTCTTGATAAATTGATGAATGTTGCTCTACCAAGAGTTAGAGACTTTAGAGGAGTTAAGTCAAATGCCTTTGACGGAAGAGGAAATTATGCTTTAGGTCTTAAAGAACAACTTATTTTCCCTGAAATCGAATATGATAAAGTAGATGCTATTAGGGGCATGGACATTTCAATAGTTACAACTGCTCAAACTGATGAAGAAGCTAAAGCATTCCTTGAAAGAATGGGAATGCCATTCGCTAGAAATTAGGAAATGGAGGAATTTTGTGGCTAAAAAATCATTAATAGCAAAGCAAAAGAGAGATCAAAAGTATTCAACTCGTGAATACAGCAGGTGTAAAATTTGCGGAAGACCTCACTCAGTGCTTAAAAAATATGGAATTTGTAGAATTTGTTTTAGAGAACTGGCTTACAAAGGACAAATTCCCGGCGTAAAAAAAGCTAGTTGGTAAACCCAAGGTGAAAGGAGGCAAACTGATATGATGACAGACCCAATCGCGGATATGCTTACAAGAATAAGAAATGCTAACCATGAAAAACATAAATCTGTTGACATTCCAGCTTCAAATATTAAAAAGGAAATTGCAAAAATCCTTTTGGATGAAGGATACATTAAGGGATATGACCTTGTAGAAGATAACAAGCAAGGAATTATAAAAATAGATTTAAAATATGCACAATCCGGCGAAAGAGTAATCTCTGGTATCAAGAGAATTTCAAAACCGGGCCTTAGAGTTTATGTTAAGTGCGATGATGTTCCAAAAGTTCTAGGTGGACTTGGAATAGCAATAATTTCAACATCTAAGGGCATAGTTACGGATAAAATTGCAAGAGAAAAGGGAGTTGGCGGAGAAGTAATCTGCTACATTTGGTAATTGGAGGTGAAACAATGTCCAGAATCGGAAAGAAACCTATAGAAATCCCAAAAGGTGTAGAAGTAAAAATTGATAATAACACTGTTGAAGTTAAGGGACCTAAAGGAAGTCTGGTTGAGTCTTTTGACAAATCTATGACTTATAAATTAGAAGATGGAGTTCTCACAGTATTAAGACCAAATGATAGCAAGAAAATTAAAGCGCTTCACGGTCTTACAAGGACTCTTATATATAATATGATCATTGGCGTTACAGAAGGATATAAGAAAGAATTAGAAATAGTTGGTACAGGATATAGGGCTGCAAAGAATGGAAATAAATTAGCCTTAACATTAGGTTTTTCACATCCCCTGGAATTAGAAGCTCCTAAGGGGATAGAAGTTGAAGTGCCATCTGCAAACTCAATTATTATAAAGGGCAATGATAAACAACAAGTTGGAGCTTATGCTGCATTTATTAGAGAATTTAGGCATCCTGAACCATATAAAGGTAAAGGAATTAAATATTCTGACGAACATATTAGACGTAAAGTCGGTAAAACAGGTAAGTAGAAAGGTGAGTTAAAGTGTTTAAAAAAATAGATAAAAATAAAAATAGAATAAAAAGACACAAGAGAATTAGAAGACATCTTTCCGGAACTGCAACCAGACCTAGACTTTCCGTATATAGGTCAGATGCACATATTTATGCACAAATTATAGATGATGATAACAGTAACACACTTGTTAGCACATCAAGCTTAGATAAATCTTTAAATTTAGATAATACTAAGAATATTGAAGCAGCTAAGGCAGTTGGAAAAGATATTGCAAAAAAGGCTCTTGAAAAAGGAATAGAAGAAGTGGTATTTGACAGAAGTGGCTATTTATACCATGGTAAGATAAAAGCTCTTGCAGAAGCTGCAAGAGAAGGCGGACTTAAATTTTAAAAAGGAGGGACAAATGGAACGTTCATTAATTAATGCGGCGGAACTTGATCTTGAAGATAAAGTTGTATCTATTAACAGAGTAGCCAAAGTAGTTAAGGGTGGTAGAAATTTTAGATTCTCAGCTCTAGTAGTTGTTGGTGATCACAATGGACACGTTGGTGTAGGTACAGGTAAAGCTTTAGAAGTTCCGGAAGCAATAAGAAAAGCAACTCAAGATGCAAAAAAACACATTATTAAAGTTAATTTACTAAAGACTTCAATCCCTCACATGGTAATAGGAGAATTTGGTGCGGGTAGAGTATTTTTAAAACCTGCACATGAAGGTACCGGAGTAATTGCTGGTGGAGCAGTGCGTGCAGTTTGTGAACTTTGTGGCATAACTGATATTCGTACTAAAAACTTAGGAAGCTCCAATGCTAGAAATACTGTAAATGCAACATTTGAAGCGTTAAAACAATTAAAAACAGTTGAGTCAGTTGCAAAATTAAGAAATAAATCAGTGGATGAAATTTTAGGGTGAGGTGTTTTATGAGTACATTAAAAATAAAATTAGTAAAAAGCCCTATAGGAAAAATTCCTGTTCATAGAAGAACAATTAAGGCACTGGGTCTAAATAAGCTTGGACAGGTAGTTGAAAAAAATGATACTCCTCAAATCAGAGGAATGATTAAACAAGTAGGATATATGCTTGAAGTAGAAGAATAAGGAGGTGTGCCGAATGAAATTACACGACTTAAAACCGGCAGTAGGCGGTGGAGTAAAAACCAGAAAAAGAGTTGGTAGAGGTATAGGCTCTGGCACTGGCAAGACTTCAGCAAGAGGTCAAAAAGGTCAAAACTCAAGAAGTGGAGGAGGAGTAAGACCGGGATTTGAAGGCGGTCAAATGCCTCTATTTAGACGTCTTCCTAAGAGAGGATTTTACAATTTATTCAGTAAGAAAACTCAAGCAATAAATGTTTCAGAATTAAATCGTTTTGAAGAAGGAACAGAAGTAACAAAAGAACTATTAATTGAAAAAGGATTAGTTAAAGAATCAAAAGCAATAGATGGAGTTAGGATTTTAGGTGACGGAGAATTAAACGTAAAACTTAATGTCAAAGCAAGCCATTTTTCCAAATCTGCTAAAGAAAAAATTGAGGCGTGCGGAGGAAAGGCAGTGGTGATTTAATGCTTTCCACCTTTAAAAATGCTTGGAAAATTCCATCATTAAGGAAGAAAATGCTTTATACTTTGTTTATGCTTTTGTTATATAGGCTTGGTAGCCATATAGCAGTACCATTCATGAACAGGTCAGTAATTGAGCAACTATTTACAGGTGCAAACTCTTCATTATTTTCTTTTATGGATTTAATGGCCGGTGGTAACTTTAGAAATTTTACGATATTTGCAGCTAACATTTATCCTTATGTAACAGCATCAATCGTTCTACAACTTTTAACCATAGCAATTCCATCCTTGGAAGCCTTGGCTAAAGAAGGGGATACAGGTCGTAAAGCAATTGCAAAATATACTAGATATTTATCAATAGCTATTGCGGCTGTTCAAGCAATTGGTTATACATTTGGTATTTATAGAGAAGCTGTAAATGCAACAACAACTATTGAATATGTGACTATAATAGTTTCTATAGTTGCTGGTGCAACAATTCTTATCTGGATTGGCGAACAAATAACAGAACATGGAATTGGGAATGGAATTTCAATCCTAATTTTTGCCGGTATAGTAGCAAGATTTCCGGTTGACGTGTACCAATCAATAGTTCGTGTAAGAGCTGGGCTTGCTAGTTCTATTTACCTCTGGTTATTCTTAATACTTGCAATAGCAATTTGCGTATTTGTAGTTATTTTGAATGAAGGGGAAAGACGAATCCCGGTGCAATATGCAAAGAGGGTTGTTGGACGTAAGATGTATGGTGGACAGGCAACTCATATACCAATTAAAGTACTTTTAACAGGTGTTATGCCCATAATTTTTGCCAATTCACTTTTGGCGATACCGTCAACTGTTGCAATGTTTTCTAAAAATGAAGCCACAAGAAAATGGATCGAAAAGTGGTTATCTCCAGCAGGAGGTCCTGGAGTTGTAATTTATGTTATATTTTCAATATTATTGATTATATTCTTTACTTTCTTCTACACAACAATTCAATTCAATACTGTGGAATATTCTAAAAATCTACAACAAAATGGAGGCTTTATTCCGGGGATAAGACCGGGAAAACCGACAAGTGATTATTTACAAAGATCATTAAATAGATTAGTATTACCAGGTGCAATTGCCCTTGCAATACTCTCCGTACTACCTACAATACTTACCAAGATTTCAAATCTACAATTCAACTATGGTGGAACAAGTATTATTATTGTTGTAGGCGTTGTATTGGAAACGACAAGAGTTCTTGAACAACAACTTTTGATGAGAAATTATCGTGGATTCTTAAAGAAATAGGAGGAATTATGAGACTCGTTATATTAGGTCCTCCAGGGGCCGGAAAAGGAACTCAAGCAGATTTTATTGTTAAAAAATATAATATAGTTCATATATCTACAGGAGATATATTTAGGGAAAATATTAAGAATCATACTAAATTAGGAGAAAAAGCTAAGTCTTATATGGATAAAGGTCTTCTTGTGCCTGATGAATTGGTAATTGATTTAGTAGAAGATAGACTAAGAAAAGATGATTGTAAACAAGGATTTTTATTAGATGGGTTTCCAAGGACAGTGTCTCAAGCAGTAAGTTTAGATGCAATACTTGATAAAGAAGAAAAATCACTTACAAAAGTTATTAACATAGATGTTAAACCGGAAATTCTTATAGATAGAGCTGTAGGAAGACGTGTTTGTAAATCATGCGGTTCAACGTTTCATGTAAAATACAATCCACCAAAAGTTGAAGGAGTTTGTGATAATTGTAACAGTAAACTTATTCAAAGAGACGACGATACTGAAAACACCGTAAAGACAAGAATTAAAGTTTATTTTGAACAAACGGCTCCATTAATAGACTATTATAAGGCTCAAGACTTACTCCTGAATATTAATGGAGAAAATGACATTAAAAAGGTATTTGACGATATAGTTTTAGGTCTAAATTAGGTGAAATATGGAGAGGACAATATCTCTTAAAAGGGGACAAATTGTAAGATCCAAAAAAGGTAGAGATGAGGGAGAAGTATTTATTATATTAAAAATTATTGATGATAAATACATCTACCTAGTGGATGGAAAGATGAGGAAGCTTTGTAAACCAAAGAAAAAAAAAGTAAAACATCTTTATATTTACAATGCGGTTATTGATTTGGACGTAGAAAACTTCAATGACAGCTATATTAGAAAACAGCTGTTGTCTTATAGCTAAAGGAGGATACCTATATATGGCTAAAGAAGATGTAATAGAGGTAGAAGGTGTTGTTGTTGATGCCTTACCAAACACAAATTTCAAAGTTAAACTTGAAAATGGACATATTATACTTGCCCATATTTCAGGTAAATTAAGAATGAATTATATTAGAATTCTTCCTGGTGATAAGGTGACAGTTGAACTTTCACCATATGATCTGACAAGGGGAAGAATAACTTGGAGAAAGAAATAATCCCGTAAGGAGGTTACAATGAAGGTTAGACCATCAATAAAGAAAATGTGCGAAAAGTGCAAAATTATCAAAAGAAAAGGAAAAGTAATGGTAATTTGCGAAAATCCCAAGCATAAACAAAGACAGGGCTAAGGAGGTAGATTATGGCAAGAATAGCCGGTGTGGACTTACCAAGAGAAAAGAGAGTTGAAA
This sequence comes from uncultured Peptoniphilus sp., assembly GCA_902489255.1. Taxonomy (GTDB): domain Bacteria; phylum Bacillota; class Clostridia; order Tissierellales; family Peptoniphilaceae; genus Peptoniphilus_A. The sequence goes on along the minus strand of CABTZF010000013.1, from coordinate 16,933 downwards.
TTGGCTTAACTTATATTTTTGGTATTGGAAGAAGCAGATCACAAAAAATTCTTAAAGATGCTGGTGTTAATTTTGATACAAGGGTTAAAGATTTAACAGAAGCTGAACTTGGAAGAATTAGAGATGAAATACAAAAGTACCATGTAGAAGGTGATTTACGTCGTGATGTTGCAATGAACATCAAAAGACTTCGTGAAATCAACTGTTATCGTGGACGTAGACATAAAGCAGGTCTTCCTGTAAGAGGACAAAAGACTAAAACAAATGCAAGGACAAGAAAAGGTCCTAAGAAGTTAATTGCAAAGAAGAAGTAAGGAGGTATATAAATGGCAAAGAAACAAAGAGTAACTCGTGTTAAGCGTCGTGCTCGTAAAAACATAGAAAAAGGTCAAGCTCATATAGCCTCTACTTTCAACAATACTATGGTTACTTTAACCGACACAAATGGAAATGTTATTTCTTGGGCCAGTGCAGGACAACTTGGCTTTAGAGGTTCAAGAAAATCTACTCCATTTGCAGCACAAGAAGCAGCGGCTGAAGCTGCCAATAAGGCAAAGGAGCATGGGTTAAAATCTGTAGATGTATATGTAAAGGGACCGGGTAGCGGAAGAGAAGCAGCTATCAGATCTTTACAAGCATCTGGTCTTGAAGTTACAATGATTAAGGACGTAACTCCAATCCCTCACAATGGATGCAGACCGCCAAAACGCAGAAGAGTTTAATGGACTTAGTTAGTAAGATTTTACTAAACTAAAGGAGGTACCCATGATAGAAATAGAAAAGCCTAAAATTAGTATTGATGAGCTGGATGATTCCGGTAAATACGGAAAATTTATAGTTGAACCTCTTGAAAGCGGATATGGAATTACAATTGGCAATTCATTAAGAAGAGTTCTTTTATCCTCTTTACCGGGGGCTGCTGTATCATTTATAAAAATCCGTGGTGTCGAACATGAATTTGATACAATTCCCGGAGTTTTAGAGGATGTACCGGAAATTATTTTAAATATTAAGTCCATAGTTTTAAAAATGCAAAATGATGAACCTGTAAAGCTGGTAATAGAAAAAACAGGACAAGGAGAGATTACGGCGGGTGACATTATTTTGGAACCCGGAATTACTGTAGTTAATCCCCAACATCATATTGCAACTTTAAATGAAGATGCAGATGTTTATATAGAAATGACAGTGGAAAAAGGTCGTGGTTATGAGCCTTCTGAATTAAAAAAAGACGAAGTAACTCAAATAGGTATAATACCGGTAGACTCAAATTATACGCCGGTAAAAAAAGTTAATTGGAAAGTTGAAAACACAAGAGTAGGTCAAAGAACCGACTATGATAGACTTATTCTTGAAGTTACAACAGATGGGTCTATGAAGGCTGATGAGGCTACATCACTTGCAGCAAAAATTTTAACCGAACATCTTGATCTGTTTATAGGTCTTATAAATCATGTAAATGAAGTTAATATAATGGTTGAAAAAGAAGAAGATCAAAGTGAAAAAGTTAAAGATATGACAGTTGAAGAATTAGATTTATCTGTTAGAAGTTTCAACTGCCTAAAAAGAGCGGGTATCAACACTGTTGGGGAACTGACAAATAAGACTGAGGAAGATATGATGAAAGTTAGAAACCTGGGTAAAAAATCCTTGGAAGAAGTGGTTTCTAAATTGAATGAAATGAATCTATCTCTGAAAACTGAAAAAGAGTAAAGGAGGTACTAATGGCAGTACAAAGAAAACTTAACCGTAATTCTAGCCACAGGCGTGCTATGCTTAGAAATCTTGTTACCTCACTTCTTAGAGAAGAAAAAATTGTAACAACTGTTACAAGAGCAAAAGAAACAAGAAGGATAGCTGAAAAGATGATTACACTAGGAAAACGTGGAGATCTTCATGCAAGAAGGCAAGCACTGGCATATATTTTCGATGAAGACACTGTAACAAAAGTTTTTAATGAATTAGCTGAAAAGTATGCTGATAGGAATGGTGGTTATACAAGAATTATAAAAATGGGACCAAGACGTGGTGATGGCGCAGAAGTTGCCATATTAGAACTTGTATAGGATTGTTAAGGGTATTAATTTAAGGTAAATAATAAATAAATTATTATATGTAGTAGCAAAAGTTGATTTCATTAAGAAGAGGAATCAGCTTTTTTGCTTTAATTATTGGTTTTATGATTTCTTTTGGAATTTGAAATAAAAAAATATTTAAAATGAAAGGTATAAAATTTCCTAGAAATCTTAATTCTATGATTTGAAATATTCTTGTTATTCTTATATAATCAAAACAATTAAATATTTTAGGAGCAAATATGATAAATATAGTTGGCCTTGGGGCGACAGATGAAAATGATTTAACCTACAGGGCAATAAAAATAATTAATAACGGTAAAAAAAATTTTATTAGAACTGAAAAAACTGATGCTGTTAACTATTTCAAAGATAATAACATAAGCTATTATTCTTTTGATTATGTATATGAAAAAGTTGAAAGCAAGTCTTTTGAAGATGTATACAATGAAATTATAGAAAAACTTTTGGAAGAAGAAAAGTTAAATGGTGAAATTAATTATTTTGTACCGGGGAATCCTTTTGTTGCAGAAAAGACTGTAAGAATATTAATTGAAAGAACACAGACAAATGTTATTAGTGGTATAAGTTTTATTGAGCCAATTCTTTGTGCCGTAAAAAGAGATGCTGTAGATGGATTAATGATTTTAGATAATGATTTTAATATTTCTGATATTAATCCTGACATGGATATTATTATAACTCAAATTTATAATAGAAGAATTGCAGCAGAGGTTTCTTTAAAATTGCAAGAAGTTTATGACCCTGAAAATTTGATAATATTCATAAATGATGCAGGTCTTAAAAGTCAAAAAATTATAGAAGGAAAATTATATGAACTTTCAAGGCTCAAGGAGATAAATCACAGGTCTGCTTTATTTATACCAAAAACTAAAGAAAGCTTATTAAAAACTTATAGGAAGGAAATTTCTTCTTATATAGAGGATAAAAATTATTCTTATAACGAATCTGATGTAGAAAGAATTAAGGAAAAAATTAAATATCTTGCAGACAATATTGATGAATCTAAAGACGAAATTGTTTTTACCCTTAAATTTTATCTGGATATCTTAATTGAACTGGCAAATCGGTCAGGTTATTATAATTTTTTTGACATTTATAGGTGGTTAATAGAAAAAAAATAGAGAAAATAGGGATTTTTTTTAAATAAGTCTAGTAAAATCTTTAAACATAGGTTATAATTGTTACAGTCTTAATTTTTTGAGCAAGCTGGATTGCTCATTAATACTTATAGATGATAAAGACTAGGAAATTAATCTTCAAGGAGGACATTATGAACAAATCAGAATTAGTAGCAAGCATAGCTACAAAAAGTAATTTAACAAAAAAAGATGCTGAAGCAGCTCTTAACGGATTTTTAGCTTCAGTTGAAGAAGCACTTTCAAGTGGGGAAAAAGTCCAATTAGTTGGATTTGGAACTTTTGAAGTTAGACAAAGAAAAGCAAGAGAAGGTAGAAACCCAAGAAACCCTGAAGAAGTTATAAAAATACCTGCTTCAAAAGCACCGGTATTCAGATCAGGCAAAGCTCTTAAAGAATCTGTTAATAAGTAATTTACATTAAGAAGGCCTTTGTGCCTTCTTTTTTCAAGTTATGAGAATAGACAAGTTTTTAAAAAATTCAAGGTTAATAAAGAGAAGAACTGTTGCGAAGGCAGCTTGTGACAAAGGTTTAGTTAAAATAAACGGAAGTATTGCCAAAGCCGGTGATGATTTAAAGGTTGGAGATAAAATTGAAATAAATTTTGGAACCAGGGCCTTGATAGTTAAAGTTTCTTCTGTTGATGAAAATGTATCAAAAAATGATGCAAGTTCTATGTATGAAAGGATATCTTAAAGTTGAGCAATCTTTCTGAAATTAGTTTAATATTTATATTTACAATCGGAATAGTTGTAACTTTTTTAAGCCTTAGAAAAGATGAAGGATTGAGTTTGATATTTATTTTTATTTGTTTATTAATAGTTCTTTTATATTTTATCAGAGATATTTATCTTAGGAATTTTTAATTTCTACTTTACAATTGTGTACTTTTCTGTAATAATTTACTTGGAGGTTAATCATGAAGACCAAAAGAATGAATTTCCCAATAGTTTATGCTTTAATTATACTAATTACTGTTATATCTTTCGCTTTCACAATGAGCAAGTCTATAAGTTTGAAAAACCAAAAGATGAATATACTTTCAGAAAATAAGGATGCAATTATAAAACTAAATAATGAAATTAGTCAGTTACAAAGGGAAATTAAAAATGCCGATACACTTGAATTTGTAGAAAAAGTTGCAAGAGATGATTTGGGAATGGTAAAGCCAAGGGAAATTGTCTATATTGACAAGAATAAAATGTCTTCTGATAATAATCTCAATGAGCAATATTTACAGGAGGATAAATAATTTATGAGCTTAGCTGTTGGCGATGTTGTAGAAGGTGTAGTATCTAATTTGACTAAGTTTGGTGCTTTTATTAATTTTGAGGATGGCTCAACCGGGTTAGTACATATTTCTGAAATTTCTGATACTTTTGTAAAAGAAGTTTCCGATGTTCTTGAAAAGGACCAAAAAGTTAAAGTTAAAGTACTTTCAATTGATGATAAAGGTAAGGTTGCCTTGTCAATTAAGGCCTGCATTGAAAAAAAACCGCTAGTGATTAAAACTGAAAAAGCTGATGTAAATACAGAATTTGAAGATAAATTAGCAAAATTTCTAAAAGAGAGTAATGAAAAATTAGAACAAAAAAGATCTAGAGAAAAGCAAAAGACTAAAAGTAACAGGTCAAGAAATAGATTTTAATTGGTATTATGGGACCTTTCTAAGGGTCCTTATTTGTTTATAAGAATTTATGGTGTAAAATGGATAGGATTTTTTATGAAAATATAAAAAAGGAGAAAACTATAGAAAAAAATGACAGGTTACTTATTGCTACTTCAGGAGGACCTGATTCCATGTATCTTCTTTATAATCTTATAGATCTGAGAAAATTATATAATTTAGATCTTTATGTTTGCCATTTGAATCATGGGATAAGGGAAAATGCAATAAATGATGAAAATTTTGTGATTAGTATTTGCAAAAAATATAATATTAATTATAATATTAAACATGTAAATATGAATGAGTATGCCAAAGAACACGGTATGACAAAAGAAGAAGCCGGCAGATTTTTAAGGTATGAGTTTTTCAACGAAGTTTGTGACGGTAGAAAGATATTGACGGCTCACAATCTAAACGATCAGGCAGAAACAATTCTAGCAAGAATTTTTAGAGGTACGGGAGTTAAGGGTCTTCAAGGTATACCCCAAAAAAATGGGAATATTATTAGACCAATCTTAAATATATCTAGGGATGAAATTGAAGACTATCTAAAGTCCAATAACTATCCTTATGTAATTGATGAAACTAATTTAGTAAGTCAATACACGAGGAATAGAATCAGGCTTGAAATAATACCCTATCTTCAAAAATACTTTAATCCCAATATTATTACCGGCTTAAAAAGATTGGCAATAAATGCGAGGGAAGAAAGAGAATATTTAGATAAAATTATTGATAAAGAATATTGTAAGGCTAAAAAAGATAACTATTTGGATGTTAATTATTTAAAGAAGCTTGATAAGTTTATAGCTTGCGAAATAATTAAAAAAGTTTTAGAAAAATTTTCTGAAGATATTGTAAATCGGACCTATGTCCTGGATATATATAATCTTTTATTTAAAAAAACAGGAACATACATTAATTTATCTGGAGAAATCAGGGCTGAGATTTCATATGAAAAGTTAATAATTGAAAAATACAAAAAAGTAGATTTACATAGTGCATATTTAAAAATTGGTGAAAATTCTACTGATTTTGGCAAAATTACCTTAAAAGAAGGACCTTTTATGAAGGAAAAATATAGCGTTTCAATAGATCGGGATAAAATACAGGGAAGTCTAATGGTAAGGATGCGAAAAAAAGGAGATAAATTCACACCCCTTGGTATGGCTGGAAATAAAAAGCTTAAGGACTATTTTATTGATAAAAAAATTGAAAGAAATGATCGTGAAAAGATAGGCTTAATTTGTGATGATACAAGTATTATTTGGGTCATTGGTTACAGTATTAATGATAAATATAAGATAAATAAAGATACAAAAAATATCCTTAATATGGAGGTAAAATATGAGTGAAATAAAAGAAATCCTTTTCTCAAAAGATGAAATAAGAAAAAAAGTTGAAATGCTTGGAGAAATAATTTCTAAGGATTATAGAGATAAAAAATTAATATTAGTGGGTATATTAAAAGGAGCTGTTCCTTTTATGGCAGATTTAATGAGGGAGATAGATTTAGACTTAGAATATGATTTTATGGACGTTTCTTCATATAGCGGAACGACATCTGTTGGAGAAGTTAGAATATTAAAAGATATATCCACAAGCATTGAGGGTAAGGATGTATTAATAGTTGAAGATATTATTGATACAGGACTCACCCTATCTTATCTGACGGAACTTTTTAAGTCCAGGGCTGCGAATAGTGTGGCAATAACCACTATGCTCTCTAAGCCTAAGAGAAGAAAAATTGATATTTATGTTAAGTATGTGGGATATGAAATAGAAGATAAATTCGTCGTTGGATATGGAATGGATTATAATGAAAAATATAGGTCCCTACCCTATATTGGGGTCCTTGACGAAAGTATTTATAAAAACTAGAGGAGGAGATATATTTGAAAAGAAGGATGGGAGGAACAATTTTTTATATTGTTTTAATCCTCTTATTATTTGCAACTGTTAAATATTTTAGGCCACCGGCAGAAACTGTAAAGGAAAAAAGCGTAACTGAATTTGTCCAAGATTTAAAAGAAAACAAAGTAGTAGCTATTACTATGGAAGAAGGGACAAATAAAATAGCTCATGTAAAATTAAAAGATGATACAAGCTTTATAACTCTTTTACCTGATTCAGCTTATGGCGACCTTTTTAAGTCATATATAGAAGAGAAAGTTTCTTCAGGAGATATTAAATATAACCTACAACCAACTAAGGTCACACCATTTTATTTTGAACTTATACCATCTTTTTTAATGATAGGAATTTTAGTATTTATTTGGTATAGGATTATGCAACAAAATAATGGAGGAGGAAGAATGTCTTCCTTTGGTAAGTCCAAAGCTAAACTTATAAATAAGGATTCTAAGAAATTAATTACCTTTAAGGATGTTGCGGGGCTAGTAGAGGAAAAAGAAGAACTTGGCGAAATAGTTGACTTTTTAAAAAGCCCAAAAAAATTTACTCAAATGGGAGCAAGAATCCCTAAAGGAGTACTTTTAGTCGGTCCTCCGGGAACAGGTAAAACTTATCTTTCAAGAGCAGTAGCAGGAGAAGCAGGAGTTCCATTTTTTATAATGTCAGGTTCTGACTTTGTAGAAATGTTTGTTGGCGTTGGTGCATCAAGGGTAAGAGATTTATTTGAAGCAGCTAAAAAAAATGCCCCTTGTATTATTTTTATTGATGAAATCGATGCAGTGGGTCGTCGCCGTGGAGCAGGACTAGGTGGAGGTCATGACGAAAGAGAACAAACCCTTAACCAATTACTTGTTGAAATGGATGGATTTGGAACTAATGAAGGCGTGATAGTAATGGCTGCTACAAACAGACAAGATATTTTAGATCCGGCCCTATTAAGACCCGGAAGATTTGATAGGATTGTCTATGTAGGAAGACCTGATATACGTGCTCGTGAAGAAGTATTAAAAGTTCATTCAAAGGGGAAACTGCTTGCTGATGATGTTGATTTGAAAGTAATAGCAAGAAGGACACCGGGATTTACTCCGGCAGATTTGGAAAATTTAATGAATGAATCAGCATTACTTGCTGCTAGAAATGGCGAAAACAAAATAACTATGGAAGATGTAAATGAAGCATCCATAAAAGTTCAAGCCGGACCGGCAAAAAAATCAAGAGTAGTATCAGATAAGGAAAGAAAGCTGACTGCTGTACATGAATCAGGACACGCAATAGTTTCGCAATTTTTACCTGAAGACCATCCTGTGCATATGATTACAATAATTCCCAGGGGGCAGGCGGGAGGATTTACTGCCTATGCTCCGGAAGATGATATATCTTTTATCACCAAGGGCATGATGGAAGCACAGATAGTTTCATTATTAGGCGGTCGTGTGGCAGAAAGTTTGGTACTTGATGATATTTCAACAGGTGCATCTAATGATATTCAAAGAGCAACTCAAATTGCAAGAGCTATGGTTACCACTTATGGTATGAGTGAAAGACTTGGAACTATAAGTTATGATTCAAGCGATAATGAAATTTTTGTCGGTAGAGATTTGGGTCGTGAAAAGAATTATTCTGAAAGGACAGCAGCAGAAATTGATGAAGAAGTTGCAAGAATAATTAATGAGGCATATATTAAATGTAAAAAAATTCTAAAAGACAATATGCCTAAGTTAATCAGATTGTCTAACGCTTTATTGGAAAAAGAAACAGTGTATAGAAAAGAATTTCTTGAAATTTTTAATGCTGATGATGAAGAAAATAAAGAAGCTGTAAAGGTCCAAGAGGAAGGTCAAGATTCAAGTATTTTGGAAGATTCCAATATTGATAAGGAAACTTTTGAAGAAAAAAATAATGGTTCATTATCATAATAATGTATCGTTATATGTAGATGATATAATTAATATTAATAATTTTAAAGTCCTAAGATTAGTCTTAGGATTTTAATTTATAAAAATTTATAATATTTTTAATAAATTCTTAATTTATTAAGGGTATAGTTTAAATAATAGATATTTTAATCAGTAGATCTAATATGAAAATTTGATGCTATCATATTCAAAGCTTATTTAATAATTACTTAAATAAAAGATGCAAATTTAGACAAGTAGGTTTTCTAATGGATATATATACAAATTTTATAGAACTAATTGAATCTATTTTGCCAAAAGAGCTTGCTATAATGGTTCTTGCAACCATTCCATATTTGGAGCTCAAAGGAGCAATACCTATCGGATTATCATTAAACCTTTCTTATACAAGCTCATTTTTTTATGCTTTTATAGGTTCAATTTTTCCCAGCCCTTTTATTATTTATGGTATAAATAAGGTCTTGAAAAGAATAAAAAAGAGAAAAAAGTTTAATAAAATCTTACAAAATTTAGAAGATAAGCTCAGAAAAAAGGGAAGTAAGGTAAAAAATTTAAAAATTTTGGGCCTTTTTATTTTTGTATCCATACCTCTGCCGGGAACAGGCGTATGGACCGGATCATTACTGGCAGGTTTATTTAATTTGAATTCTAAGAGGGCACTTGTAGCCATAATATTGGGAAATTTTGTTTCAGGTATTATAATAAGCATTTTAAGCTTAGGATTGATTCACTTGTTTAATTAATATTATTTTTTCCTAAATAAGAGAATTATTTAAAGCTTAGATATATACGGGCTAATTTTTAGGTTCCCATTTTTTGGGATTCTTCATATTAACTATTGGTAAAGTATTTTAACTAGAGATTAGAACTATTTTAAATTATTAAAAAGGAATTTTGCATTTTGCAAAATTCCTTTAAGTTTATTCATAATTTTTTAATTAGAATTGGTATTTTCACTATTATCAGTTACTTTTTTGGGTTCTATTATGCTGTTAGTATTAACGTTGTTATAATTTTTATTTTTTTCTTTCTTATTATTTTTATTTTCTGAATTTGTATTTTTACTTTTTGTGTCGTCCTCATCTTCATCATATGTTTTTCCTGTAAAATGAGGTTTGGTGCCATCAACAAAAAGCTCTCTCCTTCCACTTACATACTTGGTGTAGATGCCGTCAGGTTCTTCAAATTCTTTATTATCCATGTCTTCATGAACTCTTTTCATAATTTCTTTCCATAAATAGGCAGCTTTGTCAGAGCCAAAGTGTAGAGTTTCATTTTTATCATTGCCTATCCAAACAGAACATGTTAAATATGGTGTATAACCACAGAACCAAACATCTTTTTTATCGGATGTTGTACCTGTTTTTCCAGCTACTGACATACCTGAAAAAGCAGCATTTTTACCGGTACCTCTTTTAACAACATCTTCAAGAATATCAGTTAAAATATAGGCATTTTGTTCAGAAGTAATTTCTTTTTCTTTTGTATCGGCCTTGTAAACTGTATCACCGGTATTTGACAATATTTTGCTGACAAGAATAGGTTTTGAATACTTGCCTTTGTTGGCAAGGGTTGTGTAGGCACCTGCCATTTCAAGAGGACTGATTCCGTGGGTCATACCACCTAAGGCTAGAGGAGAAAATCCCATATCGTTCACTCTAATAGAATTAGGTTTTTTAGGATCAGGTTTTACAATACTTGTAACTCCGATTGATTCAAGGGTATCTACTACCTTATTTATTGCCAGATCGTCATTATATACTTTTGAATAAGTCGCATACTTATTTTTTTTGGATTCCTTATCAACGGCAATATCTCTTAAAACTTGAAAAGCGCCAACATTAGAAGACCTTCTCACAAGATTTCTAACAGTTGTCCATCCTTGGTAAGAGTTCGCATTATTTCTAGGAGGATTTTTAAAATTGGCACTCTTTGGAATTGGTTCATCAAGATAAATATCACCGGCAGTTGTACCGTTATTAAAGGCTGTAAGATAAACTGAAATAGGTTTAATTGATGATCCGGGTTGCCTTGCAACTATAGCCCTATTTAAAAGTTGTCCTCCTCCTACACCTCTTCCACCAACCAAGGCCTTAACTTCATGCGTATTTTGGTCAATTATTACAGAGGCTACTTGGGGTTGAATCACACCTGAATTATCTGTGAATGATCCCCTATAATAGGCAGGATTTGCAACAGTTTCTTCCAGGGTCTTTTGGATTTTTAGGTCCATTGGAGTATAAATTTTCAAGCCGCCATTGTATAGTTTGTTATGTGCTTCTTCATCACTATATCCTAAGGATATTAAAATATTTTTTACTTCTTTTTGAACCAGGTCTGTATAAAAAGAAGAAATTCCTGATTCACGTCGTTTTCCTATTTTTATAGTAATATCTTCATTTAATGAATTTGTATAATCTTCTTCAGTAATAAGTTTTTGTTGGTACATCTTTTTTAGAACACGGGCTTGCCTAGTTTTTGCTTTAGGATTGAATACTGCCTTATAGGGAATATAGGTATTATTTTTAATTTGTATAAGATCAAAGTTATCTATTCTGCCCAGTTCCAATAATTTTTCCGAATAATTAACTAAAAATTCAGAATTTTCATAATTAGAATTAATATTAGGACGGAGAACAATTTGAACATTTTCAGGGTTATCTTCCTCAGAAATTTCAGCATAATTGTAGGGAGTATATTCTTCCGGTCTATTTGTAACTCCTGCTAATAATGCACATTCTGCAAGGCTTAATTCGGAAACGTCCTTATCAAAAAAAGAACGGGCTGCAGCACCTACGCCAACAGTTCCCTTAGAAAAAGAAGCACAATTCAAATATGCTTCTAGAATTTGCGCTTTTGATAATTTTGCTTCGATTTGGTAGGCATAGTAAATATCTGTTAATTTTCTAAGTACACTTTTTGAAGAAGAAGTATATAAATTTTTTGCAAGTTGCATAGTAATTGTAGAAGCTCCTTGCTCTAATGATCTTGTTTTAATATCGTGGGCCAAAGCACCTATAACTCTTCTAAAATCAACTGCATTATGTTCATAAAACCTTTCATCTTCTATTGCTACAAAAGCATTTGATAAATATGAAGGGAATTTATCCATTGGTACAAATTCGCTGAATTCATCATCTACTAAACTTTGTATAAGTTCTTCATCATCTGAGTAAATTTTTGAGGATTCAGCCATAAGAGTCCTATAATTATCAGGATCTATTTCAGGAGTGCTTTTAAATATACCAAGAACAAGAGTGGTTATAACAGTTCCTACAAAAATAATAGCGGCTAAAATTATTAAAAGCAGAATTTTAAATAAACTAGAAATTTTTATAAGTCCGTGAGGTTTTTTATTACGGCTTCTATTCATACGTACCTCCTTGAAAACATTATAACATGATTTAATAAAAATATATAATTAAAATTGTATTAAGGAAAAGTTTTGGTATAATAATAATGATAAAAAAAGGGGACTGCTATAGCAGTCATGAAGTAAAAAGTTTTTGAAAATTAAATAGCTTTTCTTATCTTTGGAGCTATTATTGCAGCTATTATAGCCTTTACAAGGTCAGGGACAATAAAAGGTGTCATTCCTACTGAAAGCACTTTAGAAAAAGTCATTGGAGTTCCAACTACTTTGGTAAGGACCAAGTACATATATGGAAGACCTATTGCGTAAAAAATAATTTCTCCTATGATAAGGGCAGATAGAATACTTGTAAATTTTGTTTTTCCATAAGCTAATTTAGATATTACATATGCTCCCACGATAAAGGAAATCAAAAATCCAAAAGTGGGTGAGAATATGTAAGAAATTCCTCCTTTGAAACCTGAAAATATGGGTATGCCAATAAGACCTATAAGGACATAAGTTAGGACGCTCAAAAAAGCATATTCAGGCAAAAGTAAAAGTCCGGCCATAAATACAAAAAAGTTTTGCATTGTAAAAGGAACCGGGCCCAAAGGAATACTAATAAATGCACCGACAGCAATAAGTGATGTTAATAGGGCTGTTTTTGTTAAATCTTTAGTTTTAATTTTCATAAATAACCTCCATAGATATCTTATAGAATGTCTACCAAAAAGTCAATAGAGTTAACAAAAATAAATTTAAATTAATTTTTTCGGGTATTAATAAATAAAAATTCTTGAAGGTGATAAAAATGTTATTGGTAATTGATGTTGGAAATACAACCATTGTTTATGGCGTTTATAAAGATGATGAATTAGTTCATGATTTTAGAATAGCTACAGATAAAACCAGAACAAGCGATGAATATGGTTTAATATTTACTGACTCGCTTAAACATGCAAACATAAATCCGAATGAAATATATGATGTAATAATATCTTCAGTTGTTCCAAATTTAATGCATACACTGTCTTCAATGATAATTAAATATTTTAATAAAAAGCCAATATTTGTAAATGATGAGTTAAAGCTTAATATTAATATTAATTATGACAATCCTAAAGAAGTGGGAGCTGATAGAATAGTTAATGCTGTGGCAGCTGCAAAACTTTATAAGGCCCCATCAATAATAATTGATATAGGAACGGCCATGACCTTTTGCATATTAGATGAAGATAATAACTACTTGGGCGGTATGATTTTACCGGGCATTGGGATTTCTTCAGAAGCTTTGTTTCAAAGAACATCAAAATTACCCAAGATAGAAATAATAAAACCGGAAGTCTTGATTTCAACCAATACAATCGGGGCTATTCAATCAGGCCTTTTTTATGGTTATACTACCTTAATGGATGGAATAATTGAAAAAATTTTTGAAAATAAAAATTGGGTTAAGGAAAAAGTTTCAATTATTGCAACAGGAGGTTTTTCAGGCTTATTGTGTTCGGATTCGAAGTTTAATATAAAAATAAATAAAGATTTAACCCTAGAAGGTTTAAAAATAATTTACGACTTAAATAAATAGGTGAGCATTTGATTAAATTATATTTATCGCCTATGGCCGGTTATACTGATATGGTCTTTAGGCAATTAGCTTATAAGCATTGCCTTGATATAGCTGTAACAGAAATGGTATCTGCAAAGGCAATAATTTTCAACGATAAAAAAACTTTTGAGCTTTTAAGAAAATTTCCGGGAGAAGAAAATACCGGTGTGCAAATTTTTGGGTCGGATATTGAGTCGATAAGTAAAGCTACTTATATATTAAATGATTTCGGCTTTAAATATATTGACATAAATATGGGTTGCCCTGCACCTAAAATTGTAAAAACCGGGGCGGGCTCCGCTCTGATTAAAGACCCTGATTTAGTTTATAATATGGTCAGAAGTGCAGTTAAAAATTCTAATATACCAATAACAGTTAAGACAAGAAAATCCATAGATAATATTTTATCCATAGATATGCTTAAGGCGGCAGAGGATGCCGGAGCAAGTGCTGTAACCATTCATGGAAGGTCTAGGGAAGATTATTATAATTTTTATAGCGACTGGGACTATATTAGTAAAGTAAAAAATATTTTAAAAATCCCGGTGATCGGTAATGGTGATATATCGAGTGCAGGAGATGCATTAGATAAGCTTAAAATTGCAAAATTTGACGGTCTTGCCATAGGAAGAGGTGCCATAGGAAATCCTTGGATATTTGAAGAAATAAAAGCTGCTCTAAGCGGTAGAGAATATTTAGGACCTAGCTTGAGAGAAAGACTTAATTTGTTAGTTGAGCATTTAAACCTTGAAGTAAAATTTAGGGGGAATAGACAGGGGATTTTAAATATGAGGAAAAATTATTCCTACTATTTCAAAAATATGAAGAATTCTAAAGCTCTTAGAAGCAAATTAAATATTGAAAAAGAATATGATAAAGTTGTAAAACTCATAGAAAATTATATGGAAGAAATGGGATAAATTAAAAGATTCTTGACTTTTTTTTATATATTTACTATAATGAATTCATTAAAAATGACTTATGGGCGTTTAGCGCCTTATTTTTTATATAGAGGAGAGATTTTAGTGGATAAAGATATATTTTTCACACCTGAAGGTTTAGAAAAAATTGAAAATGAAATTGAATACCTTAAAACAGTAAGAAGAAAAGAAGTTGCTGAAAGAATTAAGGTAGCTTTAGGTTATGGAGATTTGTCTGAAAATTCAGAATATGATGAAGCAAAAAATGAGCAAGCTTATGTTGAAGAAAGAATTGCAAAGCTTGAAATGATGGCTAGAAATGCTAAGGTAATTGATGAAAAAGATCTAAATCATGATATGGTCAATGTGGGTTCAACAGTTATTGTAAAAGATATTTCTTCCGGAGAAGAAGATGAATATACAATAGTAGGTTCAGCAGAGGCGGATCCTTTAGAAGGAAAAATTTCCAATGAATCACCTGTCGGCTCAGGTCTTATCGGTCTTAAAGTCGGTGATATAACAGAAATAGAAGTGCCTGACGGAATTATTAAATACGAAGTTTGTGCCATTAGCTTTTAGGAGGCTTTATGAAAAATACTAATGTAGATAATTTGAATGAAATTCTTGTAATGAGAAGACAAAAGCTTGAAGAATTAAGAAAAGAAGGAAAAGATCCGTTCATATACGAAAAATATGATGTAGACGCATATTCACAAGACATTAAAGATAGGTTTGAAGAAATGAACGGAGAAAATGTTACAGTTGCCGGTCGTGTTATGAGTAAAAGACGTCATGGCAAGATTTGTTTCATTGACTTGCAAGATTACAAGGGGAAGATTCAAGTATTTGCAAGAAAAGATGTGCTTCTTGAAAATTATGAGGATGTAAAGGGCCTTGATATGGGTGACATTATTGGAGTTAAGGGAGAAGTATTCAAGACAGAAGCCGGAGAAGTTACTGTAAATGCAAAAAGCATAGCTCTTTTATCAAAATCCCTTCAAATTCTGCCTGAAAAATTTCATGGACTTAAAGATCCTGATCTCAGGTATAGACAAAGATATGTTGACCTAATAGTAAACCCTGAAATTAAAGAAATTTTTTTAAAGAGAACAAAAATTATAAAGGCCATAAGAGAATATCTTGATAAAAAAGATTTTGTTGAAGTTGAAACGCCAATTTTAGGAACAGTTGCCGGAGGTGCCAATGCCAGACCATTTTTAACCCATCACAATACTTTAGATATTGATATGCAGCTGAGAATTGCCAATGAACTATTTTTAAAGAGACTAATAGTAGGTGGTTTTGACAGAGTATATGAAATGGGAAAAATGTTTAGAAATGAGGGAATGGATACAAGGCACAATCCTGAATTCACAAATATTGAACTATATCAAGCATACGTAGATATGGATGAAATGATGAGATTAACAGAAGGCATATTTGAATATGCGGCAATAAAAGTTCTGGGAACTGATACCATTACTTATCAAGGAAGAGAAATTTCCTTAAAAGCTCCTTGGAAAAGGATGACCATGATGGAAGCTGTTAAAGAATATGCAGGAGTTGATTTTGACCAAGTTAAAACAGATGAAGAAGCTCAAAAGCTCGCAAAAGAAAAGGGCGTAGAAGTTGAAGAGGGAGCAAGTTGGGGGAAAATTTTATCAGAATTTTTTGAAACATTCTGTGAAGAAAAATTAGTTCAACCCACTTTTATTACAGGCCATCCTGTAGATATATCTCCTCTAGCCAAGAAAGATCCTAAAGATGGTAGAATAACAAGGAGATTTGAAGCCTTCATAAATACTTGGGAATTTGCCAATGCTTTTTCAGAACTTAATGACCCTATTGACCAAAGAGAAAGATTTGAAGCTCAAGTAAGAGAACATGAAAAAGGAGATGAAGAAGCTCATCCAATGGATAGTGACTTTATTAATGCAATAGAAGTTGGTCTTCCCCCAACAGGAGGTTTGGGAATTGGTGTTGATAGAATGATAATGCTCTTGACGGACCAAGCAAGTATAAGAGATATTATTCTTTTCCCTACAATGAAGCCAATAGGCTTAGAAAAGGCAGAAAATAGGGATTCGTCAAAAGAAACTTACGAAACTTACGACAAACTTACGACAGAAAAAATCGACTTATCAAAAGTAAAAGTAGAGCCATTATTTGAAGATATGGTTGATTTTGATACATTCTCAAAATCTGATTTTAGAGTTGTAAAAGTTAAGAACTGCGAAGAAGTTCCTAAGTCAAAAAAATTATTGAAATTTACATTAGATGATGGTTCTGAAAAAGAAAGAGTTATTTTATCTGGTATT
>CABTZF010000012.1 GCA_902489255.1 uncultured Peptoniphilus sp. | reverse complement strand
AGAGACTCGAGCTAACGAGCCTCCCCAATATTTGACATAGAGCCTAAAAAAACTACCTTGATTTCAAATTCAGAGCAAGATTTAAAAATCATATTTTTATCCCAAGAAGTTCATAATTTTTAAAGGCCTAAATTTTGAAATCATGAATTTTTTTAGTCAAGTTGTTGTGTATGAGGGTTTAACTGTACTATTTAGTCTTTTATTTTTACAGGTTTTCTTATTTTAATTATAATATTTTTTTATCATAACTAATCAAAGAAATATTTTATCTAGTTAGGTTAAGTCATATATAATAAATACACTTAAAAATTTCATTATTTTTTGCTTACCTAATAATCTATTTTTTCTCTTAATTTTTTTTGGACTTCTTTATTCACCATATCTGCTCTCTTATCATATAATTTTTTGCCCTTGGCGGTTGCAATTTCACATTTTACTCTACCGTTTTTTAAATATAACCTTAAAGGTAATATTGTATAACCCTGAAGGGTCTTTATCTTTTCAAGTTTCCTTATTTCAGATTTATTCATTAGTAATTTTCTAATTCTTAAAGGGTCTACATTGTAAATATTTCCTTCTTCATAAGGGGCTATATGCATATTATGAATAAAAATTTCTCCATTTGTTATTTGGCAATAGGCATCTTTTATATTTGCTGAGCCTTTCCTTATTGATTTAACTTCAGTACCCTTAAGCTCCATACCGGCTTCATAAGTATCTTCTATAAAATATTCATGCCTTGCCTTTTTATTTTGACTTAAATTATTAGCATCAGCTTTCTTTAATTTCATCTTCTTCACTTTCTAATTCAAAATCTATTTTACCTGTCGTTAAATTTACATTTTCAACTTTGATTGTTACCATATCTCCAATTCCAAAAGATATCTTTGTATCAACATCCACCGCCCTATAGTTAATGGGGTCAAATTCATAAAATCCTTTCATAGTCTTGAAAGGAACTAAGCCTTCAATTAAATTTTCAAGTTGTACAAAAATTCCAAAACTTGTTATACCCGAAATAATACCATTGTATTTTTCGCCAATTCTCTCAGACATATATTCAGCCATCTTTATTGATTCAACTTGTCTTTCCGCTTCTTGGGCAACTCTTTCTGTAGCTGAAATATGATCACAAATTCCAGGAAGTTCATCGTTTAATTTTTTAACTTTTTTTCTTGAGAGCTCTCCTCTTAAAAAATCCTTAATTATTCTGTGGACCATAAGATCTGCATAGCGTCTAATTGGTGAAGTAAAATGTGTATAGTATTGAAAAGATAAGCCAAAGTGTATATCATTAATTGGTGAATATCGAGCTTTTGTCATTGCCCTTAGAGCCATAGTTGAAATAAAAAGTTCTTCTTTTTTACCCGCAACTTTTTCTAAAAGTTTTTGTATGTCTCGAGATTTTATTTCCGGTCCAAAATTTGCCATGTATCCCAAGGGTCTTAGGTATGAATTTAATTCAGAAATTTTTTCTTCTCTTGGTTTTTCATGGATCCTATATAAAAACGGAATTTCCATCTTATTATAATGCTCTGCAACCGTTGTGTTTGCTAAAAGCATAAAATCTTCAATTAATTTATTTGCAGATCTTCTTTCTCTTTTTAAAATTTCTACAGGCCATCCGTCTTCTGTAACTTTTATAATTGATTCAGGAATTTCAAAATCAATTGACCCGTTAGCTTTTCTTTTTTCCTGCAAAATTTTTGAAAGTTCATACATTTTTTGTAGGGTTTCTTCTAAACCCAATAGAGAATCATCTGAAATTCCATTTTCTAAATAGTTAGAAACATAATCATATACAAGTCTTCTCTTTGAATTAATTACTGACTCACATATTTTTTTATTAACAAGGTCTCCCTTTTTATTGACTTCCATAAGACAAGACAGGGTAAGTCTGTCTACTCCTTCGTTAAGTGAACAAATTCCGTTTGATAATTCAAAAGGTAACATTGGTATTACTTTATTTAGAAGATATACGGAATTTCCTCTCAAAAAAGCTTCCTCATCAATTGGTGAATCAAGCTTTACATAGTTTGCTACATCTGCAATATGCACTCCCAAAAGATAATTTCCATTTGATAAAATTTCCAAGCTTACTGCATCATCAAAATCTTTTGAATCGGCTCCGTCAATTGTAAAAATAAGACTATCTCTTAAATCCAGCCTTCCCCTAATTTCTTGAGGGTTTACCTCAAACGGAATACCTTTAGCTTCCCTCTTTACCGTCTTTGAAAATTCCATGGGGATATCCATTGATTTTGCAACCGAAAGGATATCTACATGAGGTTCATCGGGATAGCCTAAAACTTCCAAAATTCTTCCTTCGGGCTTTTTCCCTTCTGTTGGCCATTTATCTATTTTAACCAGAACTTTTTGTCCGTTCTTTGCTCCATTTATTCTTTTTTTGGAAATATATATGTCCATGGCAAACTTTATTTCATCAGGGACTACAAAGCCAAAATTTTTCATATCTTGAAAAGTTCCAACTAATTTTTCGTTGACCCTTTCCACAATTTCTACAACTTTGCCTTCAGGTTTTGAACCGTGGGAGTCCTTATATTTTTTTACTATAACGTCATCACCGTTTAAAGCAAAATTCAAGTTCTCTTCTGAAATATATATATCTTCATCCAGATTTTTAGTTATTAAAAAACCGAAACCCTTTTGTGAGGTTTGAATTTTCCCAAAATAATAGGTCTTATTATCAACAAAAATAATTTTTCCTTTATTATTTTCAAATATCAATCCCTGCCTTTTTAAATTATCAAGTGTAAGAAAAAAATCATCCCTATCTTTCTTTTTAATGTTAAAAATCTTAGCTAAATCTTCTTTTGTCATCGGTTTTGAATTTTCAATAACTTTTAAAATCTTTTCATTTATCATTTAATTTTTGCTCCATAACTTGTCTTATTAAAGAGATTTGAGTTATAAGAGTACATGTTTTTTTCTTTTTCATTATAATTATTGATTGCAATTTCCAATAATTTTGTAAGCAGGTCTTTAAAAGTAAGACCCTCAACTTCAAATAAATAAAATGCCATAGAACCCGGTAGGGTATTTATTTCGTTTACATAAACCTCGTCATCTTTAAGTAAAAAGTCTATTCTACTAACGCCTGAGGCTCCAATAGCTTTAAATGATTCTTTTGCTAATTGGCAAATTTTATCTTGTACTTCTTTTTTCAAATCTGCAGGAAGTTTCTTCTTTTGATTTTCTTGTGATGCCATCTTTGTTTTAGATGATCCTACATACTTATCCCCATAGGTTAAAATATCTTCTGCCGTAAGTGGTTCTTCACATGCTGAAACTTGAAGCTCTTCTTCATTTCCAAGGATTGCAACATTTATTTCCCTATGATTTTCCAAACATTTTTCGACTATAATTTTCTTATCATAATTTGCTGCCACTTCTAAGGCTTTTGATAATTCAAGTGCATTTGATGCTTTTGATATTCCGATTGAAGACCCCAGATTAGCAGGCTTTACAATTAAAGGATACCCTATTTTCTCGCATTTTTTTAGAACTTTTTGTAAATCTTTAAGCTCATTTCTGTAAAAATATATATAATCAATAACAGGAATGCCGTTGGCTTTAAAAATATCTTTCATGAGCACTTTATCCATACCACATGCTCCTGAAGATACAGAACAGCCGACATATGGAATATCCATGTATTCAAAAATTCCTTGAATGGATCCGTCTTCTCCAAAAGTTCCATGCAGGGCAGGAAAAATTGCATCAATTCTAGCATATATATAATTTTCCGTATGTGCTTTTGTAAATATACCCCCAACTAATTTTACCGAATATAGGAACCTATCTCCTTTTTGTGGTATTAAAAATACTTCAGTAGCTTCTTCATATTTTCCTTCTTTAAAGGTATTAAAGTCCTTTAAAATATCACCGCTGAAAAATCTGCCGTCCTTAGAAATATATATAGGAATAGGATTAAAATTTTCCCTATCCAAATTTTCAATAACTTGCAAACCTGTAATAACTGAAACTTCATGTTCTACCGATCTGCCTCCAAATACTACTGCAACATTAAACATTAAATCACTCCTCATTATAATTATCAGGCAAGTCATTTTCAAACAAGACTACATCTCCGGGCTTTGCTATTTCAACAAGTTTTGATGTAGCATCATTTAGATTTTTAACTGTAAAAATTTTATCCTTATTAAAATTACCATCTAATAAACCTTTTTTTATCGGTCCTGTGATTTTAGATCCTACTAAAATAACATAATCACAAACCTTGGAAATTTCTAAACCAATCTTATAATTTTCTTCTTCTTCAATAGCTCCCAATTCCACCATTCCCGGTGTAATAATAATTTTATTAGCCTTCTTAAACTCACTAATAACATTTAAGGCTGCCCTAAATCCCACAGGATTTGAATTAAAAGCATCATCAATTACAATATATCCGGCAGCCGAAGGAACAATGTTAAGCCTGTGCTCAACAGCTTGAACTTTTTCTATACCGTTTTTGATTTGCTCTAAACTTAGTCCCAATACATAAGCCAAAGAAGCTACCGCCAATAAATTTGAAATATTATGAATGCCCAAAAGAACACTCTTACATTCAATCTCTCCCAAATTTTTTATTACTAAAGTAAATTTAGACCCGCTTTCATTAACCTTAATGTCTTTGGCATATACATCTAGTTTATCTGTATCTTTTATTCCATAACGGTAGGTTTTTTTCTTGGTTTTATCTGCCAAGGGTCTTACATATTCATTGTCATAATTAAAAATTGCAATTCCATTTTCAGGCAAGTCTTCAATCAGCTCATATTTTGTGTTTTGAATATTTTCAATTGTTTTAAATAAATGCATATGAGTAGGACCTATGGCTGTAATTATACCGATATCCGGAGATACAAGTTTTGCAACTTCGTCTATTTCACCTTTTTCCTTAGCCCCTAATTCAGCAATAAAAACTTCATAATTTTTATCTAATTCATTATTTATTACCTTAGAAAGTCCCATGGGTGTATTAAATGAAGATGGAGTATTTTTAGTCCTATATTTTTCTTTTAAAACAGTATCTGAAATAAATTTTACAGAAGTTTTTCCAAAGGACCCTGTTATTCCTATAACTTTAAGACCTTCATTCTTTTTCAAATCTCTTATTTTTTCTTGAGCTTGTTTGTAAAATCCATAATTAATTTTATCTTCTTTGGGTTTTGCTATAGTGTTTGAAAGTATTAATAAAAAATATTGAAAATAATAAATTAATAATCCTGCAAAAACTAAAAATAAAATACTTAAATATGAATTTGTTATGTTATAAATAATATTTGTTATTACAGAAGAAAATATAAAAAAGCAAATAGTAACTTTTTTGTGGACCCTTAAGAGTCTTTTGGCTCTATCGGTCCACACTAAAGGAGTTTTTGCCTTATAATTTCTACTGTAACTAAATTTACTTATATGCTCCTTGTTTTGTTTAACCCATTTTTTATATTCTTCATTGTTATATCCTTCAAGTTGAAGCATATGAATTGGATAATTTGACCTAACATAAGAAAAATAAATTCCAACAACTAAGACTATAAATTCTAACAAATATAAAATTACCATTATTTATCTCCTAAAAATGATTTAATGACAGCCGAAAAAGTGTTAAAATCATCAATATATGAAAAATGGCCGCCATTTAAAACTATAAGACCGGAATTTTTTATTTCTTTTTCAAAGATTTTGCCCATATAAAGAGGAGTAGCATCATCCTTATTTCCCCAAATTAAAAGGGTTTCGGCCATAATATTTGAAAGTTCTTTTAAGGTCGATTCATTTACAACCTTTACAAAAACTTTTCTCATTATGCCGTCAGCATTTTGATAATCATCAGATCCGTGCCTTTTATAAAATTTTTCTAAGGAACTTTCATTGTTTCCGTGAGTTAATAGATATAATTTTTTAAAAAATTTAAAACTATAAACTTTAACATAATAAGAAATTTTTCTCTTGGGAAGTATCCCCGATGCGTCTATAATAACAAGCTTTTCAATCAAATCATCATCTCTTGACCCCAAAATTGTTAGAATCTTCCCACCAAAAGAATGACCCAGAAAAGTCGCTTTTTTTATATTAAAATATTTTAAAAATTCCTTTAAAAATTCATAGTAATCATAAGTTCCATAAATCTTATCAGGGTTTTGACTATCCCCAAACCCCGGACTATCATAAGCATAAACGGTGTATTCTAAAGGAATAGAATTTACGATGGGCATTATAGATTGAATATTTGCTCCCCATCCATGAAGAACTAGAGCAACTTTATTTCCACCTTCCCGTTTAATATATGCAGTTTTTATTTCCTTTATATTTACAAATGATTTTTTTATTTCACTCATCATTTTCTTCTTTTTTTTCCATAAGGTAAAGTCCGCTATCAGGTGAATCCATAGAGCCTTTTTTAAAATTATTTAAGGAATTTTCTATTGAACTGACTTTTTGTAGAGAAATATCAATTTTTGTTATTTGACCGGCTACATTTAAGTTGCTGTCTGAATTTTTATAGACTTTATAGTAGTGAATACCCAGTTCTTTATATAAGTTACTTAAAAACCGCTTTTCTTTTACAAGGTCTAATTTAAGTTTTGTTATATCCTTAATTTCCTTAGTATTTTCCAAAAGCTTTTGTGAAATAATTTCAAGATTATTTTTTATATCAGTCAAATTTTCTGTAAAATTATCAAAAAAACTCAAAAAATCACCTCTTATCAAAGGTTATTATACCAAAAAATATAACTAAATAAAATATTTGTATTATTAAAGGAAATTTCCCCGGTAAACAATGATGAAAAATATAAGATAATAAATATGCTTTTAAAAGTAAATCATGTAAAGACTTGATACGATAAAAATATTTTACTAATATTTTGTAATAATCAATTTCTACATCAAAAAACAAAGAATTGATTCTTTATACAAATATCTTTTGCGTTCTGAGACCAATAGACTCTTGATTATATCAATAATTTAAAAAACCTTATAAAAAATTTATAAGGCTAGAATAATTGTAGATAAAGAAAAATATATTACTAAAACTACTGAATCTATAATTGTTGTAATTAAAGCAGAAGCCATAATTGCAGGGTCAATATTAACCCTTTCAGCAAATAAAGGCAAAATTGCTCCCATTAGCTTTGATAATATTACTGTGCATAAAATTGTTAACGATACTAAAAAAGATATTTTTATGTCTGCTTGAGTAAAAAATAATAGCCTCAAAAAATTTACTATCGAAAGAACTGTTCCACATATTATACCAACTCTAAATTCTTTAAATATAACAGAAAAACCATCTCTTAACCCTATTTCCCCGGTTGCTATAGCTCTTATTACAACCGTTGAAGATTGAGAACCCGAATTACCTCCTGTATCAGTTATCATTGGAATAAATGAACTTAAAATTAAAAACCTGCTTAAAATAGAATTATATTTTGTTATTATCCCTGAAGTTAAAGTTGCAGATATCATTAATACTAATAGCCAGGGAATCCTATTTTTTGCAAGTTGCCAGGGAGTTTGATCAAGATATTCTTCTTCAGAAGGACTTACAGCCGCCATCTTATGAATATCTTCCGTTGCTTCATCTTCAACTATATCCATAACATCATCAAAGGTTATAATCCCGCAAAGTCTGTGTTCCCTATCTACTACAGGAATTGCTATATATCCATATCTTGTAAAAGCTTGTGCAACATCTTCTTTATCTTCATTTGTGGTAAAATATACCAAATCAGTTTCCATAATGTCATTAATAATTTGTGACTTATCTGCCAATACAAGAGTTCTTAAGGAAACAAATCCAAGCAATTGTTTATATTCGCTTTCGACATAGCAAGTATAAATAATTTCCTTATCCATTCCAACTTTCTTAATATGCTCCAAAGATTCTGCAACTGTCCAATCTCTTTTTAATGACACATATTCAATAGTCATTATTGCTCCGGCGCTGTCTTTATCGTACATTAAAAATTTATTAATTTCCGTTCTTTCTTCAGGAGTGGATTTTTGAAGAACTTTTGTAACTACATTTGCAGGCATCTCTTCCAAAATATCAATCATATCATCAAAATCCAATTCGTCAATTATTTCTTCTAATTCCGCATTGTTAATTTTGTTTATTATTCTTTTTTGATCATAGGGTTCCATAAAAGAAAATACTTCAGCACCCATTTCTTTTGGAAGCATCCTGAAACATATTAAAAGATGCATATCATCCATATCTTCTATGATTTCTGCGGTATCGACAACATTTAGGTCTGCAAGTATATTTTTTAGCTCCGTCAGCCTCTTTTCATCGACCATCTCAACAAATTTTTCTCTATATTCAGCATATTCTTGATAATTCATATTTCACCTACTTTAAATAATTTTTTAAATTTTTTAATTTTTTTATATCACTTTTATTTATAGCATTAACATTTTTAATCCTTAATTTTTTTTGAAAATTTCTGGTAAGCTTTCTTGAATTTTCAACTTCTATCATTAGTTCTCTGGCAGATATTCTTGTTCCACCTCTTGACAAAATAATTTCCTGAATTGTAGCATCAGATGTTGCTACTCTTATATTTCTAAGCCTTCCAATCCTGTCTAATTCTCTTTCTATAAAATAATCTGCCCTTTCATTTTCCTTGGTAAAAACTATTTCTATACCGTCTTTTTTATAATATTTGCCTCCTGAACCTTTAACCAAATAGGCATCAAATACAAGAATTATCTTTTCTTTAGTTACATGTGAAAATTCAATCATTATGTCAATTAAAGCATTCCTTGAATCTTCTAAATTTATACTTTTAAGTTTATTTAATTGGGGCCAAAAATTTATTATATTATAAGCATCTACAAACAAATAATTTTTATCTTTTTCATAGTTAATTCTTTGCATTTACCTTACCACTTCATACATAATTATCCCTGCTGCAACAGAAGCATTTAAAGAATCAAATTCGGATAAATTTGGAATTTTTACCTTAAAGTCTGAATTTTTAATTAAGTTCTGACTAATTCCCTTGCCTTCATTTCCAATAATAATTGCAATTTTACCGGAAAAATCTATATCTTTAATATTTTCTCCATCCAAGCAGGCGGCATATATCCAAAATTCTTCTTTTTTTAATTTTTCTAAAGTTTGACTTAAATTAGTAACCTGACAAATATTCACATGGTCAACAGCACCTGCGGAAGTTTTATAAACTGTATCATTAACAAGAGCTTCTCTATGCTTTGGAATTATTATTCCGTCAAAATTAAAAAATAAAGCACTTCTTGCTATTGCTCCCAAATTATGGGGATCTTCCATTTTATCTAAAATTAGTAGCCGACAATCTTTTTTTGCCTTGGTTTCTTCAAGAAGTTTATCAAAATTTTTATATTCATAGCCACTTACAAGAGCAACAATGCCTTGGTGGTTTTTCCCGTCAACCATTTTGTCCAACTTATCTTTTGACACATTTGAAATTAACACTTTTGAATCTTTTGCAAAACCTATTATCTTTAATATTGACCCTGTTTGTGCTGAAATATATAATTTATCTACCTTATTATTTTTAAGAGCCTCCATAACCGGACCCCTGCCATAAATATAACTCATTAAAATCACCATATATATTATAACATTTTATAGGGAAAAATGTTGTAAATTAAGCATTTTAAAAGATTACAGAATTTTATGATAAGCTGAATTTAACTAAATTTACTCATCTGCTTTAATAATTTTTTATATTCTTTTCCTCCTATTAGTCCTTGCCTTAAGTTTCTTTCAAGAGCTTTAATTAGTTAATATTTTCCATAAGTTCTTTGATAATTTATTTATATTTTTACATGCTATAAGTCTTGATGTACTTATTCCTATTAAAACTATATAAAGGCCTTTTTCTATATCAGGTCTTATAAAAGCTTTTGATTGCTTTTTAGATTTATCAAGACCTTTCTAAGAAATATAATTCCTTAACTGTTTTATAATGTATAAATTAAGACTGAATTTATTCAACATGAATTTTAAAAATGAATTATTTTAAAATATAAAAATAAAATTAAAGTTACCAAAAGACTATTTTTATGGATATCAATCTTTTGATAACTTTAAATTAAGAATATTAATTTATTTTTATCAGAAAAAATTATTTACTAATACTCCTTGCATAATTCATAAGTCAAAATATATAACTATTCCGTTCCCAGCTTTTTAAAAAATTCCCTAACTTCTTTTGCTTTTCCGCAAGTCATTTTACCTTCAGGACAAGGTCCAAAAACACAACCCGGACCCGCATCTTTAAATAAAATCGGAGAAACTTTTTTTAACTGCCCAAGCATTTCTATTGCCATTTGCCTAATTTCCCATTGAGCCCTATTACAACATCTTAAAGAAAAAAAATGCAATAGAGTTCTAACGTTCATTGTTAAGACAATCTTTGTTTCGCAGGCATTAGGGAATACATATCTCGCATCTTCTATTGATTCTTTTTCTACTTTTTTTCTGGCCTGATCTTTTGTTAAACCCATTTCTATATATTTTTTTGAATTTTCCTCTATCAATATTTCTACCAAATCATCATAGGCTTTTTGATCTTCTTCCATTGCCTTAATAAAAATTTCTTTTGCTTTTGGATTTTTTTCAATTTGTGGTGGGACTATATACTCAAAATTATTTAATTTTACATACCTTTGTGATTGTTGAGAATAAGATGCTATCCTATGCCTTACAAGCTGGTGGGTCAAAGTTCTGGAAACCCCTTCAACGGCAAAGGTAAAAGATGCATGTTCAAGAGGTGACAAATGAGAAAAGCCCATAAGCATATTTAAAAAATCCTTCGTTGCATCTTCATCTAATTTTTCTGAGATTTCATCCACTCCCACTCTTGAATAGCATAATTTTGCACTTTTTGCTATTGTTTCTTCAGGAAACTCAGTATGGGCTATTATTTTAACCTTCATTTTATCATCTCCATAAAAATTTTAACTATCCTATCTTCCCTTTCTAATAAATACAAATATCCAAAAAGTGCTTCTAAACCCGTAGCCACCTTGTAGTCGGTAATTTCTGCATTTTTAGGTATAGTGTGCGGCTTTGCATTTCTGCCTCTTTTATATATTTTTACTTCTTCCTCGCTAAGATTGGGAAGAATTTTTTCCAGTAATTGCCTTTGATTTTTAGCTTTTACATATTTTATGCTTTCTCTGTATAACTTATTAGCGGATAAATTCCCTCTCAATACATGGGTCCTAACTAAAAGTTCAAAAACAGCATCCCCTAAATATGCCAAGGTTAAAGGATTTAATTCTCTTATAGAATTCTCGTCATAAGTTTTTCCAATGGCGCAAAAATCTTCTAAAGTCTTTTCCACTCAGTTCCCTTTCTGGTATCTTTTATTTCTATACCTTTTTCTAACAATACATTTCTGATGCTGTCAGCTTTTTTAAAATCTTTATCCTTTCTTGCTTGTTCTCTCTCTTTAATAAGCTTTAATACTTCTTCATCATAATTTTCTTTATTTTCTTCTTTTTCCATTATTCCTAAAACTTTTGTAAGTTTTTTTAATAAATCTAAAGCTTCAATCAATATTTTTTTTGCTGAATTTTCGTTTAAATTAACATTTATATCCTTTACAAGGTCAAATATAGCAGTAATTGCATCAGCGGTATTGAGATCGTCATCCATTGACTTTTCAAAGTCTTTTATATGTTTTTTGAAAGATTCCCTTATGTTCTCTTCCTTTTCAGTAAGCTCTCTATCCTCACTAAGGTCAATGTCCCTCTGTAATTTTTCTTTTGCATTATATAACCTTTGAAGGGCATTTTTTGTTTGATCCATTACTTCTCTTGAGAAATTAATTGGAGCCCTGTAGCTTGTTGTTAATAAGAAAAATCTTAATATTTCCAAATCATATTCTTTAGCTACTTCTCTAACTGTAAAAAAATTCCCCTTGGATTTACTCATCTTTTCATTATCAACCGTAATCATACCATTGTGCAACCAAAATCTGGCAAAAGGTGCATCATTGCAAGCCTCTGATTGAGCAATTTCATTTTCATGATGGGGGAATTTTAAATCTTCTCCTCCTGTATGAATATCTATAGTATCTCCTAATATAGTTTTTGCCATAACGGAGCATTCAATATGCCATCCCGGTCTACCTTCTCCCCAAGGTGCTTTCCAAAATGGTTCTCCTTCTTTTTTATTTTTCCAAAGAGCAAAGTCATAAGGATTTTTCTTTAGTTGGGAAAGATCGACACGAGCTCCGGCTATTAAATCTTCCAAATTTTTGCCTGAAAGTTTTCCATAATCTTTATCATAATTAACATCAAAATAAACATCCCCACCTGAAATATAGGCAGCTTTTTTATCTATTAACGTTTGAATAAATTCAATCATTTTATCCACAACATGGGTAGCTCTCGGGTTAATTGTTTCATAATCATAAAGTCCCAAGGGTACGGCATCTTTCTTAAACTCTTCAATATATTTTTCGGCTATTTCGTCAGTAGTTTTATTTTCTTCCTTAGCCCTATTAATAATCTTATCATCTATATCAGTAAAGTTTAAAACAAACTTCACATTTAATTCCTTATATAAAAAATATCTTCTCAAAGTATCAAATACAACAATTGGTCGAGCATTCCCAACATGAATATAATTATAAACTGTCGGTCCACAGTTATACATAGTCACTTGTCCCTCATTTATGGGAATAAATTCTTCTTTTTTACCTGTCAACGAATTAAAAAGTTTCATAATTTCCTCCTATAAAAAAACGCCTCATTAGAGACGGTTATTTTTAATTTTATCAAAAAAATCTTTATAATAATTTAACGAAATAAAAATTTTTTCATCAATCATTTGAAATATTTCATCATCAGTTGCTAAGCCCACGTCCATAACCTCTTCTTTTTGCAAAATAAGTTCATCCAAATTAATATCTTTTTTAACTAAGAAAATATGAAAAATTGAATTTCTAACTGTAATAATCCTTTTTAATCTTATTTCATTAATAGGTATTTCAATTCCCAATTCTTCAAAAAATTCTCTTTTCATGCCCTCTTTACTGGTTTCTCCGCTTATAACTGAACCACCTGCAGAACAATACCACATCCCCGGAAAAGTGGATTTTTCCAAAGATCTTCTCTGAATAATAAATTTGCCGTCACTTCTGTAAATCCAACCTTCACATATTAAATGATATAAGCCCTTGTCTATGGGCATGCCTTTTTTTATTACCTTATGTCTTAATTTTCCCTTTTTATTATATAAATCCCAATATTCCAAGGTGCTTCTCCTTATAGTTATTTTACACTATTTAGACTTTTAATTAAAGATTAAATATTACTTATAAATATTTATGTAAATAAATTAATACTTAAGTGTAAAATATTATAATTTTAAAATATTTATACAAATAATCTGAGATAATATTAATTATAAGCTCGTATCTATTACTATCAAAAAGTTAATTGAAAAGGATTAACAGTTATGAATTTTCATTATAGATTTTTTTGACTTACGATTTTTTTTCGTATAATATTTATTTATAAGTAAAGGAGGTAGTGAAGATGATAAAAAATCCAAATTTCAAAGTCATTTTAATAGGTGATGGTTCTGTAGGATCAAGTTTTGCTTTTGCCATGACCCTAAAAGGTTTGGGTAGAGAACTGGGAATAATTGATATTAACAAAAACAAAACTATCGGTGATGCTATGGACTTAAATCCGGTTCTTACTTATAACTATTCAAAAATTATTTATTCAGCAGAATATAGTGATTGTAAAAATGCTGATTTAGTAGTTATTACATCAGGTGCACCTCAAAAACCGGGTGAAACAAGATTACAATTAGTTGATAAGAATTTAAAAATTGTTAAAGACGTTGTCGATAATGTTATGGCTTCGGGATTTGACGGACTTTTCTTAGTGGCTGCCAATCCTGTTGATATTCTTTCTTATGCTGTTAAAGAATTTAGCGGATTTCCAAGAGAACGTGTAATTTCTTCAGGTACATCTCTTGATTCTGCAAGATTCTGTGATGAAATTTCAAGATTTGTAGGAGTTGATCCTCGTGATATCACTGCCTATATTATGGGCGAGCATGGAGATTCCTCTTTTCCGGTATGGTCTTGTGCTAATATAGCAGGAAAAAAAGCTAGCCAATGGATTAAAGAAAAAACTGATGACCTTGAAGGTGCAAAAGAAAAAATTTATACAAATGTTCGTGATGTTGCTTATAGGATCATCGAAACTAAGGGTGCAACATATTACGGAGTAGCTACAGTTTTAGCTAGAATCTGTAGACACATTATTGAAGATTCTCACTCAATAATAACTGTAGGTGCTTGCCTTGAAGGAGAATATGGTCTAAATGGTGTTTACATGGGTACTCCTTGTGTAATAGGTCGTAATGGCATAGAAAAAGTTATCGAAATTGATCTTTCTGATGATGAAATGGCACTAATGAAAAAATCTTATAATGCGATTAAAGAAGTTCAAGATGCAGGCATGAAAAAAATTTATGAAAATATCTAAATAATATATGTTTTTTGATTTTAAAAAAATAGATTTAGAAATCACATCTCAATAAAATATAGGTGCTAAAAATAAAAGAAGTGCTTCTATATCTATAAATAATTATATAAAAAAGGTCGTAGAAAATTTCTTCGACCTTTTTATAACTTCTTAATAAATAGTATTGCTAATATAAATCCTACCATTTTTAATAAAGCTTTTTAACCTTACTAATTAAAACTCATAAAACTTTATTATAATTATGTTATGAATAAACTTAAATTGAATTTTTCTAATAAAATATTAATGCTTATTATAAATTTAAATAAAAAACTATTTAAATAAATACTATCCTTACTATAAAATTTTTTATTCTCCTAAATATGCAGCCTTAATACTTGGATCATTCAAAAGTTCCTTAGCTGTACCTTCTTTTACAATTTTTCCTGTTTCCAATACATAGGCTCTGTCAGAAATTTTAAGAGCCAAGTTTGCATTTTGTTCAACTAATAATATTGTTGTTTTTTCTTCTTTTAAGGCTTTAATAACTCCAAAAATTTTTTCAACATATAAAGGTGAAAGACCCATTGACGGCTCATCAAGAAGTAATAGCTTTGGTCTTGACATTAAAGCCCTTCCCATGGCAAGCATTTGCTGCTCTCCTCCTGATAAGGTGCCTGCCAATTGGTTTTTTCTTTCTTCCAATATAGGAAACATTTGATAAATTTTTTTCAATAAAAAAGAACTATCTTCTTTAATTAAATAGGCTCCAAGATGTAAATTATCGTAGACAGAAAGACCGGTAAATACTCTTCTGCCTTCAGGAACCTGTGCTATACCAAGTTTTGTTATTTGGTGAGCTTTTAATTTTGAAATATTCTTTCCTAAAAATTCTACTTTACCGCTTTTAGGAATTAGCCCTGATATACTTTGAAGGGTAGTTGTCTTTCCTGCTCCATTTGCTCCAACAAGACAAATTGTTTCTCCATCATTGACTTTCAAGTCGATTTCTTTAATAGCATGAATATTTCCATAATATACATCCAATTTACTTATATTAAGCACTTTCCCCACCTCCTAAATATGCTGATACAACCTTAGGATTATTAATAACTTCTCTAGGATCGCCTTCAGCTAAAATTTGACCATAATTTAAAACCATAAGTCTTTTACAAATTCCAAGGACCAGTTTCATATCATGTTCAATTAGAAGAATGGTGATATTATATTTTTCTCTAATAAGAGAAATTGTATCCATCAATTCCTCAGTTTCTTTAGGATTCATCCCCGCAGCCGGTTCATCCAATAATAATAAGGCCGGGTTTGTTGCCATAGCTCTAGCTATTTCTAGCTTTCTTTGTTGACCATAAGCGAGTGATTCTGCCGGAAGTGCCCAAAATTTATCCAAACCGAATATTTTTAACATATCAAGGGACCTATCGTTAATTTCATTTTCCTCTTTCCAAAATTTAGGCATCCTTAACATACCGGTAAAAATTCCATATGACATTTGTCCGTTAGCCGCAACTTTTACATTTTCCAGTACAGTCATCTTTTGAAAAAGCCTTATATTTTGAAAAGTTCTTGCTACGCCTTTTTTTACAATTCTGTAAGTTCCCAACCCGTTTATTTTTTCACCATTAAGCAAGATTTCGCCTTCTGTAGGGCTATATACTCCGGTTATCATATTAAATACTGTCGTTTTTCCCGCCCCATTTGGACCTATAAGACCAACAAGATCTCCTTTATCTATTGTCAAATTAAAATTATTTACAGCTTTTAATCCGCCAAATTCTATTCCAACCTTGTTGCATTGTAAAACTTTAGTCATCTTTACCACCTCTGGCTTTGAAAAACTTTCTCTTATCAGGACCGCTAATAATTTCAGCTACTTTATGAATAGAAAATTCTTTTCTGCCTAATAATCCAATTGGTCTAAATATCATCATAATGATTAAAACCAAGGAGTAAATTACCATTCTGTATGAGGCAAATGATCTTAAAAATTCAGGTATAATAGTTAAAGCAGTTGCAGAAATTACAGATCCTGTGAAGGAACCCATGCCTCCCAAAACAACCATTACTAAAATATCAAAAGATTTATTATAATCAAAAATCTTAGCATCTATAACTCCAATATTTTGTGCATAAATAGCACCTGCTATCCCTGCAAAAAATGCTGATACTGCAAAAGCAAAAGTTTTATAAAAAGTTACGTTTATTCCACTGGCTTCTGCTGCAATTTCATCTTCTCTTATGGATAAAACTGCTCTACCGTGCCTAGTAGTCATTAGTGAATACATAAGAGTTACACATATAATCATAAGCACATATATTAAATCAAAACTTTTCATACTTGGAATTCCGCTTATGCCTTGAGAACCCCCTGTAAATGAAAAATACTCTATTAAAACCCTTATAATTTCTCCAAAGGCAAGTGTTACTATAGCAAGATAATCTCCCTTAAGCCTTAAGGCCGGTAATCCGATAATTATACCTATAGCTAACGCCATAAGGCCTCCCAATATTAGACTTAAAAAATATCCACCCAAGCCCGGCACTATTCCGGACTTTACAAATAATGCCGCAGTATAAGCACCAACTGACATAAATCCTGCATGTCCTAAGGTGATTTGTCCAAGATTTCCAACTGTTATATTTAAAGATGTTGCAAGTATAATATTAATACAAACCATTCTCAAAACTGTTAGTGCATACCTGTTAACAATGCCCATCCTGTTTAAAAATAAAATGACTCCATAAAAACCAATCAAAAGAATTAAAGTTATAAAATATGTTATTAATTTTTTTCTTTTCATAGTTTACACCTTTTCTTTTAGATTTTTACCTAATAATCCTGTGGGCTTTATTAAGAGAACGATTATTAAGATAGAAAATACTATTGCATCAGCAAGTTTAGACGATAAATATGCACGAGTTAGAGCTTCAACTATTCCAAGTAAAAGCCCTCCTATAACTGCTCCGGGAATTAATCCTATTCCTCCAATTACGGCAGCTGTAAAAGCCTTTATACCAAGCATGGATCCCATAAGAGGTTGAGCTTGGGCATAAGTTCCCATATATAATAGTGATGCAACTCCCGCCAGAGATGAACCAATTGCAAATGTTACTAGCATTGCTGTATCAATACTAATTCCTACAAGCTCCGCTGCTTTGGAATCTTCACTTGTAGCAACAAGTCCCTTACCCATTTTAGTTTTTTTCATGAAAATTTGAAGACCAATTGTTAGAATTGCCGTTACAATAATTGTTATTAAAGAAATAAAAGGAATTTCCAATGATCCAATATTTACTGTAGAAATATTAAAAATTGATTGAACAGATCTGGCTCCTGCTCCAAAAATAAGCATTACTAAATTTTGTAATAATAATGAAACCCCTATTGCTGTTATAAGATTTGAAATTTTTGGTGAATTCCTTAGAGGTCTGTATGCTACTCTTTCTATTAATAAGCCTAAAATGGTACATACGACAACTGCAGGCAAAAATGATAGCCATAAAGGAATACCTGCTTTTGCAAGAACAAGTGTAGTTGAAAAAACCACAGTATAAGCCCCAACCATTATTATTTCACCATGTGCAAAATTTATCAAAAGGGCTATACCATAAACCATTGTATATCCCAAGGCTACCAATGCATATATAGATCCAAGGGAAAGTCCGTTTATGATTTGTAATAAAAATTCCATAAATACCTCCAAAAAAAGGGCAGTCCAACTGCCCACTTTTTATTCTGCAAAAGAATCTAAAACATACTTACCGTCTTTTATCGTTAAAATTGCACTCGTTTTAATTGGATTATTATTTTCATCAAACTTTAATGATCCTGTAACACCATCAATCGTTACTTTTTTCATTGCTTCAATAACATCTTCATGACTTAAAGATTTAGCATTTTCAAACGCACTTTTGTAAATATAGACAGCATCATAACCAAGTGCTGAGAATGATGATGGATCTTCGTTATATCTTTTCCTATAATTTTCAACAAAATTCTTAACTACATCTTTTTGATCGTCTACAAAATAGTGATTTGTAAAATAACAATTTTCAAGAATTTTTTCATCGCCTTTTGCTACTACAGAAAGAACTCCATCCCATCCATCAGGACCAAGAATCTTTGCATCAATTCCAAGGTCAGAAACTTGTTTTGCAATTACAACATCATTTTCATAATAATCAGGAACAAGGATAACTTCAGGATTTTGTCCCTTTATATTGGTTAATTGAACTTTAAAATCCTTATCAGTTGCTCCGTATCCTTCATCTGCTACAATCTTTATTCCTTTAGATTCAGCTTGTTTTATAAAAGCATCAGCTACACCGTTAGAATAGTCGGATGATGTATTTCTAAGTATAGCTGCAGTCTTTACATTCATTTTACCTGCGGCAAAATTAGCAAGTGTTTGTCCTTGACCTGGATCGGTAAAGCAAACTCTAAATACGTTTGGCTTGCCTTCTGTAATTGATAACATTGTTCCTGTCGGTGTCAAGATTGGTATATTATCTTCGGCTGAATTTTCCGCAATCGCAAGTGTCGGTTTTGAAGTAACTGCTCCAATAATTGCGTTAGCACCTTCTTCTACATATCTTGAATATAAATTCATAGCTTCTGTTGAATCTCCCTTATCGTCTCCAGATTCATAATTAATTTTTTTGCCGTTTATTCCGCCGGCTTCATTAATTTCTTCAATAGCTAGTTGAATTCCCTTTTCTGTTGTATTTCCATAAATTGCAACAGCACCTGTCTTTGGTCCAATTCCTCTTATTATGATTTCATCGGTGCTCTCTTCCTTGTTTTGCTCTGAGCTATTTGCTCCTCCGGCATTATTAGATGTTCCACAAGCTGTGAAAAATATCATTGTAGCCAATAACATAAATAAAATTTTCTTCTTCATATTTTTTCCCCCTCTATTGAAAAATTTTTACTATTATACCACCAATTTATAATAAATTAAAGTAGATTTATAAAAAATAATAATATTCAATCTATAGATTGTTTATATGACTATTATTTACAAATTTTTGTTTTATTTTCAATGCTTGCCTTTATAAATCCATTAAATAATGGGTGAATTTTTGTTGGCCTTGATTTGAATTCAGGATGAAATTGGCAAGCTATAAAAAATGGATGATCTTTTAATTCTATAATTTCAACTAAATCTAAATCTTCATTTATTCCGGAAAATACTACACCGGCTTGTCTTATAGGCCCTCTAAAGTCATTATTAAATTCATATCTATGACGATGACGTTCTTCAACCTTTTCCAGTCCATAAAGTCTATGGGCAAGAGTTCCCTCTTCCAGATTACACGGAAAATTACCAAGTCTTAACGTACCGCCAAGATTTTCTACTTTTTTTTGATTTTCTAATAAATCTATAATCGGATATGAAGTGTCAGGATTAATTTCTGTTGAAGATGCCCCTTTTAAAGCCAATTTATTTCTAGCTATATCAATTAGGGCTATTTGCATACCATAACAGATTCCAAAATAAGGAATTCCTTTTTCTCTTGCAAATTTTGAAGTTGAAATCATTCCTTCAGTTCCCCTTTTGCCAAAACCTCCGGGTACTATAATTCCATTAACTCCTTCAAGAATTTTTACGTCTTTTTCCACTTCTTCTGAATCAATCCATTTTATTTTTACCCTTACACCATTTTCATAGCCTGCATCTAATAGAGCCTGAGAAACAGATAAATATGCATCATGAAGTTCAACGTATTTCCCTACTAAGCCAATATTTAATTCTTCTTTTGCTTTTTTAAATCTTTCAACCATTTTAGACCACTTGCCTTCAGATTTCTTTTGGCCTTTCAGGTTTAATTTATCGAGTATATATTCATCCAAACCCTGTTTGTGAAATACCAAGGGCACTTCATATATCATGTCTACATTTTCTGATTGAACTATGGCTTCTATTGGAACATCACAAAAAAGAGAAATTTTTTCTTTTAATGGTTTAGTAACTATTCCATTACTTCTAATAATTATTACATCTGTTTTTATGCCGTTGCTCATAAGTTCCTTAAAAGAGTGCTGAGTCGGCTTCGTTTTTAGTTCATCTGAACCAGGAATATTAGGAACTAAAACCGTATGAACAAATAAAATATCTTCTTTTTTATTTTCAGAGTGGATTTGTCTTATTGCTTCTAAAAATGGTAAGGATTCAATATCTCCAACTGTTCCACCAATTTCCGTTATTACAATATCTGCTCCGGATTCTTTTGCTGCCTTGTAGACAGAATTTTTTATAGCATCAGTAATATGAGGGATTACTTGAACCGTTGCCCCGTTATAATCTCCCCTTCTTTCCTTTGCGATAACCTTGGAATAAATTTTTCCTGTTGTAATGCTTGCTCTTTTGGTAAGCTCTTCATCTATAAATCTTTCATAATGACCTAAGTCCAAATCGGTTTCCGCTCCGTCATAGGTTACAAAAACTTCTCCATGTTGAAATGGGCTCATGGTTCCCGGGTCTATATTTAAGTAAGGGTCAAATTTTTGCATAAAAACGCTTAAATTTCTGTCTTTTAATAGTCTTCCTATTGATGCAGCAGAAATGCCCTTGCCTATTCCCGATACAACTCCTCCTGTAACAAAAATAAATTTTGTCATATTTCCTCCTAATCTAATGAATTAAACATATCTTCATAAGTAGGTAAGTTTAAATTTTTCCTACTTATTAAAATTTCTACCTTATCAGAAATTTGTCTGATTTTAATTATTCTATTGTGTAAATCTTCTTGAATAAACCTTGCCTTATCTTCTAAATTTTTTATTATCAAAGCATGTTCATAAGAAGCTTTTAAATCAAAATAATTTTTATACAAATCTGTTAAACTACAATTTATTGTATCATAAATTTTTGAAAGTTCTTTATTGTCTTTGAACTTTAAAATTTCTTCCAAATCTTTTAGCTCATTTATTAAAGATGGACAAATATCCTTAGTCAACATATTTAAAATTGTTTTTACTTCTAATAAATTATAATTGATTATATCTTTTAAAGATATTTCATAGCTTGCCCTAAGTTCATTTTTAGTAAAAATATTTGTATCAAGAAAAATTTTCTTAAAATCTATATCCTTTGCCGCTTCAAGAGCTTCAAAATAATTTTTGTGTTCCCTTAAACCTCTCTTTTTAGCCTCTTCTTTCCATTCTTTAGAATAATTATCTCCGGAAAATATAATATCTCCATGTTTAATGATTATCTCCTGTACTAATTCGAGAACCTTGCTCCTTAATTTAGCCTTATCATCCTTGAAGGGAATAAGTTCTTCTCTTATCTGTGTTAAAACTTCAGCCATTGCTGCATTTAGGCAAATATTAATATCGCTTGCATTTTTTGATGAGCCAAGCATTCTGAATTCAAATTTATTGCCTGTAAATGACATAGCACTGGTCCTATTTCTGTCCGATTTATCAAGTGGTATATCTTTTAAAGAATAAGCTCTGAATTTATTTTTACTTTCAATATTATAAATTTTGCCATCTCTAATTGCCATAAAGAGATCTTCCAAATCCGTTCCCAAAAATACTGAAATTATTGCAGGTGGAGCTTCCAATCCTCCCAGCCTGTAATCATTTGAAGGAGATGAAGAACATAGTCTAAGCAAAGTTTGATATTTGTGACAAACTTTTATAATTGCAGCAGTAAATAATAAAAATATATTATTATTATAAGGATCCTCTCCCGGTTCAAAACAGTTTAGCCCATAATTTGTGGTGATTGAATAATTATTATGCTTACCGCTTCCATTTACTCCATCAAAGGGCTTTTCATGCATTAAGCATACCATGCCGTGATTTAGAGCTTCATCCTTTAATATATTCATGCATAAAATATTATCATCAATAGCAACATTTGCATTTTCAAATAAACATGCTATTTCAAATTGTAAAGGTGCATTTTCATTGTGTTCTGTTTTAGAATAAATTCCAAGTTCCCACAACCTTTTGTCAACTGCCTTAAAAAATTCTTCTACCCTGTTTGGAATTTGACCAAAATATCTGTCTTCAAATTCTTGGCCCTTTGGAGACGGCGCTCCCACTAAAGTTCTTCCTACATTTTTTAAGTCGCTTCTTTTTTCATACATTTTCTTATCCACAAGAAAAAATTCTTGTTCAAGACCAACTTTTACCCTCATTCTATAGGCATGATTTTGGGCAAATAAATTCACTATATCCTTGCCGACATCACTTAAAATATTGCAAGAATCAAGAAGCGGTCCTCTTTTGTCAAGTTTTTCCCCATAATAAGACATAAAAATGGTGGGAATGTAAAGAACATTTCCAATTATAAAAGAATTTGCCGTTAAGTCCCAATATGTATAGCCTCTGGCTTCAAAGGTCGATCTCATTCCTCCATTTGGAAAAGAAGATGCATCAGGTTCTCCCTTAATTAATTCTTTTCCGCTAAATCTATCAATGGGATCCCCATCAACAGTTCTATCTAAAAATGCAACATATTTTTTTGCGGTTTGTCCATTTAAGGGTTGAAACCAATGTGCAAAGTGAGTTGCCCCATTTGCTATAGCCCAATCTTTCATTGCATGGGCAATGGCATCTGCACTTTCCTTGTCCAAATCTTTTTCAACTCTTTGAGCATCTTTCCACTTAAGATAAATTGGATAGGGAAGTTTTTCCTTCATTTTTTCTTTATTAAAAACTTTAATTCCGAAATTTTCGGTGGTATTCATTAACTTATCCTCCTAAAAGACTTTTCCTTACACCCTGCTTGAATTTTCGATAATACCTGGAACTTTCTTATATTAAAATAAAAAATGGCAGAAAAATTTCTGCCATTATGAAAAAAACTTCTTCGGTTTTTTTTTATTTTATTGCAATTTAATTTTTTTGTCAAGAACAATAATAAAATACAAATAAAATTTATCATATTAATTTATCTTAATTGCAAATAAACTTTTTTTGTTGTAAAATATAATTTACATCGGGGTGTAGCGCAGTTTGGTAGCGCGCATGGTTCGGGACCATGAGGCCGGAGGTTCAAATCCTCTCACTCCGACCATTTTTTATTTCTTTAATTTTTCTTTTTTATTATTTCCAGAACTTCTTTTAATACTTCCTCTTCACCCTTTTTTGCATCTATACTATAATCGCAAATCTTGGAATAATCATAGACTTCATCTAATCTCTTTTCTATTAAAGCCTTCTCGTCATTTCTTTTTTTCATTCTTTTTTCTAAAACTTCATCACTTGCATAAAGATAAATACATACTGATTTTGGAAATTGCTCCTTAATTTTTTCTATTCCATTAATATCCACTATAATTACTGCCGGAGTGGAATTTTTTTCAGCTTCTATTAAGTCGCTTTTCAGGGTACCATAAAAATTTCCGGCATATTTTGTTGGACCGATAAATTCATTATTATCATATTTTTTTAAAAATTCACTTTTACTAATAAATACATAGTCCTTGCCATTGATTTCTCCCATTCTCATAGGTCTTGTTGTATAGGTTATTATCCTATTAAATCCTGATTTTTGTAAATCATAAGCTAAGGTTGATTTGCCGCTTCCGGAGTTGCCCACAATTATATAGATCATATTTTCCCCCATACTTCTTTTCACTTTAGTATAACACAATTTTGAAAAAATTTAGTTCTTTTGTGCTATAATTTACTTAAAATTAAAAAATAAGGAGTGAAATATGAAGAAGAAATTATATTCATTAATAACTATTTTTATAATGGCAATGCTTGTGCTAACAGCTTGTGGTAAGGCTAAGCCTAGTGAAAATAATAGTTCTAATGAAAAAGCTGCAGAAAATGTAGCTGTAGAAAATAAAAAAGAAGATAAAAAAGAAAATTCTGAAACTAAAGAAAAACAAATCATAAATCTCGGTTCTTTAAAAGGGCCAACATCTTTAGGCCTTGTTAAATTATTTGATGAAAGCGACAACAACGCTTCTGAAAATTCTTATAATTATAAAATTTATAATTCCCCTGATGAAGTTGTTAGTGCTATAGTTAAGGGAGAACTTGATATGGCGGCCGTGCCTGCAAATTTGGCTGCAGTCTTATATCAAAAAACAGAAGGTAAAATTAAAGTTTTAAATATTAATACTCTGGGCGTTCTATATATTGCTTCAAAGCAAGATATTAAATCAATAAATGACTTAAAGGGAAAAACAATAATAACATCCGGTAAGGGAGCAACTCCTGAATTTGCCCTTAGATATATTCTTAAAGAATCAGGTATTGATCCTGACAAGGACTTAACTATTGAATATAAGGCTGAACATACAGAAGTAGTTGCTGCCCTTGCGGCTGATGAAAATTCTATTGTAATGCTTCCTGAACCTTTCTTAACTGTTGCAAAAACAAAAGTTCAAAGATTAAAAACAAACCTTTCTTTAACAGAACTTTGGGATAATCTTAACAATAATTCCAAACTTGTAACAGGAGTTATGATTGCAAGAGCTGACTTCATTAAGGACCATGAAGATGCAGTAGAAGAATTTATGGAAGAATATGAAGAATCCATTGAATATACTAATGAAAATGTTTCAGATGCTGCTAAACTTTCTGAAAAATATGATATAGTTAAATGCCCCATTGCTGAAAAAGCAATTCCTTCATGCAATATTTGCTTTATTAGCGGCGATGAAATGAAAACTGTTCTTAGCGGATATTTACAAACTTTGTACGATCAAGAACCCAAGGCCGTAGGAGGCAAACTTCCTGATGAAAATTTCTACTTTAAAGAAAGTTAAAAAATTTTCAGTAGCTTTATTTTGGATTTTATTATGGCAAATTTTTGCCATGTATATTAATGAGGAGATACTGCTTGTATCTCCTTTTAAAGTTCTTATAAAAACTCTTGAAAATTTACATGATCCCGATTTTTATTTTATTGTTTTAAATACTTCCTCAAAAATATTTTCAGGTTTTATAATAGGTTTGATTTTAGGTTTATTTTTCAGCCTTTTATCCTATAAATATAAAATACTTAAAGAGCTACTATTTCCGCTTGTGCAATTTATTAAATCAGTACCTGTCGTATCTTTTGTTATGCTCCTTTTAATATTTATAAGTTCCAAATACCTGAATATTTTTATTCCTGCAATAATG
Source organism: uncultured Peptoniphilus sp. (assembly GCA_902489255.1). Taxonomy (GTDB): domain Bacteria; phylum Bacillota; class Clostridia; order Tissierellales; family Peptoniphilaceae; genus Peptoniphilus_A. The sequence goes on along the minus strand of CABTZF010000012.1, from coordinate 26,351 downwards.
AGTTTTGCAATTTTCTACACAAATTTATTGAATGGTCTAATGGCAATAGATTTTAAAATTTTGGAAATGGCAAAAATTTTTTCAATCTCTAAAAAAAATAAATTAAAATATATTTACCTTCATCATTTAAAACCTTATTTATATTCAGCTACATCCTTAGCAATAGGAATCGCCTTTAAGTCAGGCTTATCTGCTGAGGTAATTGGAATCGCCTCCAATACTGTGGGAAGAATGATTTATGAGTCCAAAGTTTACTTGGATATAGCAAGCCTTTTTTCTTATACCTTTGTAGCTATGTTAATATCAATGCTTTTGGAAAAATTTTTATTATTAATTATAAGGAGAAGTTTATGATAGTTTCATTAAAAAACATATATAAATCCTTTGATTCAAAAAAAATATTTGAAGATTTTTCACTTGAAATAAAAAAAGGGGAGAAAATTGCAATTATTGGAGAAACCGGCAGTGGTAAAACCACCCTGGTAAATTTAATATTAAAAAATATTAAACCTGATAAGGGAAGCGTATATGTAACAGATAGCCTATCAATAGCTTTTCAAGAAAATAGGCTGCTTGAAGACTTCACCGTCCTTGAAAATTTAAAAATAGTAAAGCAAATGAGTCAAAATGAATGCAATAAATATTTAGAATCAATGAACTTAAATGGAAATTCAGATACTCTTGTAAAAAACTTATCAGGTGGTATGAAAAGAAGACTTTCTCTTTTAAGAGCCTTAATTTTCCCATCAAAATTATTAATTTTAGATGAAGCTGTAAGAGAAATTGATAAAAATACCAGAGAAATAATCCTTAAAAATATAAAAAAATACAGCAAAGACAGAGCTCTAATTTATATTACCCATGAAAAAGAAGATATACAAAAACTTGGCATAGAAAGGATAATAAATTTAGATGAACTTATATAATATATTTGAAAATATAAAATTTACTGAAGAAAAAGAAATAGAAGAAATAATTTTTGAAAATAAAAAAATAAAAATCACAAGAATCCTATCCCTAGACCAAATAACAGAGGAAATGGCGGAAAATAACTTGGAAATTGTCTTAGTTGCAAGTGGAAATGCGGAAATTTTAATAAACAAAGAAAAAATTATCCTAAAAAAAGGAGATGTCCTGCCAATACCTGCAAGAACATCCCACAAAATTCTAAAACAAGATCATGTGATTTGGTATTGTGTATTTGCAAAATAAAGAAACTGTTAAATAGTTCATTTATGAATAATCCTCCTGATAAGATAATAAGAATCAGTAGAATTTTAATATGCTAAGAAATGGACCTTAAGCAAAATTAAACGATTATATAATAAAGGTTCTATAATAAATAGTGTTGGTGAAAAATCATCAGCACTATTTTTATTAGGTATGGAAAAATAAACATAGAAATAACATTCCTATAAAATATAGTTGCTATCAAATACCAAGGAACGATTCTATGTCTATTAATAATTATGACCTATAAAATTATTTCAATCCACGCACCCGCGTGCATATCGGGAGAGCGTGATTGTAATTCAATATTTTTAAAAACTACAAAAACAGAAATCTACGAAAAAAATAATAGACCCATAATTGGATCTATTACTTGAAAACTATTAAATTTGTGTTATAATTAATTAATCAGCATAAGCTGTGGATTGAAATATTCTTATATGTAATTAAGACCTAATTAATAGGTCAAAAAAAAGAGCTGTATTTCTACAGTTCTTTTTTCTTTTTATTAATCTTTTAATACTAACTCTCCATACGCTCCAATACAAGCGTATCCTTGTTCTATCATATAATCAGTTGCCATTTCTTCAAAATTTCCCCAGTAGTTGACTGGCTCTGATTGATACCAGTCACTTAACCAAGATTCCATTTCTATCTCTATATATCCTATAGTGCTATAATCTCCTCTGTTACCGTTCAAAAATTCATAGGAAAATACTATTTCTTCCCCAAAATAAATGTCTGTATTTACATAAATTCTATTAGTTTCGCCTTCTGATACCTTAATTTTTCCAAAATTTCTTAATTTCATTTTTAATTCCTCCTAAGATTTGTTATAATAGGAGTAATCACTTTTTGTTAAGTGGTTACTCTTGATAGTCGGTTGAGTCGTCAAACTTGTTGCCGGCTATCTTTTTCTTACTTCCTGATTATATTATATACGTTATAACGTATAAAGTCAACACTTTTTTAATTATTTTTTAAAATATTTTCTTTTTCTTTTATCCAGTTTTTTACTTCTTCCAGGTCTTTGATACCTGCAAAATCTCGGATATATCTTTTGCAGGCACTTTTAGCCACATAAATTTTCCTCTTGGATTTATTTTTTTCATTCCATTTATCTCTTGCTTTTTCTTGAGGTGTTTTTTCCGTTTTCATTTTTCTCCCTTCTTAATTTTAACTATTAAAAGTAAGCATAAAACAATAACTAATACATTGCTAATTACTCCAAAATTTTTAAAAATGCTTATAACATTTATCGCAGTGATTAAGCTTAATAAAATTATATTCTTGTCTATTTTTTTCATTTTGACTTCATGAGCATTTTATAATATAATACCCTTAAAGGGTGAGAGGGAACTATCCCTCTCTTAGAGTTACTGTTTTAATTCTTTTATCAATCCCAGTATTGCAATGACTAGATTGAGAAAAAGTGCTATTAATTCTAGTAGCTCTTTTTTGTTACCCCTTTTAGGCTTTTTATTGCTCATTTCCTCACCTCCTGATTATATTATATACGTTATAACGTATAAAGTCAACACTTTTTTTAAATTTCTTTTAAAATTTTTTTAAATTTTTTACAAAAAAATAAAGCCTAGGCTTTTAACCCAGGCTTTATAAAATCATTCTTTTTTAAATTTTTCTGTATTAATAATATTCGTTACATCTCCTTCAACTCTTTTCCCATCTACATAGCTTTCTCCTAGTACATAAGAAATCATAGCTCCAAATGCCATGATTATTGTTGTTATTTGCTCAATGCTACCTTTGTCAAATTTTAAAAATGCTAAAACCGCACTGACTAAGGCAATTAAAAGCACCCAAAATTTTCTACTTGTAAATTTTCTGATCAAATCTTCTTTTTTCATTTTTCCACCTCAAATTACATTAATTATAGTATTTAATTTTCTTCCTTGATCTTTTATTATTTTTCCATTTGCCACCATAGCAGTAGAACCACCACCATCAAGATTTATCGCACTAACCAAATTAAAATTTTTTAGCAAATCATTTCTTGCATCTGTAAGTGTTCGATTTTCTTTTGTTATTAAAAGTAAGATTCTATTGTCCTTTGTATAAGCCATCATAGTATGTGGGGCAAATCTTGATATATCAGGCAACGCTTTTTCTAACTTTAGGTTATAGTCAGGATACAGAGCATTGCCACCTATAGCCCATTTAACTTTACCTAACTTTTGTATCTCACTAAGATTATTAAATCTGTCCATAATAACTCGACCACCTTCAAAACACACCATTGTACCTGTTTTAGTGCCTTGATAAGAGTTTGTAAATGAGTTATCGCCTAGTGACATATTGTCTTGAACTGCTATTTTCCAAATTCCTTTTTTACTTCCAGGATTTTTAGTATCAAAGAATGTTCCGTTTATAGCAAATTCTTTACGCAGTTCAGGCATTTTTCGCCCTGCAGCAAATTCAATTCTTATATTTTCAGGATCTGTTTCAATCACATTAAAATTACCCTTTTGGTAATATTTAGTGTTTTTTAATTTTTTTTAAAGCCCTCATAATCATAGCTACAACTTCTTCACGAGTAGCTGTTTTCTTTGGCATAGTACCATCAGTAATTCCTTGATTAATAGCTTCTTGCCATTCCTTTTTAGCCCATTCAGATGGTTCGTTGTTTTCAAAATTCTTATCAATATCAGTCATATCTAAATCCACCTTATCCTTTTCAAATTTCTTATCTGGGTTCTTATTAACTAAATCTTGTCTTTCCTTTAATGGAGATTCAAAATCAAATGTAGAGTCTTTAGATAAATCTATTTTAACTTCAATAGGTTTAGCTATATCTTTTTTAAATTCAATCCATTTAGCCCAATTATTTCTTTTCATGTGGTCTGGACAAGATTTACCAGAAGCATCAAAATGTCTTACAACTCTATCTATTGGAACATTAAACTTAACCATTAAGTTCTTTACAAGTTCAACAGTGTTTCTATACATAAGGTCATAATTCCCATCTTGATTCATACACATTTCAATACCAATAGAATTAGAATTAGTTACATCATTTCTTGTTGCATACTTTCTATTCCACTTGTCGCCACAATGCCAAGCAGAATAAGAATCACCAATGATTTGGATAATACCCTTATCGTCTACGAAATAGTGAGCAGAAGCATTTCTATTGCCACCACCAAAATATCTATAATGGGAAAGAGCATTAGCACCCTTTCCATAATTACCTGTATCATGTATAACTATAAATCTTATTTTATTTCCATGTCTTGAAGAATAGTTATATTTAATAGGTTTAAATTGAAAATTCAAATAATCACCTCATCATTAATTTATGTTTGGTGCAGGATTATCTACTCCTGATATGATTTTTCTTATTTCCTCGTCTGTAATAGATTGAATGTCACTTAGTTTAGCATATTCGCTTAAATCAATATCAACAGCAGTATCACCAATTAGTTCATATTTGCCATTAATTTTTAAATATTCTTTATAAATGTTTCCTTCTGTTGTTGAATCCTTAACAAGATACATAGTGTTTTCTTCAGCAGTTTCTACTTGAGGTAAAGTATCCACAATAGATGTTTTAAATCCAGTTAGTTTACCAACTAAATCTTTTGTAGCATTATCAAAATCTTCTTTGTTCATAAAGTTTTTATCATTTACTAAATCAGATACATTAACAGGAACAGTAATATCTACAGTCTTGTCTTGCGTAGTAACAATAACGCCATTCTTTTTGATAGTATTGATTTGATTTACTTCAGCACCGTCAGCTACTTTATCAATCTTATTTTTGTCTGCTGTAGACATCAGACCATTTTCTGTTGAAGTAGCTACTGAATAAGATTGTAAACTAGCTAGTTTTTCTTTTTCTGTCTTTGTATAATTCTCATCAGATAGTCCTTTGTTTGATTCCTTTTGAACAAATAAATCCTTGTTAGCCTTTGCTAATACTCTTAAACCTTGTTCGTCTAAATATTTTCTTTTTTCTGCCATTCTTATAGTCCTCCCATAACAATCTTTAAAATATCTTCTTCCAAAATAGGCTCAAAATTAAGAGCCTTAACAATATCTTCCAAACTTAAACCCTCTGGTGTAGTGTGACCAGATTCCTCGTTGTCGATTACCTCGCCAGATAATAAAGATTCTCTAATTTCAAGAGCAAATCTACCTGTTGTTAGAACATCGAAACCATCAGTAATTCTAATTTCAATATCGGCTATTCCAAAAACAGATAGAGAAGAAGAGCTAAGAACAAATTGTAGTAACTGTCCTTTTTCTCCTTGAATTATTTCACCTTTAATTTTTAAAATCTTTCTATCTGGTCTTCTAAAAATCAATTCAACATTACAATCTTGTGGTATCTCTACATTTTGTCCACTATCTGTTAGTAGGATTGACAATATGTTTGTATTTTTATCATATTGCACAGCCCCTACTAAAATAGAAGATGAACGCTTGAGGTCTAAGTTTAAATTAAAAACTTTTTTCATAAGCACCTCACTACAGTTTATGATTAATTACTATTATTTAAACTTTGGATAAAATATTCCAATTGTGAATCAAACATTGCGTTGTATTCTTTGGGGCAAATAAATACATAAGTTTTATAAGTGTTATCATTACCTTTATTTTTAAAAGCAAGCCATTCACTTTTACATACATCTAATTCCGGTAACCCAAATCATTTTGAGCCCAATTAGAATTATTACCAATTTCAGAATCATAAAACTCATAATCTGGCTTTAACAATTTTTGCCATAACACATTGTTGTTAGACATAATTTTTAAAATATTGTTATTGCCTATTTTGATATCTTTAACATTTTTATTATCCATGTCATTCAGCCTTTATAAAATATATTTTTGTATTGTCATTTTTAGCTTCAGCAGATAAGGTATTATATTCTGCTTCAGTTAAAACAATTTGTTCTTTGACATTGCTAAGTTTTTGTTTTTCCACATCTGTCAAGGTTCTATGCTCGGAATCGTCTGCTAATTCTGATAGCTTTGTTTTAATGTCTTCTTTCTTGGCATACTCAGCTAATTCTGATTTATCAGTTTTAGTTTCATTTAATATTTTACCTTGTTTTGCACTAAGTGGTCTTGTTGCATCGTCAGTTTGTAAATTGTCTACAATGTCTGTTGCTTGATTCCACCTTATCTTTTCTTCATCAGTAACAGTCCTGTGGGTTGAATCTTCTATCATCTCTGATAGGTTGGTCTTAATCTCAGTCTTTTTTGCATATTGACTTAAATCTACATCAGTAGAACCTATGAGTTCAAACTTGTTATCAATCCACAAATATTCAAGATATACATTATTGTCTTTGCCTTGGCTATCTTTGACTAAATATAAAACATTATCTACGCCTTGAGATGGTAGGGAGTCATGCACTTCTTTTGTTAAAGAATTAGCCTTTTCAATCATTGACTGTATTTCAGATTCAGTTTTAAAATTAGTGTCATTAGTGAGTTGGGATAACAAAGTTGTTTTGTTAGCTCCCCTATCAATAGAATCCAGTTTCATTTTATCTGTAGAAGACATAAGCCCAGAGTAATACCCATATGCCATTGGTAAGCTAACATTAACAGTGTTCCCTATATTGTCAGTGCAAATAAGAATGGCTTTGTTTGCCTTGGGTGGTGCCTTAAAAACAATTTTATTAATAGAACTGCTTAACTTTTCTTTCTCTGTGTCATCATAATCATTTTTGGATAGTCCATAGCCTTCTTTTTTATCAACTTTGTTGTTCCAATTTTCTTTTTCATTTTGGGTAACAACTTTGTGTATCTCATCTTCTTGTAGTTGAGATAATTTTGTTGGTACATCATTTTTATTAACATATTTGTTATCAAAACTTTGAGATACCTTAATTAATCCTTGTTTATCTAAAAATTGTTTACTCATTATTCACCTCAACAAAAAAACAACCTCTTACAGTTGCCTTTATTTCCTTAATTCTTCAATTATCTTATCTGACTTTTCATCATGTTTTTCTAACTTTTTGTGTAAATCCTTATTATAATAATCAAGCCTATTTACAGTATCAGCCACAACTCTATTAGTGGTAGATAATTCCTTAACAGATGTTATCAAACTTTGTATAAGAGTTTTAAAATCCGTATCATTAATTTGTAAGGTGCTTATACTCTTAATCAAAGTATCCATTTGATTTGTCCTTTTCTTGTCATTAGATATCACTAAATAAGTAAATAAACCCAGAAAAACAACAATAATCGCTCCTGCAACTCCAACTGCTAAATATAACTCTTGTATAGTTTTATATTCCATATTTCACCCTCTCTTTATATAAAATAAACTTTTGTAAAATCTAAAGAAATTCATTCTTTTACTAAAGATATATTCACTCCACTATGCCAGTTCATACGCCAACACAAGAGAACCGGAAACATACTCTTTAGGCTGAACCATATCTTGAGACACAACTCCATTTGCCCTCAAAGAAAAAAGACTAATACCATAAACACCACTATTGGTAAAGGTAGCGACAGCATAATAATTATCACGCTTAGGTCGTTCATCTTCCTCAAAAAATAATTTAGAAAGTAAAGTTTTGAGGTCGCTCCCAGATGTGCCGATAAGAATCATATATTTTCCAATTCTAATTTTTGCCCATGTGTTTGTCCAAGTATTGGTCATACCTCTTTCAACCATTGACTGTGTGTATTTAATATTACTATTTTCTTTTAGTTCTCTAGTCCTCCCATCAAAATCACCAATCCAATCTTCTAAATCTCTTGTTGTTCCTAAAGTCTGCCAAGTGCTAGAAGTGTCATATCCTTTAGTTTTACATCTACTTATATCAGATTTGTCAGCTTTATTATCTTGGAGAACCTTGCCTTGCCTAGCAGATAAAGCTTTAGTTCCATCATCAGTAATTAAATTATCAACAACTTCTGTACTTTTTGTATTATTCCATTTTTCTTTTTCGGTGTCAGTAACTGTTCTGTGAGTATTGTCATCTTCCATTTCAGATAATTTAGTTTTAATTTCTGTCTTCAAAGCATAGCCACTTAAATCTTCCTTAGGTGATAATTTTTCAATTGCTTGTTTTGTAGTCTGTGGTGTCATGTACTTTGTGTTGTCTGTTCCACTTTCAGCTTCTGTTTTACTTGCTTTTGCCAACTGACTGTTCTGTAAAGTTGCTATATCTTTTTTTATTTGTGTATCATCGTATTTAGTATCTGTAGCACTAATTATTCCATTAGTGATTTGGATGTTATCCCCTGCTGTTAAATTCTCTTGTTTACTAGTATTAATTTTTTCAATATTTTCTTTAAGTTGTTTGTAGTCGTAGTTTGTAAAATTTCTTGCTACTATAGATGCTTTAGCCCAATCCCTAGCAACACCTTCAACTGCTCTTTGGATATTTAAGCCTTGGTCTGATCTTTTACTAATTATCAAGACAGTTTCAGCATTTGCTCCACTACCTAAAACAGCTAAATTAGGTAGAGTTCCAAAAACACTGCTGTCAGCTACATACATAATATTTCCACCACTTGCTAGTGGTGATGTCAAAAAAGTATCTGGTGAGTTTGCCACACCAGGGTACATTTTATTTAAGTTTGTCATTAATAATCTCCTCCACCTCGTGAATTTGTAAATAATTGTATAAAAATACTTGCGTTTATTCTTGTTAGTCCATCAGGGACAATCTCCACTTCGTGCCAAGTTCCTCTTTGGATTTTTCCTCCATCATCTTTACTTAAGTAAGGTATGATGTTAATTTCTGTGTTGTAATTATAGACCGTCTGCCCGTCAACTACTAAATGACATTGTCTTGCCCTTGCTCCCTCATAAATTCCATGCTTTTGCTCGTGAGTATGTCCGGGTATTGTCACATAGTGACTGTGGTCCGGAATTTGCAAAGAAAAACTATGGGAGTGAGGTTCAACGCTAAATCTATGGGAATGAGGTTCAACATCTATTTTATGTTCATGTCGAGTTACATGATAAAACTGTGATGTGTAGCCAATCTTTGTACCTTGTGAATTATACACATCTAGGCTTATACCTCCGCCTTCAACATCGGCCGCACCATGAGTTGTTCCAAAGGATCCACCGCCAGAATCTGTGGATCCATAGTCCCCACCACCAGATTCTGTAGAGTCTGATTGATAACTGCCGCCACCAGATGATGTTGATGTAGTTTTTGTTTCTTTGTATTCCAATCCCACACTATAAGACCTGAAAGGCTCGATTGTGTAGTTAAGTATCAACTTATTTATTCTCGCCATTTCTTGAGGTATATAAAATTTAAGCTTTAGAGGGTGCCTTTCGTCTGCATTGTCTGCATAGACTATTTGCTGTAAGTTAGTCGCCCCTTGTGCGTAAGTGTCGTTTATTCTTGACCTTTCCATCAGATCAGATATTGAGCCTGTGATGTCTTGAGATTTGTTGGCAATTTCAAGATTTATTTCAAAAGGATTGCCTCTTATATCCGGTTTAGATACAGACACTATTGGTACTTTAATATTGATCTCATCCTCGATATCTCTTATTAAAATATAATCTCCTGGTCTAAATTTAGGATATTTTTTAGGCTGACTTATAGATAAATCAACAGCTTGTATTTTATAAGATACATAAGGTTCTGATAAATCATTTAACACCATTTGGGCATATTCTTTAAGGGTTTCAGGACTTTCAAATCTTCTGTCGACTAATATAGTGGATTTAAGTCCATACTTAGATACATTCTTTTCTAAATAATCTTTACCACCATTTACGCTCTTAATATCAAGTTGATTGTCACCTTCTCCATAACCCAGAGGATAAACTCTTGTTACTAAATTAGTTGGATCTACAGTTTTTTCAATATTCTGAATATTTTTTCTGTACTGTATATCCGCCTTGTACTTTTCATCCAATTTTTTAAGGGATAGTCCCCAAGGATAAGATGTAGTGTCAAATTCCCATTTATATTTATCAACAAAAGGCTTTGGTATAGAAAATAAGGCAGCTAAAAGATTTTCATTCTCCCACTTATATTCAAATTGTCTCTTAAAATCACATTGAATTAATTGCCATCTTTTTACTGCTTGTCTATCTAAAACATATCTGATGACTCTGTCGGTGTATATCCCAACATTGCCAATTTGATGGTATTTAAACATTACATCATCAAGCAGCGTTGCCAAGACATGTTCACACTCATACTCTATATAAGGTGTCTCTTCACGTGTTAGGACATTGGGTAAAATTCTAAAAAGTTCGACTCTATCGTTTCCATCAAAGAGTTCAACAAAATTAAATATCTCACAATATTTAGTCTTTTTGTCATCTCTAGGCAACTTAAATTTGCAAGTCCAAAGTTCGTTGAGTTTTAAGTCATAACTTATGTCATAGGCATTTTCAAGTCTTGCTAACTCTTTCATGCTCTGATTATAAATTTTAATGTTATATTTCTTCATTATAACCACTTGTCTTTCCAGTAGGTGTCAATTTGTACCCCATTTGCTCCTACTGCTTCAATTTCAATGTCATTGTCGCCAATTAAAAAGTCAAATAAATCTCCATCGGTGCTCATCAAGTGCATTGCATTCTCACCATTTACGGTAACTGTCAAATTGCACATGTCAATTTCTACTTCTTGACCTGGTTTTAATACAAGACCCGCGATTTCTACATAGTCCTCTCCTAAAAGAGATCCAACACCATAAGCATCTATAGTCAAATCTCCAATTGCTTCACTTGCATACACCAGGTTAGATGATAGTGCTTTGGAGTTCATCTCCATATCTACATTGGACTCAATCCCCGTTATTCTTATATAAAGGTTAGCTTTAGAGCCAAGTTCAATAGATGCTTCTGCCTTAGATATATATTTATCAACTAGAAACTTTGATATTTTAGATTCTAAAACTAAATTACTATTCCCATTAACTGAAGCAATCTCTGAATTTTTAACATTAAATTTACCGACATTAAATTTTGTCATAGTAAATCACACCCTATGCCATAGTGACTGTTAAATTACCACTATCTAAAATAAATTTATTGCCTTCAACTATTTGTGTCGGCTTATTAAATGCACCATGAACCAAAAGATTTCCGCCTTCTCTTGCATCTCTTATACCAAAGTAAGCAACTTCACCCCATTCAGCGTTAGCTGTTGGAAACTCAATTCTTGTAGCATTGCCTATAACTGCCTTATCAGACTGTTGAGTAGGTGCTGTAAAAGAAATTTGTTGTCTCATATATCCGCCGCCAACTACCTCAGCACCTGTGTCAGCATCTGTCGGATTAGTTTTATATAAAGCCAAATATAAATTAGTTGGCTGTGTTACTTGTTGATTTCTTAAAAAATAATTTAAAATCATATCTTCAAGATAATTACTTGCTTTTGCCATTTTAAATCACTACCTTTCTTGTAATTCTTATGCTTGTTATGTCACTTGTCCCGGTGTTCTTGATGACAAAAGTTCCGCAAGTTTTTACATTGCCTAGATTAGGCACTGTAACACTTGTAATTCTTTTACCATCTTTTAAAATCCTGTTTAAGTCTTTAGATACCGCAAAAGACTGACATTCAAATTCAATATCCATTGTTCCTCTCGGCTGTAACATCAACTGTTCAATGCCTACAGCACTATAAACACTAGCTTCATAAGCTTTATCGGGTTCGTCGTCAAAAATTAGGAGACCACTGCCGGATAACCACCCAGCAAGGTCTCTAATTTTAAGTCTCAGTTCTTCAAATTTTGATATATACATAACTCCTATAGTGCCGGTTATGTATCTTTTTTCATATTCTGTAGATTCCAGTTCCAATGTCCCGGATCTGCCAAGTATAGTAAACTCTTTCTTTCGTCTTTCGGGAATTACAGTTCTATCAACAGATTTAAAACCTATATTAAATTCACTGCTATGCTTGCCTTTAAAAGTAAATCCTATCATGTAGTCACCATTCCTCTACCTCTATTAGTTTTTTGTTGTAAGCTATTTAGTTCTTTTGCGATCTTTTTAATGTCAGCCTCTTCTCTAACTATAAAAGTATTTCCGGTAATTAAAACTCCGCCATTTCCATTGCCTTTCTTCTCTATAACTTCAGCTACGATTGCTTTTAGGTCGTCTAAGGCTCCTACAAACTCTGGTCTCTTTTCTCCGACACCGATGATTGACGGACTAGAGAAGATACCGCCCTTGTCATACCAATCAATGCCAAGCTTTGGTACTGATGGAGGCTTTAAACTAAATTGCCCAGTAATTTTAAAGTATGGGAGTTTAATTTTCGGGAATGATAAAGGAATGCTTAATATTGACTTAATTTTATTAATTGCACCACTTACAGCTTCTTTAGCTGCATTTATAGGCTTTTCTATGGCAGACTTAACTGCATTCCACACTGTTGTAGTTGTGGATTTAATTCCATTCCAAACTTCAGTAACTTTATTTTTAATTCCCTCAAAAACTGTAGATGCTGTAGATTTAAGTCCATTCCATACACCACTAATAGCCGATTTAATTCCGTTCCATACTTCCGTTGTCTTGGATTTAACTGCGTTCCACACAGTTTCTATAGCAGTTTTTACTGCGTTAAAGGCTGATGTCGCTACTGACTTCAGACCATTCCATATAGCTACAACTGCCGTTTTAATTCCGTTCCAGATTGTCGTTGTTGTAGTTTTAATTGCATTCCAGACTGTTTCTATTGCAGACTTGACGCCATTAAAGGCTGATGTTGCGACAGTTTTAAATCCGTTCCAAATTCCCTGGACTGTAGACTTGATTCCATTCCACACAGTTGAGGTAGCAGTCTTGATGCCATTCCAGACAGTTGATATTGCCTGCTTGACTCCCTCAAAGGCAGACGATGCAACACTTTTTAAACCTTGCCAGATTCCGGATAAAGCAGATTTGATGCCTTCCCAGACAGCAGACCAGACAGAGGATATTCCTTCCCAAATACCTGATAAAAATTCAACGATGCCGCCCCATACTGCCGATGCCTTTTCTTTGATAGTATCCCAATTTTTGTAGAGTAGGACTCCCACAGCTACTATTGCAGCTATAGCAGCAACTACTAAACCTGCTGGACTTGTAATAAATGCGATTGCCTTTGCAAAGAGACCTGCACCTTTTCCACCTTCACTAAAAAAACTTATAGCCTTACCAAGTCCACCGCTTAACTTCCCAATAGCAACAAGCACTGGACCAATAGCAGCTGCTATAAGTCCTACCTTGACTATAAATTGCTGCGTCTCTGGACTTAGCTTGCCGAACCAGTCGGCGAATTTTTGAAAGGCGCCTATTGCACCTTCAAGCATTGGCACTAGCACAGTTTGTAGTGAGCTTCCAAGGTCAGAGCCACTTAACTTTAAGTTATTCATGGCTTGTTCCACTAGGTCGATTGGATCTAGCATGCCTTCCCAAGTGCTGTCTACACTTCCTGCTGCTTCTTCCATAGCATTAGCAAACTCATCAGCATTTAAGGCTCCACTTTCTAAGACTTCCAGCATAAAGGCTCCACCCTTAGTACCAAAGGCTTCAGCTGCAATAGCTAACTTTTCTTCATGAGTTGTTGCACTTGCCAACTTTTCCTGCATCTCTTGCAAGCCTTGTGTTACTGACTTGCCCTCTTTAGCCCAGTTAGTCTGTGCCCTTGTTAAGTAAGATAGAGCCTTATTAGAGTCGATACCTTTCTGCTCCATTCGCCCCATCATTTCTGTTGCTTGTGCAAAGTCCAGTCCAAGTTGGGTGATTTGAGGACTGCCCTTTATCATGATGTCAAATAGCTTGTCAGTCGATACTCCAGTGTTTTGAGCAGTTTTTGTGACAGAGTCTAAGACCATATCTAGGTCTTTTGCTGATAGTCCATACTTTTCAATGGCTTGCTTAGCATTTATAGTTGATGCCGTTACATCTGCACCGTTAATCTGTGCAAACTTAATCATCTTTTCAGATGCTTTTTCAAGTTCTGCTCCAGTAAGACCAAATTGTGTGTTAATTTCACCAATTGCATTGCCGACCTCGTCAAAGCTTGCAGGCATATTACCTGCAACATTCCTAAAGCTTTCTTCCAGGCTCTTAGCTGCTTCGCCAGTTGCACCGGTCTTCGAAATTACTGTGTCTAAGCCATTATCAACTTCTTTAAAAGCGGCTATTGAGAGTCCAGCTACTGCTGCTATTGGAGCAGTGACTCCCTTTGTCATCCCTTCACCGACTTTAACCATTTTATCGCCCGTAGTTTGCAACTTTTCGCCGACTTGTTGCCACTTGCTGTTGGTCTTATCTAATTCGCCTTGTAGAGATTTAAGTTGATTTTCGGTTTTTAAGATTTCTCTTGTAAGAGCATCATACTCGTCTTGACCTATATCGCCATTTGCAAGTGCTTGCTTAGCTTGTTCTTGGGCTGCTTTCAAAGTTTCAAGTTTTTTCTTTGTATTCTCGACAGATTCGGCAAGGACTCTTTGTTTTTGAGCGACTAACTCCGTATTACCAGGATTAAATTTCAAGGACTTTTCAATGTCCTTAAGTTCTTTGTTTAGATCCCTAGAATTTTTATTGACATCTTTTAAAGCCTTATCTAGTTTGGTCGTATCTCCACCAATTTCGATTGTTATCCCTTTTATGTTTCCCGCCATTTTCTCACCTGCCTTTAAAATCTATCAAAATCTTTTTGAGATGCTACCTTCGTTTCTTTGTCTCTTTCTTCTGGCGACTTATTTAAGTCGTTATAAGTCTTGCAGTAGTCGACAATCTGTCCGATTGTCATGCCGTCAAAGTCCTTTAGATTGAGTCCACGCATGATAGCACCGGTCATAATTATTTCAGTATCTACTTGCTTGTCGCTTTCTTCTTCGTTGCCGCTAGGTTTCCCAATTTTTTTTTAGAAATTAAGGATTCAAATAGCATTGGAAATACTTCTTTCCCAATATCAAAGATTGGAAATTCGTCAAATCCATCGAACCACTTTATAGGTTCAGGAATTGTTTCATCTGCACACTTAGCAAGTGTCCAAAGTAAGTTCAAAATATCTACATACTCTAAGCTATAGACATTTTCTAACATCCCAGATAAAGCTGACGGTGTAACAACAATTTTTCCATCTACAATTGCTTCGTCGCCTAAACCATCTAATATTTCTGACACTAGCGGTAAAATTATAGTTAGTATGTCAGTATTAAAATTTGCCTTATAAACTAAAGGGAAAGAAGCACTAGCCTTAAACTGTACTTCTTTCCCGTCAATTACTATAGTCTTTATCATAATTAAGCCCCAGTGTTAGGTACTACAACATAAGGCTTTGTAAAAAAGTCATCATATCCTGTAGAGCCTTCAGATAGTTTCGCTTTAACGATTTTTGTGTCAGTTGCTGGGATTGCCTTTAAGCTAATTTTATCTGTAGTTGGCTCTGTCTTATCTTCCTTAGTTTGTCCTTCTACTGATGGACGAGAACTTGTAACATGATAGAAGATGTGTCTTGTTTTGTTTTTATCTCCGTCAAACTCAAAAGCTAGTGCATAAGGTACTGACTTTGCATCTGTCTTTTCTACTATTGCTCCGTTCTTGTCCTTGATTGCTCCCAAGATCTTTACTTCAAAATCTTCAGGAATTAAAGCAATTTCAAGGTCTCCACTATATCCATTGTTTGAAAATTCTGACCAGTAAATTACATCGTCCGCGTAAAATTCGTTGCTATCCCCTTCAGCATCTAGTGATAGATTTACTGCTCCAGGTACTTTTATAACTCCACCAAAAACTACTCCCTCTTCCTTATCATCAGTGATTGGGAAGACATGTACATTTTTTAAGCCAAATTTAACTTTATTT
This sequence comes from uncultured Peptoniphilus sp., assembly GCA_902489255.1. Taxonomy (GTDB): domain Bacteria; phylum Bacillota; class Clostridia; order Tissierellales; family Peptoniphilaceae; genus Peptoniphilus_A. The sequence continues at coordinate 10,336 of CABTZF010000012.1, read as the reverse complement.
GCCATTTAATTTCTCCTTTCAAATATAGTAGGGTATTAAAAAGACCTTTTCTGTGTCTATGTAGACGTCAGAACCTTTTTCCCATACTATTTCTGCTTCGTCTAATAAGTTCTCTAGCCTTTCTTCCAAAGCTACATCTTTATTTCTTACATACAACTCAATATTCCAGTGTGCCTCTTTGTCGTAGACAATATTGTCTGCCTTAAAATTATTAGAGCCTGCTCCATAGTAAACTATAAAAGGTACTACTCCAGGCTCTGGATTTACAAAGTAGCCAACTGGTAAATTGAGAGGTTTTAAAAGTTTTACAGGATTGATTTTATCCACTTTCAATCCCCCTTCTTATTTCATCTTCAAAGCTTTTTATAGCTTTTTGCTCTACAGCCGCTATGTGAGGTTTAGCTGCAACTCTGCCGCCATTGACTTTAGCATGACCAAATTCTAATAAATGAGTAAGTCGATAATGTTTTTCATTCCATACTACGCTAGACTTACTTCTTGTAGCTGTTTGACCTTCTTTTTTGCCCCATCCGCCAGCATACTTACCGGACTTTCTCGGACTAGAGGACTTAAGGTCATTCACTGTTTCTTTAGTTACTTTATCAACTACGTTATTCACCACATCATTAGCAAGGTCTAGCTGTTCCTTCATAGCCTTTTCAATTTCCGTTACTAAGTCAATTGCCATTGGCGACCTTCCTTTCACAGACTAGTTCTAGCTTATCAAGTGTCCTCTGATAAGTTCTTATAATGGTGTACTCCACATCATCACAAATTAAAAGGTCTGCGTTCCTAAATTCTTCAGCATAGATTTCAAAGACAAAGTTGGGTTTTAAACCTTGATTTGCAGCTCTGTAAAATTCAGCTTGTCCTACCGACATCTTTTCAGCGTAGACTGTCCACTCCTCTGTGGTATTAATTGGATTGCCCCAATCATCAGTCTTAGTTCCACTATTTTTTATAAGTTTAATTACTACTGATTTTTTCATGAGGCAAATAATCTCCATACTTATAGCTTAAAGCCAGGTGAGTTTTTAAAGAATTATAGCAATCTATAAGACCATTTCTATCAGGATTTTCACTCCCAAAATGAGCCTTTACATAAATTCCTACCGCTCTCTTTATCAAATCGTCATCAGCTCTTGCAACTCCACTTAGATCTAAATCTAAAAGACAAGCACTTATTAAGCTTTTAATTTCCTCATCAAAGACATCAGTGCTTGCCTGCCTTAAAAGTAATTTGCAATATGATAATAAATCTTCAGGTGTCATTTTAATCACCCTTTTCTGTTTTCTTTACTTCCTTTTTCTTTGGTGCGTCGTCTATGACTACACCTGCATCAAGATACTTCTTTAAGTTCTTGTTTTTGTCGTCGATAACTTCGTGGATGTCATAAAAGACACCAGTTTCGGTGTCTTGAAATCCACTTACAACTCTATAAGCCATTTAATTAAACTCCCTTAACTAGGTAAGCAAAAGCTTTTTCGTCAATTACTCCGCCGTCGTGTACTTCGTAACCTACAAAGTCAGTTGTTCTTGCTTTTGCATGGTTTTCAGTAACTAGCTTCATATCTTCAGAGATATTTTCCTTATAACCTGCTGCCATGTTACCGATTAGGATTTCGCCATCACCCATTGCATCCTCTTCCATTACTGGGATACCGAAGATTCTGCCTACTCCACCAACAGTTACATCTGGGATAAATAGTGGTCTTCCTTGACCATCCATAAGATTTGCTAAAGTTCCCCAAACAGTTGCATTGTTAGCATAGATCTTAGCTCCACTTACATAGCCAGACTTAATCTTTGCCATAGCTGCTGTGATGTCTTTGTAAGTTAATCCATCAGCCTTGTAAGATATCTTTTGAGGTGTGCTTGCTTCAGCTTCGATTGCAGTTACAACACCTTGTGGATACTTAGCATCGCCTTTACCTTTAACAAAAGCCTTAGCCTTAGCAACTCCCATTCTTTCGCCAAGCTCTCTAGTGATGAATGGAATAAAATCAGCAACAGCCATAGCTTGTAACTTCCAAGTTACAGTTACTGCTTTTGACAGTTCTTTGCCGTTAAGAGTTAATTCTCCAAATTTGTTTTCTTCATCTGCTGTTGGAGTTGCTTCATCGTAATAGTCAGCGTCTCCTGCTGGAATACCAGTTCTCTTAACATATTTTACAGTTCCTTTAATTCTAGTTGGTACTACATCAGCTAGGATTGGGTGCAACTCTTTCATTGTGTCAATAATTCCACCGATAACAGTTTCAGGAATTACAATTTCTGTATTAGTTGTGTTGTGAGTGTACACATTTTCAGGGTTCATTTTATTAAATAAGTTTACTTCATCTTCATTAAGATCTCTTTGTAATGCCACCTTGGCAAATACATCTTCGTAGTTTACAACATTGTTTTTTTCTAACTTTGCCACTGCTTTTAAGCCTCCTTCTTCTACTGATAGATTTTTCATATCAGTAACTTTCTCATCTTCTGTGTTCAATGCGTCTAAGTTTGCTTGTTCTTTTGATGCTTCTTCAAAGTCTGCATCAAGTTTTTCAATTTCTTTTCTCTTTGCTGCTGCTTCTTCAATCTTTCCTTCGTTGATAAGGTTTTGTGCCTCATCAAGCATAGCTGCTCTCATTTCTAAGTATTTTTCTTTGTTCATCTTATTTTTTCTCCTTTAACTTCAATAAGTTTAACTGCTCTTGCTCTCTCTCTTGCTTTAATTTATCAATAACAGCTTGCGGAATTAAAAAGTCACTTGCTGCTACTAATCTAAATTGGTCTGTACTGTCGTCTTTTGACAATATCTCATCAATAAAGCCGTTTGCTAAGGCTTCATCAGGTGTAAACCATGTTTCATAGTCCATAAGTTTCAGTACTTCTTCTCTTGTCTTTCCGGTTTTCAGCATATAAGCATTTGCTATAGTGTCATTAGACTTTTTAAGTTGCTCTGCGTAGTGCTCAAAGTCTCTGTAATCTCCAGAGCCTGATGCACTTACATTGTGTATCATCATTTGTGCAGTTGGACTCATGACAACCTTAGTACCTGCCATAGCTATAACTGATGCTGCACTTGCTGCTCTGCCAGTTATTGTTATGTTGACATTACCTCTATGTTGCATAAGTGCTGTGTAAATTTCAGAGGCTGGATAGATGTATCCGCCTGGTGAGTTAATTTCTATGTCTACATCTTGTCCGTCTACAAGCTCTAAGTCTCTAGGACAAAAGGCTTCCATTTCGCACCAGTCGTATATCCACTTGTCATCATTGCTGACGATTGTTCCATTAATCTTCGTTTTCATCTTCTTCACCTCCTCCGCTGTCTATTTCTTGTGTATCAAGTCGTCTAATATAGCTTTGCCCCAATCCATCTGGTATTGGCGCCATATTAAGGATTTCTCTTACTTCGTCAGGGTTCATAATTCCTCTGTCTACAAATTGGACTAGATTTAATTTAGTTTGCATTGACGCAAAGTTAAGATTTGACGATTCAAAAATAATTTTGTTTCCAAATCCTCTCTCTCTGCGTGTAAATAACTTTCTTGTAAACTCGTTTGACATCTGCACTAACACCGGTTCAATCTCTGCTTCATAGTATGAGATCCATTGGTCTTCGTTGTAGCTACTCTGTACTATGCTCTCATTGGTATTAAAAAAACTGTAGATTCTGTCCACAGTTCCCTTTGTTTGCATTGGATTCGGTACATAATTCTTAGGGTCTACTTGTTGAGCGTCAAACTTTAAGTCAGTTGCCGCTGCTCCGCCAGATTCAGAGTCTACACTCAAAAAACTTTCAACAAATTTCTTGGTCTGTCTCTTTATGTCTTCTTCTCTCAATACATTGTTAAATTTTAAGAGCCACATAATAGAGTTGCTGTTCTTAATTGCCTTGACTATTCCTTGGTCTGTGGTGTTTACAATTTCCATAAGTTGAGTCAAAGCCTTGGCTGGGCTCTCCCCGAAGATGTCGTTGTTATTAAAGTCTCTGCGTAGATGTATTACATCAGAGTATCTGAAAGTGTAGTACTTACTCTTAATTAAAAATCTTAAAAAGATTTCACCTTGATTATTTTCTAAAGCTTCAACGCTGCTAGAATTTATCGGATAAATTGCCTTAGCAAGTCCATTACTATCTCTTTCTATGAGTGCAAAGGCATTGTTGTTAAGTGCTAATTGATTTGCAAGCTTTTCTTGCAGCATCTGTCCAGACATATAAGGGTTAGGCTCTTCCAATAAAAATCTTATATAAACTTCGGGATTTACCTGTGTTGTGGTTTCGTCTTTTCTTATGTGCTTAGCCACGGCCTTTCCTATAGCTTGTGTCTTAGGCCTTATGCAAGACCTCACTATGTCAGATGCGTAGAGATTTCCGTTGTAAGAGTAAAAGCCTTCGCCTCTTTCAGTTATCATCTTATAGCCAGAGACTTTTACAGTCTCATCTTTATTTTTTAAAAAATCAAAAATTCCCATTTTTCTTCACCTCCTTAAATTAAAGCTAAATATTCTTCCTGATTGTCTTCAAAAACTATAAGTGCATCCATGAGAGATGCAACACCGTCTATTCTTCGCCTTGGGTTACTTGTCTTACACAGTGCGATGTTGTCGTTGGTGTCCGTCTTAATGGCTGCGTTGGACAAGTTCCACTTAGTGATTGGGTTATTGTTGTAGTTGACCTTCTTTGCTTTAAGGTCGCTTTCAAGCCTTTTCATTGGATTAGAAAAAGTCTTTGCACCTTGTGCTACTGGTACTGTAATCTTCCCAAAGGTTTGCTCTAACTCATCTACAAGATATTGCGCAGACCACCTATCGTAGCCAATTCTATAGATATAGCAGTCCATTTCATTTTGAACTTCTAAAAGCCACTTGGTTATGTCCTTGTAGTCCACCTTGTTAGTGCCTGACCTTCTTAAAAGTCCCCTGTCTTCCCAGACATCATAGGGAATTTTATCCTCATGACTTCGCACTTCTATTAAGTCAGATGGTAGCCAGTACATTTGCTTGACATAAGTTGTCTCATCCTCTGGCACCTTAAAGACTATAGTCGCGCAAGTTAAGTCAGTAGTTGCTGACAAGTCAATCCCAGCTATGCAGTATCTAGGTTTTAAGTCTGTCATGTTAAAGGTTTCTCTGTTGTCTATAATCTCAAATGTTAGCCAAGCTTCGCCCGTTGTCTCCGGTATATCAAAGTCCTTAGTAAGCAAGTTCTTTACAAGCTTACTATTAGCTTTAGCCTTATTAACCTTATCCCTTAAAGCATCTGTCTTTTTTATAGTTCCAAGTCCTGGGTTAGCCTGCATCCAGGTTTCTTCATCAGTCCAGGTCTTTCTGTCATCTAGTTCATAAACTAAAAATAAGGACCTTTCGTCCTTGTATCCATCTGGGTCAGTATATCCATTTATAGTCCTATCTGCCTCATCGTAAATATCGTCATAGACATTTTCTCTCACAGTTCCAGCAGTTGTTGTAATTAAAATTAGTGGCTGCTCTCTTGCACTTGTGCCATCGACAATTACATCGTATAAGTTTTTGTCTGTCCAAGCGTGGATCTCGTCCATAGTTGCTCCGTGGACATTAAGTCCGTCAAGTGTGTCAGAATCTCTGCCTACTGGTTTATAGATTCCGTCGTTTATTTCGCAAGTAAGTTCAGCTACTAAAGGCTTGATTCTCTTGCTAAGTGCAGGCGACTTCTTAACCATACGCTTTGCTTCAAGCCAAATGATTTTAGCCTGGTCTTTCTTTGTAGCCACAGAATATATTTCTGCACCAGGTTCTCCATCAGCGATAAATAAATATAAGCCTTCAGCAGCGGATAAAGTCGACTTACCATTCTTCCTGGCGACTATTAAAACTACTCTTTGATACTTTCTTTCGCCAGTAATCTTATGGACAATTCCAAATGTCGCTGCCACTTTAGCCTTTTGCCATAACTCCAGAATAAAAGGCTTGCCGCCCATCTTACCCTTAGAGTGCTTACAAAATCGCTCTATAAAGTTTATAGCGTGATTTGCTCTCTTCTCGTCATACTCCCATTCACTGTCTGGGTCTTCTAAAAAGCCTATGATGTATTCATAGGTCTTATAAACTTTGGTGCTAACTTTAATTCTGTTATCATTCATCCACTCCCAATAATCATAAATTGGATTTTTATTTGTCATTTAAAAAGTCCTCAAATCCATCGTCAATTTCTTTCTGCTGGTCTTTTGGGAGTAAATCCATTAATTGTTTAATTATTGTGGAGTATCTTTGCACCATCGTGTTATATGACTTTAAGGCAGGGTGTTCTCTTAAGATTGAGTATTCGCCCTGTGGCATTTCATCAATTGGACCGTTGACATCTATTAAAGACTTGAGTTCTTTTAAAGTAGACTTCATAAAAGCAGCTTCTTCGATGAGGTTCTTTGCCGTAAGTCTCTTTGCTCTGTCAATGTCTTTATATAAATTTGTAAGTCTTGTAATCTCTTTTTTAATCTCTTTATCTTTTTCCACTGTCATTTAATTCCACCTACCTTTCTATACAATTCCACATGGTGGGGGTTATATTAAAATTACCTGTGCGTTTTTTGTGCCTACCCCTGCCGGTCCCCAGCGGTCAACATAAATTTAATTTTATGGGGGGAGTAATATTTTAATTTTTTGTTTTTTAAATTTTATTTTTCAAAAATATTTCCTTCTTCGTCAAAAAATAAATTTCCTCTCGTGCTTTTATGTTTCCCAAAAGTTTTTGTATTATGACACTCTAAGCATAAGTACTGCAAGTTACTATGATTAAGAATAATATCTACATCATCAATGTTGTCCGGACTTATCTCCACAATGTGGTCGACTATATAACCACGCTTACTCTTGCAATGCTGACACAGTCCACCATCAACTGTCTCTCTCTTTGCAATAAAAGAAGCACGACATCTCTGCCATGCTTTCGATTTATAAAACTTCTTTGCATAATCTTTTGCCATGTGACAATCAATCCTTTATGTAACATACCAGCTTCCCACCCCTAGCTTAATCAGTGTATGTAGTTACCCAACAATATAGCCTCGTAAGGTCTATACGCTTGCCTATCAGTTCTCATCATCTTATCTTACTTTGCATAATAAAAGAGACCTTATAAAGGTCTCCTCCATGACTAAATATGAATTTTCTCTGGTAATCATTAACTACATTCTCTCATTTTATATAGTAACACAGAAAAATCGCCCAAAACGCCCAAAATAAAAAAGAGTGGTTTTTTATAACCACTCATAATATCTGAAGTATAGATTTTTTAAACTTGTAATTTTTCTAATAAAGCATCTTGCAATATTTTAGAAAAATTTATTCCTTGTTCTTCCGCTTTCTCATTTAACCAAGCTGGTATTGTGCAGTTTTTTCTTACAGACATATTTTTTAACTTTAATCTGTATTGTTTGAAATCAATATCAACCCAAGTTAAATAATCATAATCTCCCTTTTCATGATCTTTAACATCTGGGAATTTAATTTTCTCATCTTCATAATCAATTCCCATTATTCCGATTGCATCTCTAGCCATTTCAATAGAGTCCGCTAAATCTGAACCTTGGGTATGAATATCCCAGTCAGGAATATAAACGTAATACCCATCATCAGTTCTTTTTATCAGAACTTGATAAACTCCTTTCATAATTTCGACCTCCTTTTTTATACACATAATAAAATGTCCTATTTGAAGTATTTATAATGAAATCTTGCAGGTCTATTTAAGACCTGCTTTTTTTAAGATTTCTTTTGCCGTTATTTCGTTAATTTCTTTGTGTCTAGGTATTGGTATTATTTTTCCATCTTTAGTGAAAATGTCATGTCTTCCACCTGGCTTTTTATAATACCATCCTAGTTCATTTAACTTTTTAACAAGCTCTCTATACTTCATGGAATCATCCTTTCTATAATCTATTATACGCATTTTATACGCATTGTCAATAGGTTAATTCAAAAATCTATCATGAATTTTTCTGGAGTAGCTTTCGTAGGTACTTCCTAACTTTAAACTTATCCTTTGCCAAGACCAGCCTTCAATATATCTAAGCTGAAAAACAAGTCTAGTTCTTGAGTCTTCAATGTTATTAATAAAATTTTCAATATCAACCTTTAACTTTTTACACTTCTCAATTCTATAAAATAACTTTTCTCTTAATTTTTTTATGTAAAGAGAATCCTCAACCCCTTGAATTCTTAATTCATACTGAGTATAAGGAAACTCTCTTTGTGAAGATTGAACTTTATCAGTAACAATTTTACCTTCATAATTTTTTATTTTATTTTCAAGTTCTTTGATTTCAATAAGTAAATATCTATACTGTAAAAGTTCTTTTTTGGTCATTAATATCTCCTGCAACAATAAATATAATCTTGCCAAATTTCTACATAATAGCCACGATTTTTATAATAATTTACAATTTTTATTTATCCCTAATTGTTTTGTAAGGTATAACTAAGCAAATCTGCACTCTATCCGCCGCCTTAAAATTTTCCTGTTGAGCCGTATCCCTTAGCACCTCTATCGGTATCTAAGTTAATCTCATCGGCTCTTATAAGTTTTACTTCGTCTTTCTTTTTGATTACAAGTTGGGCTATCTTTTGACTTTTCTCGAGCTTTATAGGCTTATTTGTGACATTTGTAACTGCTACTGTTATCTCACCTCTAAAACCGCTGTCAATTGTTCCAAAGTGGACTAAAAGTCCTTGCTTTGATATGCCTGATTTCGGTCTTACCTGGCACTCATAATCTTCGGGGAGTTCTAAAAACACTCCTGTTTTTGCGTGGATTGTTTGGTTAGGTATTATAGTGTATGGGTCTATCCACTTCTTATCTTTTAATTTTTCATCTATAAGGTCAATTTCCTTGATTTTTACATCTACTCCACTATCTGACTTATAGCCTTTCTTAAGTTCATAAGGAGCTTTATATTTTATTGATTTCATTCTTCCACCTCTCTTAATTTTTCTAAAATCTCTTTATAATGTTCAATGGCATTAGATGATAAGCCATTTGTATTTATCAAAAAATCTTCTTCGGAAATTGTTTTTATTTTGCCTATTAAAATTACGTTAATGTAAAACTTGTCTGGTTGGTCTTCATACCATTCTAAAAAGTGGTAGAATCTGTCTTTTCCTTTGTTAAGTATTAATGTTAAGTATTTTTCCTTTTCGTTTTCTTTTTCCTTAAATCCTAATTTTAATAATTTTTCTCTTGTAAATTTCATTCTTCCTCGTCCTCCTCGTCTATTTCTGGAATTTCCATCCAGTAACAAGTTTCTCCAGGTTCTATATCTGTATCATGAAATCCTTGACCAACATCAAATTCATCCCAAGTATCTATCCAGATATCTGTATTATCGCCATAAGAAACTAAAACTACTTCTTCAATTTCTGGAATCGCTCCCTCCCAAATAAATTTGCACTCTGGATAATATTCTTGTTCTTCATCTTCAACAGGTCTAGTTGTTAATTTATGCCATTTCATTATTCCACCTCAACAATTCCTCTATATTCGTATGTTGTTAAATATCCTGTGTTATTTTTTCTCTTTTCTCCAAGGAATTTTTCTGCTTTTTCTTTACTGTCAAAATAAAATTTGTTTTCAGGGTATGTGTCAAAGTACTTAATAATTAAATGTTTTTTCACTCTTTCACCTCTATAATTTCAAAGTCTTTTAAGTCTGTATGATATTTTTCTTTTATTTCGTCTATTTCTGTTTGTGTAAATTGTGTTTGAATCGTTTTGGTTTGTGATTTGCCACTTAAATATAATTTTTCAAATGAGTGGTGGTAATTTAAATAATTGCAATCTCCCTCTTCAACTAAAAACCTATGTGTTAAATAATATTTCTTCTCTTCTTGTCTTTCTTCGATCGGTGTGCTTGCAAATTTGAAAATCACATCGAATAAAGTTTGTCTTAGTCCTTCTTCCAGTTCAAAAAAATTCTGATAATTTGTGGCGATAAGACATTTCCCTGATTTGTTAATAGCCGCTAGAATTTCAGTGTCACTTTCAATATAGAATTCACAATTATTGTCTGTAACTTCTAAATTTTTACCATTATGAAATCCTATATCTTTTATTGCTTGTTTAAATTCTGTAATTTTCATTCTTCCACCTCTATAATTTCATCAAGTGCTAAATAAATCTTTCCATCTTCTTTTTTTAAATCATCAAATGTAATAAATAAGATGTCTTGATCCCCATATCTATTTGTAATTTCTGCTTTTATAAATATTTCTTCGTCATCTTTTAGTTCTGATAATTTTTCTTTTAGTTCTTTAACTTTCATTTCCTCACTTCTGTTTTTTATTCGTGAAAACCCTAACAAAACTTAACATTTTT
>CABTZF010000011.1 GCA_902489255.1 uncultured Peptoniphilus sp. | reverse complement strand
TTTAAATGAAAAAAGAGACTCGAGCTAACGAGCCTCCCCAATATTTGACATAGAGCCATTATATTTTACTCCAAATTTCATTTTTGTATCTATAAATATTAATATAGGTCATTTCAAATTCTTCTTTTATATGAACATATGAAAAATTTTTGCTTAATTAATAATATGCTTCTTTCCAGTTATTTTTTACAGCGGGTTTAAAATTTCATAAAAAAAGACCTACTCTTATTATCTGAAATAATTTTAAGTAGGTTAATTTATTATCTTTATTTAATATTCAAACAAGTCCACAGTTTCATAATTTTCAATTTTTTCTTCATTAGTTAAGTTAGTTTTTTGACCTTCATCCGGTGGTATAACTTGCGGTTTTTCTGCAGGCTTAGCTTTTTCTATCTTTGAATATTGGTATAGTCCCCAAGATTCAAGTTCGCTATCCGTTCCTATCCAAACCGGATCGCCAATATTCATTTGCGGGAAAACTAATTCTTCAATATCATAATTAAACATTCTTATACAACCGTTAGAAAAATAACCCCCAATTTGATGCGGTTTAATATTGCCATGAATTCCATAACCTGAAAATCCGGGCAGTTGTAAAGCCATCCATCTTTCTCCCAAGGGATTATTCGGATCATCTGCCTTTTTAGGTGCATATTTTCCATTCATACCTCCCCAAGCGGGATTTTTATTTTTTCTTACAATTTTCCCTTTTGCTGAAGGCGTTTGAGTATTTGATGCTCCAAGGGTAACAGGATATTTGCCCATAGATTTATCTGCCTTATACATGGTTAAAATCCTTCTTGATTTATTTACTGCAATCCAATATCCTTTGGTTGGGGGATTTGTCACCATATCCCAAACTTTATAATCTTCATTATAAAGGCATTCTTTTGTTTTCTTGTCCAAAACTCCACTTACAGGAATATTCATAGTAGCTTGAAATCTTTTTATATTTGCTACCCTATCAGTCCCTTTTTTGTCCATGAAACTATTTTCTCTTACATAATTTGCAAATATTTTTATTGGCATTATTCCAATAATTAAAATTAAAACTAAAATTATTTTCTTTAAATCTTTCATAATATTAATTATAGTATTTTCTTTAAAAATTTTCCAGTATAGGATTTTTTGCACATGCAAATTTCTTCAGGCCGTCCTGTAACTAAAACTTCTCCTCCGCCGTCTCCGCCTTCCGGACCTAGGTCTATTATATAATCAGTAGTTTTTATTACATCTAAATTATGTTCAATAACTACTACTGTATTTCCCCTGTCAACTAATTCATTTAATATTTTTATAAGTTTTGAAATATCATAAGAATGTAGACCTGTTGTGGGTTCATCCAAGATATATATAGTTTTACCGGTGGATTTTTTTGAAAGTTCTGTTGCAAGTTTAATTCTTTGAGCTTCTCCTCCGGATAATTGGGTTGAAGGTTGGCCAAGTTTAATATAGGATAAGCCCACATCTTTTAGAGTTTGTAACTTTCTTATGACTCTTGGATGATTTTTAAAATACTCCAAGGCTTCTTCAACTGTCATATCCAATATATCTGAAATATTTTTTCCCTTATATTTTACCTGCAAAGTTTCTCTATTATATCTTGCACCCTTACAGACTTCACATGGTACATATACATCAGGAAGAAAGTGCATTTCAACTTTTATTATTCCATCGCCCTTGCAAGCTTCACACCTTCCGCCCTTAACATTAAAAGAAAATCTTCCCTTTTTATATCCATGCAACTTTGCCTCGTTTGTCATAGCAAAGATATCTCTAATTAAATCAAAGGTTCCTGTATAAGTTGCAGGATTTGATCTTGGTGTTCTTCCAATCGGACTTTGGTCAATATCAACAACTTTATCAATATTTTCAATACCATAAATATCTTTATACTTACCCGGTTTTATTTTTGATTTATTAATTTTTTGTGCCAAGGCCTTATAGAGAATTTCATTTACCAAAGATGACTTGCCCGAACCCGAAACTCCTGTAACTCCTATAAATTGTCCCAAAGGAAATTCTACATCAATATTTTTTAAATTATGTTCACTTGCTCCCTTGACTATAATCGACTTGCCTGTAAAAGGTCGCCTTTTTTCAGGAACTTCAATTTTTTTTCTGCCGGCAAGGAAATCTCCTGTAATAGATTCTTTTGCATTAATAATATCTTCAACTGTGCCCTGGCCAACAATTCTTCCTCCTTGACGGCCTGCAAAAGGTCCGATATCAACTATTTGATCTGCCGCTCTCATTGTATCTTCATCATGTTCCACAACAATTAGAGTATTTCCAATATCTGTTAAATTTCTTAAGGCCCCCAATAATTTTTCATTATCTCTTTGATGAAGACCTATGCTCGGCTCATCAAGTACATATATAACTCCCACAAGACCTGAACCAATTTGAGTTGCCAGTCTTATTCTTTGTGCTTCTCCTCCTGATAAAGTTCCGGCCATCCTTGATAGGGTTAGGTAATCTAAACCAACAGTTACAAGAAAAGACAATCTCTCCTTAATTTCTTTTAAAAGTTCTGTAGCTATAAAACTTTCCTTTTCAGATAATTTTAAATTTTCAAAAAATTCTAATGCTTTTATAATAGAAAGACCGGTAAGTTCATAAATATTTATGCCTGAAACTTTAATTGACAAGCTGGATTCTCTAAGCCTTGACCCGTGACATTTGGGGCATGGAACTTCCTCCATAAACTCATCTATCCTGTCCATCATCTTGTCAGAAGATGATTCTATATACCTTCTCTTTAAATTTTTCTTAATTCCCTCAAAGTAACCGCTGAAATTTTTCATACCTGAAAAATATGAGTCAAAAGTGAATTTTAATTTCCCTTCATAACCATTTAAAATTGCATCAATAAATTCTTTCGGAGCTTCCTTTATGGGCTTTTTGGTTGAAAATTTAAAATGGTCTGCTATTTCTTTTATCATTTGGTAATAATAGGTTCCCTTAGATGATGAATAACAAGCTATTGCTCCGTCTTCAATAGAAAGTTCTTTGTTTGGAATTACCAAATCTTCATCTACTTCCTTAGAAAATCCCAAGCCCTTACATTCAGGACAAGCTCCCAAGGGAGAATTGAAAGAAAAAGACCTTGGTGAAATTTCTTCAATTATAATTCCACAGTCAGTGCAGGCAAGTTTTGTAGAAAATATTAAATCTTCCCCTCCAACTACATTTATCTTTACAAGCCCTTCTGAAAGATTGGTTGCAAGTTCCAAAGATTCAAAAAGTCTTGACTGAATTTTTTCTTTTACAATTATCCTATCTACTACCACATCTATATCATGAAATTTATTTTTTTCCAATTCAATTTCTTCAGATATTTCATAGTTATTTCCATCAACAATGACTCTTAAAAATCCATCTTTTCTAATTTTTTCAAAAACTTTTTTATGAGTTCCCTTCCTATGCCTAACAAGAGGAGATAAAATTTGTAATTTGCTTCTTTCCGGAAGGTCCATAAGCTTATCGACCATTTGATCTATAGTAAAAGCTGTTATTTCTTTACCACATTTAGGACAATATGCATGGCCGACTCTTGCGTATAAAAGTCTTAAATAATCATAAATTTCTGTAACTGTACCCACAGTTGAACGTGGATTTTTGGAAGTCGTTTTTTGGTCGATAGAAATTGAAGGGCTCATCCCTTCTATATAATCAACTTCCGGCTTATCCATCTGTCCCAAAAATTGTCTTGCATAGGAAGATAGAGATTCAACATATCTCCTTTGACCTTCAGCATAAATTGTGTCGAAGGCAAGGGAAGATTTTCCTGAACCTGAAAGTCCTGTAAAAACAATAAATTTATTTCTGGGTATAATTAAATCTATATTTTTTAAATTGTGCTGTCTTGCTCCCTTTATTTTTATAAATTCTTCAGTCAATATATCACCTAAACTAACGCTTCTTTCTTCTTCTCTTTAAGTTCTTTTATCTTATCTCTAATTTCAGCAGCTTTTTCAAAATCCAAATTTTCAGCCGCTTCATACATTTGCGGTTTCAAAACTTCAATCATAGCTTCAATTTCATCTTTTGTAAATTCATCTTCAAAAGCTTCTTCATTATAAGAAATTTCTTCCTCAGCTGCAAGAGTTGTATTTATTACATCCCTTATATCTTTTTTAATTGATTTGGGACAGATATTATTTTCCTTATTATAGGCATCTTGAATTTTTCTACGCCTATTGGTTTCATCTATAGTTTCTTGCATGGACTCAGTAATATTATCAGCATACATTATAACCTTCCCAGAAATATTTCTGGCCGCCCTACCCGCAGTTTGAATTAAGGCTGTTCTTGACCTTAAAAAACCTTCCTTATCGGCATCTAAAATTGCAACAACTGAAACTTCCGGCAAGTCCAAACCTTCTCTTAAAAGGTTAATGCCGACTAAGACGTCAGTTTTCCCAAGTCTTAAATCTTTTATTATTTGCATCCTTTCCAAAGTTTCAACATCAGAATGCATATAAGTTGCCTTAATTCCTATTTCTTTAAAGTGCCTTGTCAAATCTTCAGCCATTCTTTTTGTAAGAGTTGTTACTAAAACTCTCTCTCCTCTTTCCTTAGCCGCACTTATTTCATTTATAAGATCATCAATTTGATTTTCAATAGGTCTTACAAAAATTTCCGGGTCGAGAAGACCTGTAGGTCTAATAATTTGTTCAGCACTATTTTCTTCATGTTCTCTTTCATAAGGACCGGGTGTTGCAGAAACATATATGCATTGATTTTGCATTTTTTCAAATTCATTAAATTTTAAGGGTCTGTTTTCCAAAGCAGAAGGTAATCTAAAACCATATTCAACCAAAGTTTCTTTTCTTGACCTGTCGCCATTAAACATACCCCTTATTTGTGGTATGGATTGGTGGGATTCATCTATAATTGTAATAAAATCATCAGGAAAATAATCTATTAAAGTGTAGGGTCTTGAACCCGGCGGTCTTTGAGAAAGATGCCTTGAATAATTTTCAATTCCTGAACAAAATCCCATTTCTTCAAGCATTTCCAAATCATATCTGGTTCTTTGTTCCAATCTTTGTGCTTCTAATAATTTTTCCTGGTCTCTCAAAACTTTTAATCTTTGATCAAGTTCTTCTTCAATAGTTACAAGGGCGTGTTTAACTTTTGCTTGAGTTGTTGCATAGTGAGATGCGGGGGTTATAAAAGCATGAGAAAGGTATCTGATTACTTTTCCCGTCAAAGCATCGACTTCACAAATCCTATCTATTTCATCGCCAAAAAATTCCACTCTTATGGATTTTTCTGATGATGATGCAGGAAATATTTCTAAAATATCTCCTCTTGCCCTAAAGGTTCCTCTGGAAAAATCAACATCGTTTCTTACATATTGAATATCTACAAGTTTAGACATTATTTCATTTCTTTCCCTAATCATGCCAGGTCTTAAAGAAATCGCCAGATTTTCATAATCTATAGGGTCACCCAAACCATATATGCATGAAACTGATGCTACAATAATAACATCACGTCTTTCGAATAAAGACATTGTGGCTGAGTGCCTTAATTTATCTATTTCATCATTTACTGATGAATCTTTTTCAATAAAAGTATCAGTCATAGGCACATAGGCTTCCGGTTGATAGTAATCATAATAAGACACAAAATATTCAACAGCATTTTCAGGAAAAAATTCTTTTAATTCTGAGCAAAGTTGGTAGGCAAGAGTTTTATTATGGGCTATAACAAGGGCAGGCCTTTGCACTCTTTCAATTACATTTGCCATTGTAAAAGTTTTACCTGAGCCTGTAACTCCTAAAAGAGTTTGGTGCTTATAGCCCTTATTCAATCCTTCCACTAATTTATCTATGGCCTGAGGTTGATCACCTGTAGGCTTATAATCTGAATGTATTTTAAATTTCAAAATATCACTTTCTTTCTAATTATAACAAAAAGATACAAAACTTTTATTAGTTATTACCCAATATCATAGCCTATAAAATAATATTTGTATCATTTTTGCCTGCTAATTCAAATATAAAAATAAAAGAACAGTCAAAATAAATTTTCAAAAATTTAAAGAAATAATAAAATAATACAAATAGTGTTCGATAATAAAGGCACGTCTACGGTCTGTTATTGGCTCCATTAAATTTTTAATAAGATTATTTACAGATATTTCTGCTGAATAGGCATTATATTCAGATTTGCATCTTATAAGCTATCTGGCTATTGTAAATGATGGCAGCTCAAAATTTTCACTATTCTTCTAGAAGAATAGCCTTCTTTTTTTAATACCTCTATCTTATTTCTTTCGTTTAGTGTAAGATGTTTATAGCTCATATTGACCTCCGTGTTAGTTTTTGTCGTTATTAACATTTTACACGAAGTTAGTATAAGTTTTTACTTTTATTTGTGTCGCATTTAATTTTACACCTTATCCATTAAAAAAACCGCCAATATTTTTTGGCAGTTTTTAAATAATCACATATTAAATTCTTAAATCTCCTTTTTTCAAATAATGGATTTGTAACAAGTTAATTATATTGACTAATAAAAATATTATGAGCCATGAAAGTAATCTGTTCTCATAAAAAACAATATTAGTTATAAAAAAACACAGACCAACCATAAAAATTATTATCAGCTGAATTACAAGCATTGAAAATCTCTGCTTAACAACTTCTTGAGGGTTTATCCAGTCAATTTCAAGAGAAAAAATATCAAAATTTATCCCCAATAGATTAGCAAATAAATTGTAAGAAAAACCGTTTAAAATAAGTAAAACCATCTCTACAAATTTTAAATTACATTTTCCCCCTAATATTAAGGCAGAAATTAATATGGGTAAAATCATAAGTAGCATGGAAAATTTAACCTTGCCGAAAATAACATCTCTTTTCTTAAGGGGTAGGGTTTGCATAAGATAGTAAGTCTTTCCTTCTATTGATAAGGAACAATAAGTTGTCTGCCCTATGGCTGCAAATCCGCAAATAACTAAAATTAAATTATTTGTAATAAAATTTTCAAAATCAAATCCTGCAATGGCATTTAGTTTGATTATATTAACAAACATAGGACCTAAACCAAAAAATAATAAGAGCAAGGGTCCAAAAATTGTATTGGCAACATAAGACGGATAAGACAGATATAAGCTTATATCCTTTTCCAAAAGAGCTGTGGCTTTTCTTTTTACTTGGAATTTCGTTTTTTTCTTAATATTTACTTGGTCCTTATTTGTTTTCCTATAATAAATATTAAAATAATTTTTTGAAATATATATTGATATAAGTCCAAAAACTACTATTGAAATAAGTATGAATATTATTCCTCTAATATAAACTCCGTTGAGAATCATTTCATTAAAAAATTTAAAAACACTAAGCTTTGAAATTTCAATAATTAATTCCCCAAATTTACTCCTGAAAGAATCTCTTGAAATAATTGAAAAATAATAAATTCCGGCTCCAAGGCCCCCTGCTAAAACTGTTAAAAGTAATTTTATATTCCTGTTTTTTAATAGTTTTCCTAAGGTTAGAGTAATCAAAAGAGATAAGGCTAAAGGTATTAGAGGAAAAACAAGTAATATTAAAAGTGAAAATAAGGCAAAGAAAAAATTAGTATTTTTTAAACTTATATAAATTATTGGAAATGCCAAAATTGTAGCTAT
Organism: uncultured Peptoniphilus sp.; assembly: GCA_902489255.1. Lineage (GTDB taxonomy): Bacteria > Bacillota > Clostridia > Tissierellales > Peptoniphilaceae > Peptoniphilus_A. The sequence continues at coordinate 46,631 of CABTZF010000011.1, read as the reverse complement.
GTAAAATAGATTATAAGCATAGATTCCAATAATTTTTGAGCTGATAATCTCAAGTTCGCTTAGGGGCAGGGGAAAAATCATATCCATTTCTATCTTGCTAAAAAGTGAATTATTGGAAAAGACAATATTATTTATTAAAATAATTAAAAAAGTGATTGCACAGGCAGCCGTACATAAATATTCTTCATTTTTCTCTACATATGTAAGTGTAAAAATTACTGAATAAGCTAAAAATATTGCACCAATTAAAATATTAAAAGCTATACCTGATAAAATTTTTCTATTCCTTGAATTAGTATTTATTAACCTTGAAATTTCTAACTTTAAAAGAACCAGTTCCTTATCTATTCTTATCATTTATTAACTCCATAAAAATATCTTCAAGGGATGAATCTGAAACCACATCTTTTGTATAACCTGAAATTACAATTTCCCCATCTTTAATTATAGCTACCTTATTGCAAAGACTTTGTGCCACCTCCAAAACATGAGTGGAGAAAAATATAGCTGAACCTTCTTTAACCATTTTTTTAAATTCTTCTTTCAGATAGTGAGTAGCAGCCGGATCCAGACCGACAAAAGGTTCGTCAAGAATTAAAAGTTTCGGCTTATGGATAAGAGCACTGATAATTGCAAGCTTTTGCTTCATACCATGCGAATATGACGATATCGGTTCATAAAGGGCATCTTCTATATCAAAAATCCCTGCCAGCTCATCTATTTTCTCCTTTGTAAGCTTATAGTCAAGTTCAAATACAGATGCAATAAAGTTCAAATATTTTTGACCTGTCATAAATTCATAAAGTTCCGGATTGTCAGGAATATAGGCTGTAACTTTTTTACACTCCAATGAATTTTCCAAAATATCCATTCCGTCAATTGTTATTTTCCCTTTTTCAAAATTATTAATACCGACAATACATTTAATTGTTGTAGTTTTTCCGGCACCGTTTTTGCCAATAAAACCATATATATCACCTCGGTCCACTTTGATATTTATGCCCTTAAGAACTTGCTTTTGTCCATAGGATTTATAAAGATCTTTAATTTCCAACATACTTTTCACCTCAAAGCTATTATAAATAATATTTATTATACCATCTAACTTTATAGAAATTATTAATTTTTACTAAAGAGAAAAAATGGAACATTTGCTTTTATAAAAATTTAATTCTCTTAAATAATAAAAATCAAAAACTCATGCATATATTAATGTGTCCGGTTTTCCGGATACACATCATACATACATGAGCCTTTTGTTTCTTACTCAAAAATATAAAAATTATTTTTTTTCATTAGTTTCAGCCTTATTATTAGTTTTCGTATTTTCGGCTTTTTCTTGAGTATTATCAGTCTTAGCTTCTTGAGCAGCTGATTCCTTTTCTAATGCTTTTACCTTACCATAATCTAAAAATTCTTTTGGAATTTCTATCTTATCTTCAGGTTTTACATATTTATTAATCTTGGCCTTATCAATAACTTCCTTAATTTCTTTTTCATATTTTTCTTGAGTTAATTGACTCTTAATTTCTTCTTTAACTTCATCAAAAGATCTTGGTTTTTTTTCTGTTAGTTTAATAATATGAAAACCGTAATCAGTTTTTATAGGATCGGAAATTTCACCCTCTTTTATCTTCTTAATTGCATCGTTAAATGATGCAACCATTTGTCCATTTGTAAATTCTCCTAAATCCCCACCATTTTTAGCAGAAGCTGTATCCTTGGATTCTTTTTTTGCAAATTCAACAAAATCTCCACCTTTATCAATTTCCTTCTTTATTTCATTGGCCCTCTTTAGATCGTCAACTAAAATGTGTGAAGCCTTTGCCTTGAAAAAGTTGTCCTTATTACTATCGTAATATTTTTTTACTTCGTCATCAGTTACTTTAATATTTTTATATTTTTCTTGAGTATATTTACCAACTAAAGTTTGATTTTTCAAAACTTCCTTTAAATAATCCAGAGGTATCCCCATTGATTCAAGATATGCTTTGAAAGGTTCTTCTCCACCCAATTGTTCTTTGTACTGGTCAATAATTTTATTTATTTCACTATCATCAACTTTTATATTATTTGCAGCTGCATCTTGTTTTAAAACTTCAGTTTCTGTAAGGTCTTGAACTGCCATTTGTTTTAAATATTGATCAATAGTTAATTTGGATTTTTTCCCTGTCGGATCAATGGGACCTTCTAATACAGATTCATCTCCGCCTGCATTAGCTATATATTGATTCCTTCTAACTGCATAAGATTTATAAAAATCTTCCATGGGTATTTCAACATCATTTACTTTTGCCGCTACTCCTTCAGGTCCTTTACCGCAAGCTGTAAGCCCTACAAGCATAAGTCCTGAAAGTGCAATAGCACTTAATTTTTTTAAAAACATACATCTACTCCTTCTCTTTTTCTAAAACATCTTTATTATACACTAAAAGTTACTATTTGTTGTGATTTTTTTGTGAATTTATTATTATTGTGGCTTTTTTTAGGTCTTCTATCGGGTATTTTAAGTCTTTTAAGATTATTTCCGAATTTTTACCTAATTCATAACTTATTTTTTTATAATTTTCACCCAGTTCTTTAATTAAACCTATATTTAGTTGTCCTTTGAGCTTTATCCTATAAGAGTCTTCATTTTGAATTATTGAAATAATATTTGCTTTTGAAGCCTTATACCTTAATAGAGAAATATCCATAAGATTTAATAATTCTTTTGGAGGTTCTGAAAATCTGTCTATCAATTCATCTACAAGGTCACTGTACTCTTCTTCAGATTCAAGAACAGATATTTTTTTATAAACTTCCAGCCTTAAAATATCATCTTCTATATAAGTTTTAGGTATATAAGAATCCACTCTCAAGTCTATTGTGCTTTCAATTTCTTCTTCCACCTCTATTCCTTTGAGTTTTTCTACTGCTCTAGTCAGGTATTTCATATAGAGATCGTAGCCGATTTGATCTATATGTCCATGTTGTTTTGCCCCTAAAATAGAACCGCTTCCTCTTATCTCCAAATCTCTTAAGGCTATTTTAAATCCGCTTCCAAATTCTGTAAATTCTTTAATAGCCTTTAATCTTTTTTGAGCTATTTCTGAAATTGAAACATCTTTTTCATAGGTAAAATATGCATATGCAACTTTTGATGACCTGCCAATTCTTCCTCTTAATTGATAGAGTTGAGATAAGCCTAACTTGTTTGAATCTGTTACTATCATAGTATTTGCATTTTGCACATCCATACCGGTTTCTATGATTGTTGAACATAAAAGCACATCAACATTTCCCTTTAAAAAATCAAGCATAGTATCTTCTAAAAGTGTTTCACTCATTTGACCATTTGCCATGGCAAAAGAAGCTTCCGGCACAAGATCTCTTAATTCCTTCAATTTATATTCCATATTGGCAACAATATTATAAACAAAATAAACTTGCCCGCCTCTTTCAACTTCTTTTAAAATTGCTTCCCTAACCATTAGGGGATTGTATTCTAATACATAAGTTGTTACAGGAAATCTTTCTTCCGGAGGTTCTTCAATAACTGACATATCTCTAATTCCAATCATTGACATTTGCAAGGTTCTGGGTATAGGTGTTGCAGAAAGAGTTAATGTGTCAATATTCTCCTTAAGCATTTTTAACTTTTCCTTGTGACGAACACCAAACCTTTGCTCTTCATCAATTATTAAAAGTCCCAAATCTTTAAATATAACATCTTTGGAAAGAATTCTGTGAGTTCCTACAACTATATCAATTATTCCGGCTTGGATTTTTTTTATATCTTCTTTTTGTTCTTTTTTTGTTCTGAATCTTGAAAGGATTCCTACTTCTACAGGAAAATCTTTAAACCTTTCAACCATAGTATTATAATGTTGCTGGGCAAGGATGGTAGTAGGCACTAAAAAAGCAACTTGTTTGCCGTCAAGGATAGCTTTAAAAGCTGCACGAAGAGCTACTTCCGTCTTTCCGTAACCAACATCCGCACAAAGAAGTCTGTCCATAGGGTGGTGGTCTTCCATGTCTTTTTTTATTTCTTCCGAACTTAAAAGTTGCCCATCTGTTTCTTCATATATAAAAGCATCTTCAAATTCTCTTTGAAAGTTAGAATCTTTTGAAAAAGCAAAACCTTCTTTAGCTTGTCTGGCTGCATAAAGTTTTATTAAATCCTCTGCCATATCATCAATTGATTTCTTTGCTTTTCTCTTTGTTTTGACCCAATCCTGTGAATTTAACTTATTAAGTTTTGGAGGTTTTTTTTCATCTCCTATATATTTATAAATTAGGTCCAAAGATTCTATAGGCAAAAAAAGTTTATCTTCTCCATAATATTTTATAACTATATAGGCTCTTTTAATTCCCGAAACTTCAAGTTGCTGGGTTCCTATGTATTTTCCTATACCATGGGAACTATGAACTACATAATCTCCAATATGCAAATCTTGAAAATTTAGAGTTTTACTTTTTTTCTTTGAGGATTTTTTCTTCTCCCTGTAAGTGCCATATATTTCTGAATAGTTTATAATTACAATTTTAGATAGGGAAAATTCACAACCTGCATTTAGGGAACCTGTTGTAACAACTAATCCACCTGGTATTTCAGTATCTCTTTTTTCTTTAAAACTTACACTTAAGCCCAGGTCTTTTAAAAAATCATAAAGCCTTTTTGCCCTTTTATAATTTCCTCCTAAAAGGATTATCTTAAAATTATTTTCCAAATAATAATCCAAGTCTTCCTTAAACAATTTTATTTTTGACCTATACTTTGTAATAGACTTCATCTTAAAATTAACTACGGTCTTAGGTCTAAATTCTTTGGGCGAAGTTAAAAGTGAATTTAAACATATTAAATTTCTTTTCTTTAATTCATCAATTATATTCAAATAAGAATAATAAATTTTTTGATGTCCGGGAAGAGCTTCTCCAAATACTATCATATCGCTTATTGAAATGGAATTTTCTTCTTCGATACTCTTTTCTCTTTCAATAATTTGATTCGGCTCGTTAAGAACTGTTACCATATCTTTATCCATAAAGCCCAAAATATTTGTCAATTTTTTTTCATCAATATAGGGGATAATTAAGTCCGGATTTTGTATATATTCATCAGCTTCAAGTCTTTCATTATAGTTATTAAACTTTTCTAAAAGTCTTTCTTTTTCCGGTCCTTTTATTTTTGTTTTATTAAGTTCGGCTTTAATTTTTTTTGCAGCTTCTTTTTTGTCACTTTTTTTTATTAAAATATCTACAATCGGAAATATTTGTAATTCATCTATAAAATCAATAGACCTTTGACTTTCCGGGTCAAAAGTTCTTATTGAGTCTATTTCTGTATCAAAAAGTTCTATTCGGAAATTTTGCCTACTTGTTGCTATGTCAATTATGTTACCCCTAACAGAAAACTGTCCAAGTCCTTCAACTTGTGGATACCTTTCATAGCCCATGTCTGACAATAGAGCTTTAAGTACATTTACGTCTACATCTTCTCCTCTTTTTAAGTTTAGTGTATTTTTAATAAAATCTTCTTTAGTTGATATTTTATCCCCCAGGGCCTTTATTGTAGTTACAACAATATCCCAATCATCTTCGCATAGACTTTCCAAAGTTGTTAGCCTTGTTTTTAAGGTAGTTTTTGACTTTGAATCCCTGTCAAATAAAAATATATCTTTTTCAGGATACAATTTCACCCTCAAAGGAGAAATGTTTATAAGATCTTCATAAATATTTCTTGCGGATAAGCGGTTTTGTGCAACAACTAATAATTTTTTGTTTATTTTTTGAAAAATCCCATAAGAAAAAATCCCACAAAATCCGTCACTTGTACCGTAAACAGAAATGGGGCTTGAGTTTTTATCAAGAGCATCTTCTATTTCATCGAAGGGCCTTAGTTTATTAATAATATCCACTAAAAAATCCAAATTCTCACCTCAATAAATTTTATTGTTGTAAGTATTCATAGCACTATCTATACCATTTTCTATAATATAAATTGCTGCATCGGCTGCAGCTTCAATCGCCTTTTCTATATGAGAAGCTTCTTTTGGAGTAAATCTTGATAAAACAAAATCCGCCAAATCTTCCCCATCAATTTTATATCCTATCCCTACTTTTATACGTGGAAAATCTTTTGTTGAGATATGGCTAATTATTGACTTTAAACCATTATGAGTCCCTGCAGACCCGTTTTTCTTTATCTTTAGTTGACCGAATTCAATATCTATGTCATCGACAATTATGAGTAATTTTTCAGAAGGTACCTTATAAAAGTCTAAGCACATTCTTATTGATTCACCAGAATTATTCATAAAAGTTTGAGGCTTTAGAAGAATCAGCCTATTTTGACCGACCCTTCCTTCTCCACAAAGCCCCTTAAATTTAATCTTATTCATATTTATTGACAATTTTTCAGAAATTTTATCAATCGTAGAAAAACCTATATTGTGTCTGGTCTTTTCATATTCTTTCCCGGGATTTCCAAGTCCTGCAATTATAAATAAATTATCCACTTACTTATTAATCGTTCCCTTATCTTTTTTTTCAAACATTTGACTTACTGAAGAGTTTGTATTAATTCTCTTAATTGCTGAGGCAAAAATTGGTGCAACAGAAACGATATCAATTTTATCAATCTTCTTTTCTTTTGCCAAATGAATTGTATCCGTTATGACAAATTTTTCTAAATTGGAATCTTTAATCCTTTCAAGTGCAGGTCCGGAAAGAACTCCATGTGTGGCACATCCGTAAACTTTCTTGGCACCTTTTTCAATTAAAGCATCTGCAGCCTTACAAATCGTTCCTGCCGTATCTATAATATCGTCAACTAAAATTGCATTTTTACCGTTAATATCTCCAATTATATTCATAACTTCACTTACATTTGGTTTCGGACGTCTTTTTTCAATAATTGCTATTGGTAAATTCAATTCATTTGCAAAGGCCCTTGCTCTTGTTACTCCACCAAGATCAGGAGATACAACAACAAAATCTTCTCCTTCGGTTATAGGTTTAAAATATCTTGCCAAATATGGAATGGCTGTCAAATGATCGACAGGAATATCAAAATATCCTTGTATCTGACCGGCATGAAGATCCATAGCAACAACTCTGTCGGCTCCGGTTTGTGAAATTAAATTTGCTACGAGTTTTGAAGTAATAGGTTCTCTGGCTTTGGTTTTTCTGTCCTGTCTGGCATAACCATAGTAAGGAATAACTACATTAATTCTTCCTGCTGATGCACGTCTTATGGCATCCATTAAAATTAAAAGCTCCATTAAGTTGTTGTTTACCGGTGAAGAAGTTGACTGAATAATATAAACATCCATACCTCTTACCGAAATATCAATATCAATGGCAATTTCCCCATCAGAAAAAGTTGATACCCTACATTTTCCTTTTTCAATTCCTATTTCTCTACAAATGTTGTCTACAAGTTCATGGTTTGAATTTCCTGTAAATACAACAATATCTCCCATGTTTTGATTCATTTTTTAACCTCCTATTTGTCAAAACCTTTTTTGCTAACCCATCCGTCTATATTTTTTTGTTCGTTTCTTTCAAGAGAAAGTTGTCCCTTAAATACTTTTTTTGTGATTGTAGAACCTGCGGCAATATATCCATATTCTTCTACTTCAATAGGAGCAACTAAATTTGAATTTGAACCTATAAAAGCATGGTCGCCAACCTTTGTCCTATATTTTTTCTTGCCGTCGTAATTTACAAAAATTACCCCGCAGCCAATATTTACATTTGCCCCAATATCAGCATCTCCAATATAAGCCAAGTGACTCATCTTTGTCCCGTCGCCAATATTTGCATTTTTTATTTCCACAAAATTTCCAACCTTACAATTTTTACCAACTTTTGAATTCGGTCTTAAATGAGCATTGGGTCCCACTGTTGTCCCGTCGCCAATAGAAGATTTTTCAATTAAAGATGTGGTTATTTTTACATTTTTGCCGATATGTGAATTAATAATTTTAGAATCTTTTATTTGGGCTCCGGTTTCTATATGTGAACCCTTGTCAATATATGAATTGGGATAAATCGTAACATCAGCTTCTATACATGCCCCATATTCGATATAAGTTTGTTTTGGATTAATTAAAGTTACCCCATTAATCATATATTCATAATTTACAATATCCCTTAGATTTTCCTCAACATAGGCAAGATCAGCTCTGGAATTTACACCTAATATTTCTCTTGTATCTTTTAGTTTATAAGTTCCTACTTTTTTATTTTCTTCAACTAAAATTTTTAAAGTATCTGTAAGATACAATTCATATTGAGCATTATCGGCATCAATTTTTGAAATTGCATGTTTCAATGCTTTGCCCTTAAAGGCAAAAATTCCCGAATTTATTTCCCTTACCAGTTTTTCTTTTTCTGTTGCATCTTTGTGCTCAACAATTTTTTTAACATTAGCATCTCCATCCCTAATTATTCTTCCATAATTTGTAGGATCACAAAGATCAGCTGTTAAAACGGTCAGGTCATTATCTTTTGACCTGTGATAACTTAAAAATTTATCAATTGTTTGACTGTTTATTAAAGGAGTATCTCCATTTAAAATAATTATATTGTCATCATCATCAATTTCTCCTAAACAGCATGAAACGGCAAAACCTGTCCCGTAAGGGTTGCCATTTCCCATGGGCTGAGCAATGAATTTTAAAGAATCTCCTTCTTTAAAAGCTTCTTTAATTTGTTCTTTTTTATTTCCTATAACAACTAAATTTTTTTCAATATTTGATTCTTTACAGGCATTCAGAACATAAAAAAGCATAGGTCTTCCAAGAACTTCATGTAAAACCTTAGCCTTATCTGATTTCATTCTCTTGCCCTGACCTGCAGCCAGGATAATAGATACTTCCATATTCCACCTCTATTTATTTTCTTCTTACATTATAACTTTTATCTTAGGCATTATTCAAGATTAAATGAATTTAATTTATTTTTTTAACATATTTAATATATTGTTAGGATAAATTGAGATAATTTTTTAATTACAAAATATTTACTTACCAAGTAATTTTTTCAACTATTTATTAAATTACTTTAAAATAATCTTTCATATACCTAAATAAAAATTATTTACCTATGATATAATAATTTAAGAAAACTAGAAACTTAAGGAGGTTTTTATTAATGAAAAATGTTGCCATAATGGGCTTTGGCAGAATTGGTAGAGATGCTCTTAGAATATGGGCTCTTAGAAAAGAAAAAGATTTTGAAATTACTCATGTTGCAGTTAGAAATTTAGAAAAAACAATGAAAGATAGGATACATTTATTCAAATATGATTCCATATATAGAAAATATCCCGGTACTTTAGAACTTGTTGATGACGGTATGATTCTTGACGGAAAGAAGATTACTTTTATTGAAGCCAAGGCACCAAAGGATATGGATTGGAAAAAATATGGTATAGATTTAGTTATAGACTCCTCAGGAGCTTTTAAAAACAGAGAAGATGCCCAAGGTCATATTGATGCCGGTGCAAAAAAATTAGTTCTGACTTCTCCTGCAAAGGGAGAAGATATAACAATTGTAATGGGTGTAAATGATAATTTATATGATGTAAATAAACATGATATTATTTCAAATGCTTCATGCACAACAAATTGTTTGGCTCCTCTTACTAAAGTTATTCTTGAAAATTTCGGAGTAGTAAAAGGTCTTATGACTACAGTTCACGCCTATACAAATGATCAAAAAATTCACGATGCTCCCCATAAGGATATGAGACGTGCAAGAATGGGAGCTGAAAATATTATTCCCACAACAACCGGAGCTGCAAAGGCAGTCGGTAAAGTTATACCGGAAGTTGACGGAATTTTAACCGGATTTGCAATAAGGGTTCCCGTACCTACAGGTTCGCTTGTTGATGTAACATTTGAGCTGGAAAAAGAAGCATCTAAAGAAGAAATAAATGCCGCAGTTAAAAAAGCTTCCGAAAATGAACTAAAGGGAATTCTTGCCTATACTGATGAAGATATTGTTTCTACTGATATAATCGGAGATTCTCATTCTTCAATTTTTGATTCAAAGCTCACTTTAGTAAATGGCAAAATGGTAAAGCTTGTTTCCTGGTACGACAATGAATGGGGTTACACTTCAAGGGTTATAGATTTGGTAAATAAAGTTTGTAAATCCTTATAGAAAACAGGTTCTTTGATTAAAAAATTTTTTTGAATGAATTTTAAACAAAATTATGATTATGGTCCAAGACATTTGGACCATATTTTTTTGTGAAACTAAAAATATGTTATTATTCCATTTATACTGTTTATTATGAAATTATTAAAAAAATCCTATAAATTATTAGCAAAAAACAACAAACCCGGAAATTATCCTGGGTTTGTCTACAAGCTTAAGATAGCATCATTACTATCTTCTTTTTTAAAAATTATCCTGGAAAATTACTTGTCTATTTTTATTTATGTCCTCTGCTTTTTTTAGCATTCTCTCTAAATCACTTTCATTAAAATTATAGACCTTGTCACAAAAATAACAGTGAACTTCAGCCTTTTTATCTTCATTTAGAATATTTTCAATTTCCTTTGGACCTATAGAAACAATTGCATCTTCAACTTTTTCAAGAGAACAGTTGCACTTGTAAGTAATCTCTCTTTTTTCAAGAATTTTAAAATCAATGCCTTTCATCAAAACTTCAATTAATTTTTCTGCGCAGTGATACTCATCTAAAATAGATGTCACACTTGGAAGACTCTTCAAATTTTTTTCGAGCTTAGAAATTTGCTCTTCAGTTGCATCCGGCATTAGCTGAATAACAAATCCACCGGCAGCCTTTATTGAATAGTCAACATCAACTAAGACTCCTAAGCCAACTGCAGACGGCACTTGGTCAGATTTAAGAAAATAAACTGCAAGGTCCTCTGCAATCTCCCCGCTAGTAAGATTTACTGTGCCGGTGTAGGGTTTTTTCATTCCCGAATCAATAACAAGAGTTAAATTTCCTTCGCCAACAATTCCTGCCACGTCAATTTTTCCATCTGATTCTCTTGTTGGTAGATCAGCCCCCGGATTTGTCACATAGCCTTTTACAAATCCGTCATTTTTACAAGTGGCAACAATTTTCCCCGCCGGTCCGTTGCCGTTAATGGAAAGAGTTATTGAGTCCTTCTCATTTTTTTGCCATGATCCAATAATCGCTGCCGCCGTTAAAACTCTACCCAAGGCAGCACTTGTAGTCTTGGATAATTTATGAATTTTTACCGCCTCTTCCACCACATCGGTAGTAATGGCAGCTGACATTTTTATAGTTTCAGTTTCGTCTATTGCTCTTAAAATATATCCCATATCATCACCGTTTATTATTATAACAGTTAGTAATTAAAATCTCTAATCTATCTGATTTTACATTATATTATTATTGTCCTATTTAGATTAATTGCTTTTAAAAATTTTATTTTATATAATAATACAAATAAGCGGTTTATATGCCGAAAAATTAGGAGGAATAAAATTGAATAAGAAATTTGGAAAATTATTTTTAACTTTTATCTTATTATTAGTATTAATTCCACTAAACACTTTTGCCGAGAGTGAAATTAAATTGTGGATTGATGGAAATTATGTAGAGGCAGACGCTGCACCTTTTATAGAAGAAAGCAGAACTCTCGTCCCTTTGAGAGTTGTTTCAGAAAATTTAGGACTTAGCGTTGATTGGAATTCCGAAAATAAACAAGTTACAATTTCTAATGGTGTGGAAAATATTTTATTTTTTATAGGGGAAAAATATTACGAAAAGAACGATACACAAATTCCTATGGACGCTGCACCAAAAATAGTAAGTGACAGGACTTTTGTGCCAATTAGGGTTATTGCAGAGTTGTTCAACAAAGAAGTAAATTGGAACAGTGCAAATAGAACTGTAGTAATTGGAAATGGATATAATTTTACTCCACAAAATAAAGAAGTTACAGCGAAAAAAGAAAATACTGAAAAAATTCCAGCGGCTTCAAATTCAAATGCCTTAGTGAGTAACACTAGTGGCAATGGAAGTAATTTTAACACTTATAATATCCCAACAACTGCTCAATATATTGGAAACTCCAGCAAGAAAAAACTTCACTTGGGAAATTGTGAGTCCACAAAAAAAATTGCACCTCAAAACAGAGTTGTCTTTAATAGCAGAGAAGAAGCAATAAATTCCGGATATGTACCTTGTAAAAGATGTAATCCTTAAAATTTAATAAAAAAACAACATCTACTTTCGTAGGTGCTAAGGCTTATGACAAAGCAGGCAAAAGAGCCTGCTATTTTTCTTGCAAAAATTTATAATTATAAATTTTCAATAAAATTATTTTATTTGAACTAAAAACCTATAAAGGTGTAAAATAGTTGGTGGTGAGGGCTTTGGAAAAATTTATTGAGATGCGTGACGGGGCGAAAATTTTTGTAAAAATTATTGGAAGTGGCGAGCCTCTTTTACTTCTACATGGAAACGGCAACAACTTTACTTTTTTTGAAAAGCAAATTATTGTCTTTCAAAAAGATTTTAAAGTCATCGCCATGGACACTCGAGGTCACGGCAAAAGCGACAAGAATTATGATTTGAACTTGGAAGATTTGTCAAGGGATGTCTTTGAGGTCCTCGAGGAATTAAATATAGAATCTATAAATATTCTTGGGTTTTCTGACGGAGCAAATCTTGCCCTTACTTTCGCAAAAAATTATCCCAAGAGAGTTAAAAGACTTATTTTAAATTCTCCCAACAAAGATTTTTCACAGATAAAATTTATTCCAAGACTTGCCAGCTATATTTTTTACTACAACCTAAAAATATTATCCAAAATTTTTACAGGTTTAAGAAATTATTTTTCAGTTTATAAGCTTATGTTTGATAAAATAAAAATTGTTGATAGTGACTACAAAAAATTTGATTTTCCAGTTTTAATTATTGCCGGCGAAAGAGATTTAATTTATCTGGATAATTTTTATAAAATTTCAAAAAAAATAAAAAAATCTAAATTATATATAATTAAAAATCATGGGCACAATGTTGCCAGGACAAATCCTGATGAGTACAATAAGATAATCCTTGATTTTCTGAAAAAAGAGGTGAAGTAATGGATAAATTAAAAAAATTTGCCAAGGGAATTAAGCCAATTTTTCTCTTTGGCGTAATTCTTTTAGTAATTCTTGAATTTACAAAACTGAGAAAGGAAATTTCTCTTGAAGAGGTTTCAAATATTTTTTATGAAATTTCTATAATAAAAATCTTAATAATGGCGGTCTTAGGACTTTTAGCTTTTTCTCCAATGATTTTTTACGATTTACTCTTGAGTAATTTTCTGAAATTAGATAGAGATAAAGATTACATTGTAAAAAGATCCATCACAATAAATTCTTTTAACAACTTGATTGGCTTCGGCGGTGTGGTAAATATTGGACTAAGAATGAGATATTTCGGTGAGGGAAAAGAAGATAAACACTTTTTAAAATTTTTGGTTAAGTCACTTTTCTTTGACATAACAGGCCTATCATTTTTGGCTCTTGCATCCCTATTGTTCTTAATTTTTAGTAAGAGCCAAGCTTTAATCAATTATAAAATTTGGTTACTTGGTGCAATTTTATACTATCCGGTTTTATTTTTGCTTTCAAAAATTAGAAATGATGGAGATTTTTCCATTTCAAAAAAATATGCTTCAGAAGTTTCCCTTATATCAATTTGTGAGTGGTCAGCAGCAGCATTATTTTTCTCAATAATTGGATTTTTTATTGGCGTAAGATTAAATATTTTTGTGATTATTTCCGCCTTTGTCATTGCAAATATTATTGGTATTTCTTCTTTTATACCTGGAGGACTCGGTTCCTTCGACCTTCTAATTTTAACTGGCTTTTCATCCCTTGGCATTGAAAGCGAAATGGTCCTAACATGGCTGCTGCTTTATAGGATTTTTTATTACATTATTCCCTTTGCCTTTGGACTTGTATTTTTTGTTCACGACTTAGGAAGTATCTTTGACGAAAAAAATGATAAAATTCCTTCAAGAATTATAAAATCCTTGGGACTGGATCTCTTGTCCTCTATGCTATATGTTGTAGGAGCCTTTATGATTTTATCTGCAACTATTCCGGAGGAGCTTTCTGAAATTCGCTGGCTAAATCAATTTAGTCCCATTAATGCAAATTTAATTTACCAATTTCCAAGCTTAATCTTTGGAGTTTGCTTTATAATTTTAGGTCGCGCCAATAGAGAAAAAGTTGAGAGGGCAACAAATATTACCATAATTTTTCTTGTGCTATCTTTAATTTATTCAGCCTTAAGTGGATTTGGAATAATTGAAATGTTATTTTTGATTTTATTAATTTTTCTTGCGAGCTTTACCGGAAAAATACCAAACAAAAAACAGCTTGTCTATTCCTTTGAGGCAATCACCATCGACACCCTCTTCTTTGTGGTAATTTCCGTCATCACGATTTATTATATGGGGATAAATTATAGATTAAAAGAATTAAATTACAAGGACTTCTTTTTAATTCCATTTGAAGAAAGTTTTTTACACTTTGCAATAGTTTTTGCCCTATTAATTTTTTCTATGCGCCTACTTTTATTTTATCTAAAGGGAAAAAAAGTAAAGCTTGGAGAAAAAATGGAAGTAGAAAAAGTTTTAAAGCTTTTATCTGAGTATGACTGCCCTCCAGAGTCAGGTCTTGCCCTAGTTGGCGACAAGGAAATTTATTATTACAAAGAAAATGGAGAAATAACTTCTGCCCTTTCCATTACTACTTACAAGGACAGAGTAATTGTAATGGGAGAGCCCTTTGGAAATAAAGATGACTTTGACAAACTATTACAAAAATTTGTTGAAGATGCAAATCTCTATGGTTACAAGCCAATTTTTTACGAAGTGAGTCAAGATGAAACTATTAAACTTCACGATTTTGGATTTTCTTTTATAAAATTTGGTGAAACTGCCTCTCTCGATTTGAAAAATTTCAACTTGGAAGGAAGAGAACATAAATCACAAAGAAATGCACTCTCAAAGTTTGATAAATTAGGCTACACTTTTGAAGTCATAAAGCCGCCCTTTGATGATGAGTTTTTTGATAGTTTGGAAAAAATTTCTGATGACTGGTTAGATGGCAAGAGGGAGAAGGGATTTTCTCTTGGATATTTTAATAGAGCTTATCTAAAATTATGCGACATAGCAGTGGCAAGAAATGCTAATGGAAAAATTCTCGCCTTTGCAAATATAATGCCAAACCCCAATAATACTTGGGCAACTATTGACTTAATGAGGTTCGAGAGAGAAAATTCGCCTAGTGGCATTATGGATTTTTTATTTTTACAACTCTTTTTATATTTTAAAAATGAGAACAAAAAATATTTTAAACTTGGAATGGCGCCCCTATCAAATGTGGGCATTAATTCAAATAGTTTTGTGGAGGAAAAAATTGCCTACTTGGTTTACAAGTTTGGCTACAAATTTTATTCCTTTGAAGGGCTTAGAGCCTATAAGGAAAAATTTGCTCCATTTTGGGAACCGGTTTATCTAAGTTATCCAAAAAATACTTGGCTACTTTATACCATGCTTTCAATTTTTATGGTAGACATAAATGCGGCAAAGGATAAAAATAATTGAGATTTTAGTAATAAATATTTTAAATAATACAATCTAAAATTTATAATATATTTTTTTCATATTTTTACAAATATTTTTAGGTATAAACAAAAAAGATTTCTTTACACTATTTTTGTGACTAATTTTTCTTTTAAATATTTAACTACGCTCAACCTTTTGTAAGTTCAGACTTATGACAAAGCAGACTATTTTACTTGCCTTATCATAAGTCTGTTATTTAATTAAACTAACCCTTGTTTTAAAAATTTTTAATTTTAAGTGAAATTCTTATATGAAATCCAACCTGATTCACAGTAAAGCCAAATTATTCCCCTATCATCCACTGAATAATCTGAAACGTAAACCGGTGTTAGCTTATCAATACTAAATAAAACCGGATAAGATAAGCCGGGACCACTCCTTACATTTGCAGTTATATTTGTAACATATATGGTCTTTCCAATTAACTTTTCTCCTATATCATATAATTTCTGCATTTTTTCATCTTCTTTCAAAAAATCCTGATATGTTTTATCTGCACTCTTAACAGAATCAAGCAAGCCTTTAAAATATTCATTATCAGGTTCAATTTTAAGAAGTCCTTCCAAAATTTTAATTGAATTATCATAAACTGAATAAGAATTATTATCATCAATTCTTTCATTTAATGAATTTTCAAAATTAGATTCCAGCATATCTATTTGTTCTTGGTCTTTTAATTTGCTATTTTTTAAAGACATAATAATTTTATATGCTTTTTCATATTCTTCACTGTCTATTAGTTCTTCAGCTCTTTTTATATTCTTATCATTTTCTTTTATGAGTTTAATCCTATCTATTTCATCTTTATACTTTTGATCTTTTGTTAAACCAAAAAGATTATAATTAATCTCAATCATTTTATCATAATTATCGTTCGATTTTTCAATTTCTAAAGTGTATAATAATTTTTGCACCTCATTATTTTTCTTCCTTGAAATTCCAACGTAAATACCCACTCCAACAAGTGCTAGAAAAAATATTACAATTAAAATGATTGTTCTTTTATTAGATTTTTTTGTCTTATTATTAAAAGAATTATCTTCAAAATATTCTTCATCTCTATCTAATTCATATGTATTTGATAGGTCGGCTCCACAACTTGCACAAAATTTTGCATTTTCTTTATTTTCATATCCGCAATTTTTACATTTCATACTTACTCCTAACTAAGAATTAACTCCATTACAACGACATAAATAAAAGCATATAAAAATCCCAAAATAAACGATATGGCAAATACTAAAAACCCTGCTCTATTCCATGGTTCTTGTATTTTTGAAAATTCTTCCATATCCCTATAAGTTATATTTCTTGCTGCCCATTCATTTCCTTTAAATCCCGCAACAAATGCCAAGATTATATTAACTCCTGGAATAAACCCCAAAAAAGCTATTAAATATAATTTATGTCCTAAGGCCCAAATAGCTGACATTGAAAATGCTCCCCAATTAAAAACACCCGGCCTTTGTTTCTTAAAAAATGAAGATTTTGTAACATTTATATTCCCACTTGAAATAATTTCACTGTCGTTAATTTTTTCTAAAAATCCATCTGCCGGCTTATTATAAGCCTCATTGATTGCCCCACAATTCGTACAAAACTTTTCGCTTGCATCAAGTTCGCTGTCACAATATTTGCACTTCATCTCATCACCTCACATTTTATTTAAATCTATTATATATATATGTGTAAATATTATTTCAACACTATAATTTCAACACGTTTGTCAAAAAATATATTAAAGTTTTATAGCAAAAGCTATTTATTATACAAAGCTTTAACCACATATTTTTTTGAGATTAGAAAAATTTTAATTATCTTAATGCAGGCAAATCTATATATACTAAAATGCATTACAAAAATTGGTGTTTCAAAATCTCAAACTTCCAAAAGCGTGAATTCGCGACGGGTTAGACAATAGAACTTTTATGGAAATTCTTTAATTAAAAATTAGGCAAAACTCTTTAGGATGGAATTCCCTCCAAAAAAATACCACAAAAATTAAATTTTAAAATTAATCTTTGTGGTAAATTCACGCCCATTCTTATAAATTTATTGGCAAATTACATAATAGCCAAAAAATTTTTACCGGCAAGATAATTAATTACATATTTCCAAAATATCCAAAAGCTCATATGTCCTATTACCGTTCCTAAAATAGCACCGACAATTACATCGGATGGATAGTGGACAAAATGATATATTCTAGAAAAACCGATTAATGTTGCCAAACATAAAAATAATATTCCTAAAGTTTTGAAATATAAAAATATTGTTATTGCAGCGGCAAAAGAAGATGCAGAATGACCTGAAGGAAAAGAAAAATCTGTAGGATTTTTAATTAAAAGCTCAACTTTTTCAATCCATGAAGGCCTTTTCCTTTTCAATAGCGGTTTTAAGATAAGATTACATATAATTCCATTTATAATAAGAGCAAAAATTACATTACAAGCCAAAGTCCTTTGCCCAATAATATAAAGAATAAAACTGGTCAAAATCCATATAAAGGCACCGGTACCCAAATGAGTAATAAAAACCATAATTTTATTAAGTCTTTCGTTTCTAATCTTTATTAACCATTGCAAAAATTTTTTATCCATTTTTATAAACTCACATTTGATTTTCCCTGTCTACCCAATTTTTTGCTTCTTCTACAGCTTCATCTGTAGGCTCTTCGACTCCTGTATCTTTATCCTTTCCCTTAATCTTTGAATATACATCTCCTGCCGGACGTTCAGTATTATCAATTTCTTTTTCCTGATCAAGCCTTGCAAATATTTCTTTTTTCTTTTGATCTGATAAGGTCTTGGAATTTTTTAAAATATCTTCGTTCTTTTTATTTTCCATAATCACACCTCTTATATAATTATAATAAATTATAAAGAGGCTTTTTTCAATGTATTAACTAATATTTTACGAGTTCTATATAATTATCTGCAAATAAAATTATTATTTTGTATTTTTTTGTCTCATTTCTTATAAAGGAAAAAATATGTAATAATATATGTTTATAAGAATATTTTAATTCTATATTTTGGGGTAAAATAAAATATAATACTATTTTGGGGGTTTATATGTTTAGAAAATTTTTTCCATTTTTTAGAGAATATAAAAAATTTGCAATTATAACTCCAATTCTTGTAATTATAGAAGTCTTTATGAATATTGCAATCCCATATTATATGTCACTTTTAATTGACAGGGGGATACTGGGATATTCTAAGGATGAAATTATAAAAATCGGTTTTATTTTAATTATTTTTACACTTATATCTTTGGCAAGCGGTATAACTTCGGGCATTACTGCAACTTATGCATCAGCCGGTCTTGCAAAAAATTTAAGACTGGATATGTTTAAAAATATTTGTAATTTTTCTTTTAAAAATATTGATACCTTTAAAAAAGGGTCCTTGGTTACAAGAATGTCGACAGACGTTCAATTTGTTCAAATGGCCATACAGATGTCAACAAGGATTGCCGTTAGAGCCCCTCTTACTCTTTTATTTGCCTTTATAATGTCTTTTAGGCTACAAGCCAAACTTGCTCTTTACTTTATTATGATTATTCCAATAATATCTCTTGGGATGACTTATATAATAAAAAGAGCATATCCGGTCTTTGAGAGAGTACTTAAAATTACTGATGATTTAAATACCTTTGTGTCTGAAAATTTATTAGGTATTAGAGTTATTAAATCTTATGTAATTGAAGACAGACAGAGAGAAAATTTTAACCATATTTCACAAAAAATGTTTAGAAATTATAGGCTGGCGTCAAGGCTTTTGGCACTAACAAGTCCCCTGATGCAGTTCTCCACCTACTTAATGTCCCTAATCATTGCCTGGTTCGGTTCACATTATATTATTATAGGTCAAATGAGCACAGGTGCTTTAACTTCTATGATAACATATGCTATTCAAATACAAATTTCTCTTATGATTCTTTCTATGGTAATTGTTCAAATAACTATAGCAAAAAATGCATCTGAAAGAATTTTAGAAGTAATAAATACTGATTCAGATATAAAAAATCCAAAAGATCCTGTAATAAAAATTACAGATGGCAGCATTGAGTTTAAAGATGTCAACTTTTCTTATAATGGAGAAAACGATAAAAATGTCTTGACCGATATTAATTTAAAAATTTCTTCAGGAGATTATGTGGGAATAATTGGACCAACAGGATCTTCAAAATCAACTTTGGTCAATTTAATACCAAGATTGTATGATGTTTCTAAAGGTCAAGTTTTAGTTTCAGGAATTGATGTTAGAAATTATGATTTAAGGACTCTACGAAATGAAGTTTCAGTTGTTTTACAAAATAATATTTTATTTTCAGGCACTTTAAGAGAAAATCTAAAATGGGCCAATAAAAATGCTACAGATGAAGAAATGATAAGGGCCCTTGAGACAGCAAGTGCACTAGATTTTGTTAATGAAAAAAATGGCCTTGATACCCTTGTAGAAAGAGATGGAGCAAACTTTTCAGGTGGGCAAAAACAAAGACTTTGCATTGCCAGGGCAATATTAAAAAAACCAAAAATTTTAATAATGGATGATTCAACTTCTGCCCTTGACAATTCCACAGTTAATTCAATAATCAGTTCATTAAATAATTTAGATTCCCAAATGACAAAGATATTAATTTCTCAAAGAGTTAATTCTCTTAAAACCTGTGACTATATAATTGTACTTGACAATGGAAAAATTGAAAGTATAGATAGTCATGAAAATCTAATAAGAACTTCTGAAATATACAGAGAAATTTATGAATCTCAAGAAAGGGGAGGAGATTTTGATGCTAAAGAAAAATAAAAAATCAAAAAATAAAAACCAAACCTTTTTGGCTGCCAAAAAAGTATTAGAAGTTGTTTTTGCCGGATATAGGGTCAAACTTATTTTAGTTGCTATATTAGTTATTTATTCAGCTCTTGCAAATGTAAGTCTTTCTTTATTTATCAGAACCTTAATAGATAATTATATTTTGCCAATGACTAAGGAGATAAACCCTTCCTACGGCCCTCTTTTATCAATTCTCTTAAAAATGGCTTGTGTACTTTTTTCAGGTGTTATTGCTACTCTTATATATACTAGGATGATGGTAGATATTTCCGAAGGGGCTGTAAATAAAATTAGAAAAAAAATGTTTGATCACATGGAAGCTCTTCCTATTTCATACTTTGACAGAAAAAGCCACGGTTTTGTAATGAGTTATTATACAAATGATGTCCAAACCTTAGGTCAAGCTATTGCAAATTCCCTGCCATCTGCTCTATCATCTCTTATGACAATAATTTCTGTAGTTATAACTATGTTATTTCAATCAGTCCTTCTAAGCATAATAATTTTTTTCACCATGGGACTTATGATTCTTGTTATGAAAAAGGTTGGAAAAATATCTACTAATTTTTTTGTAAGTCAACAAAAATCTTTAGCAGAAACAAATGGCTTTGTTGAAGAAATGACTTCCGGTATGAAAGTTATAAAAACCTTTAACCACGAAGAAGAAACTATAAAAAATTTTGAAAAATTTAACAATGAATTAGCTCACAATACAAGTGTAGCAAATAGACTTTCAATATCTCTCATGCCAATGATTTTTGGTATCGGAAATTTACAATATGCTCTTTTTGCCATAGTTGGCGGACTTTTTGCAATAAATAATATTGCCGGTATAAGTGTCGGCCTTGTAGCTTCATTCTTGCAACTATCAAGATCTGTTACAGGGCCCATGTCACAAGTTGCCAATCAAATAAATCAAGTTGTTCTTGCCCTAGCAGGTGCAAGGAGAATTTTTGAATTTTTTGAAGAAGATCACGAAAAAGACCAGGGTCTAGTAGAAGTAGTAAGAGTTAAAGAGGATTCAGGCAAACTTGTTGAATGTTTGGAAAGAACCGGCAAATGGGCATGGAAAGATCCTGAAAATCCAAATATGTATATACCTTTATTGGGAGATATAAGATTTAATGATGTGGACTTTTCCTATGACGGTAAAAATTTAGTCTTAAAAAATATTAATCTCTATGCCAAGCCCGGTCAAAAAATTGCCTTTGTAGGAGCAACCGGTGCCGGTAAAACGACAATAACAAACTTAATTAACAGATTTTATGATATTGATAAGGGAACAATTCTTTATGATGGAATTGATATAAAAAGAATTAAAAAAGACAGTTTGAGAAAAACCTTAGGCATGGTTCTGCAAGATACCCATTTATTTACAGGAACTATTTCAGATAATATTAAATTTGTTAGAGATAACGCTAGTGAAACTGACGTTGTAAAGGCAGCTAAAAGAGTTCAGGCAAACCAATTTATTGAAAATTTGCCACAGGGATATTTTACTCCTATCTCCGGAAATGAAATGAATTTATCTCAAGGTCAGGCCCAGCTATTATCCATAGCAAGAGCGGAAATTTATGACCCGCCGGTAATGATATTAGATGAAGCAACATCAAGTATAGACACAAGAACTGAAAAAATTGTACAAAAAGGTATGGATGAGCTGATGAAAGGTAGGACAACCTTTGTTATAGCCCACAGAATTTCTACAATTATGGATGCAGATGTGATTTTAGTCCTTAATAAGGGAGAAATTGTTGAAAGAGGAAATCATGAAGATCTTCTTAAACAAAAAGGCATCTATTATAAGCTTTACACAGGAGGTTTTGAAGATAATTAATAAGTCTACAAGTTAATTACAAAATATAATTTTTAATATCTCAATGAGAATTTATTAAATTGAGTGTATAATATTTTTAGGAGATGAAATTATGACAGATAAAATTTTAATAGCATATTTTTCAGCAAGCGGAACTACTGAATTAATGGCAAAAAAAATTGCAGATATTAGTGGAGCGGACATTTTTAAGATTGAACCGGAAATTCCTTATACCTTAGAAGATTTGGATTGGAGGAATGAAAATTCTCGTGCTTGTCTAGAGAATAATAATCCTTCTACAAGACCAAAAATTAAAAATAGGGTGGAAAATTTTCAATCCTATAACTTAATTCTCTTGGGCTTTCCTATCTGGTGGCATAAAGCACCTCTTATTATAAATACTTTCTTGGAATCTTATAATTTTACAAACAAGAAAATAATTTGTTTTATGACTGATGAAGGCTCTGTTAATTTGGAAGTTTTAGAACATTTAAAAGAAAGCTTGCCAAAAAATATTGAAATTAAAGAGGGACAACTCCAACATAAACCTATAGACGAAGAAAGTTTAAGAGAATGGTTGGGAAAAATCAACCTAATAAAATAAACTTAACTTATAAATTAAAAAAATCCTACTTAGTATCTTTTCTAAGTGGGATTTTTACATTAATCAGGATCAATGCAACCCGCTCTTTTTAAAGCAAATTTTGCAACTATTGGTCCAATTAATTCATAACAAATTGTTGCAGCTAAGATTATTGTTCTTATTAATGATCCATGAGGTTCCGGAATTATTCTTGATGCTATAAGGGATAAACCTATTGCTACCCCTGCCTGAGGAATTAAAGTTAGACCCAAATTTTTTTGAATTTCTTTTGAAAAACCGCTCATTTTTGTTGAAATCATCGCACCTAAATATTTTCCAAGCACTCTTAATAATATATAGCCAATTCCAATTAAACCTGCTGCTTTTAAACCACCTAAGTCTAAATCTGCACCTGATAGAACGAAGAAGGCTATAAAGATTGGAGGCGTAATTGTTGAAACAAGCTCCTGGTATCTTCTGTCAACATTTCCAACGTTTGAAATTACAATACCTGTCATCATAAGGGTCAATAAGCTGGATAGTCCCCATTTCATTGTGGCGGCTGTAACAATAAAAATCATTGCTAGAGTAAATGTTAAAGTTTCTGTATCATTTTTTAATTTTCTTGATACCAATATATAAATTATTCCGGCTAAAAGTCCAAGCGCAAGAGCTAAAATAATTTCTTTTATTGGAATAGCTATCATATTTATAAAATTCAAAGCCGTTCCGCTCATTAATGTAGTCGCTATTGAAGAACATACTCCAAAGGCCATTATACATATTGCATCATCAAGAGCAACAACAGGAATCAAAACGTCAACAAGACCTCCCTTTGCCTGATACTGTCTAATAACCATAAGAGTGGCTGCCGGAGCTGTCGCTGAAGCTATGCTTCCTATGGAAATAGCAAAAGCCACATCTGTTTTAAAAATAACTATCATTCCCACACTTACAAAAATTAAAGCTCCTATAGCTTCAAAAAAAGTAACCACGAGAATTTTGCTACCAATTTCTTTAATGCTTTGAAAATTCATTTCACTGCCTACTGAAAAAGCAATAAAAGAAAGAGCTATCTGACTTATAACTTCCATACTCTTAACTGCGTCTTTTGACAAAAGTCCCAATACACATGGGCCAATCAACATCCCGCCAATTAAATAACCTGTTACGTCCGGAAATTTAAATTTCCCAAAAATTCTCGCAAAGAGCAGTCCACTTAAAAAGAGGACTGCTATATTTAATATTATATCCATTTTTTATTTCGTCAACCCCTCAAAAGAATCCACATTTACGGAAAACATTATACCTACATTTTCCTTGTTTAAATTCCCCACAACTCGTCTTACGCAATCTTTAGCAGATTCAAGTTTAGAATCTTCCAACACCAATACTATAGTTTTGTTGTAGGGCCTTCCTGAATTTAGAAAAATTCTAAAATAATTCAGCCCAAGTTCAGGAACAATTTCCGCCTGTGATGCTGCAAGACCTTCACTTGAAAGTATTGTTCCGCCTCTTATCCCTGTTTTTCCAAATTCTTTTAAAAGATTTCTAAAATGCTCTTCATGATTTATAACTATAAATAAAGCTTTCATAATTACCTCCCTAATATTATAATATTAACCTTAAAATCCAAAAGCCGGTATATTTATAATATTCTTAATTAATTATGAATGCAAGAAAATATTTACTTATCAGTTCCATTAATACTTTATTAAAAATAAGAGTTTTCTTGCATTCGTAAATTAAGTCAGTTCCATTAGATTGGTCAAGTAGATATAAAATCATACCAAAAAATTTGTAAGATAAATTTCAGCTATTATCTTAAATATATGCTAATGTTTAAGACTGCCCGGTTTTTATATATTAACCTTATTTAATTATCCCTACTAAATCTTTTAGGTATTCATTTTTATCAACCAAATAATTTTCTAAATCCTCAATTATTTCTTGAGGTCCCTTGGGATTCATAAAATTATAGGTACCAACTTCCACCGCACTGGCTCCTACCATTATAAATTCTAAAGCATCTCTATAAGAACATATCCCTCCCATAGCTATTATTGGAATGTCAACTGTCCTTTTTACTTGGTGGGTCATTCTAAGAGCTATAGGTTTAACCGCCGGCCCTGACAAACCTGCATAGTCATTTTTAAATACATTTTCTCTTTTGTTAAAATCAACTGCCATAGCTAAAATTGTATTTATTAAAGAAATTCCGTCAGCACCTGCTTCTTCTACAGACTTTGCAACTTCAGTAATATCTTTTGCGTTTGGTGAAAGTTTTACAAATAAGATTTTGTCTGTAACTTTCCTAACAGCTTTTACAACTTTATAAGCCGCCTCAGCCTCAATTCCAAAAGCCATTCCACCTTCATGAACATTTGGGCAGGAAATATTTAATTCAATAAAATTAAAATCATAGTCATTTAAAATTTTTGCCCCGTCAGCATACTCTTCTATAGTATTTCCGCCTAAGTTTACAAAAATTTCAGTTCCAAGTTTTTTCATCCTCGGCAAATAATCTTTAACAAAATTTTCCACTCCGGGATTTTCCAAACCTATTGAGTTTAAAATTCCTGAAGGGCTTTCCCAAATTCTTATGCCTTCATTTCCTTTTTTAGGAAATCTTGTTAATCCTTTAGAGGCAATCGCACCCAATATTTTAGGATCATAATAATTTAAATATTCTTCGCCAAAGCCATAGGTCCCTGAAGCTGTAATTATTGGATTTTTTAATTTTATTCCACAAATTTCAATTTCACTTCTACTCATATATACTGCTCCCCTTAAAAACAGGTCCATCTTTACAAGATCTTTTTCTGCCTTCTTTAGTATCAACTGAACATGATAGACAGGCTCCCAGTCCGCAGCCCATCCTCAAATCTAAGGAAATATAAGTTTCAAGTCCAAAATTTTTTCCCAATTCGTAAACTTTTTTCATCATTATATCAGGACCGCAGGCATAGATTAATTCATGTTTATTAAAATCTATAATATCTGTAACAAACCCGCCCTTTTTCACCTTCATATCTATGGGTATATCAATAAAAAGCCTTTCCAAATTTTGATTTTCTTTTTCTCCTATATATAATGTTAAATCTGCTTTGGGATTTTTTTCTAATATTTTTTTACTTAGATAATAAAAAGGTGCCAAACCAACTCCGCCTCCTATCATAGCAAGATTAGTAACACCAGTTTCAAAACCATTTCCATATGGTCCATAAACTTTTATGTTGTCACCTTTTTTTAGGTTTTTTAAAAGCTCTGTTCCTTTGCCTACCACTTGGTATAAAAATTCTAATTTATTGGTCAGATTAAATATAGAAATCGGCCTTGATAGAATCGGATAATCCTCCCATGATCTTAGCATATAAAATTGACCCGGTTTGGTTTCCCTAAACTCATCTATTTTTAAAAGATAAAAATTATCTGAAATTTGTATGTTTTCTGCTACCCTGCTCATTTTTCTTCATAGACACAAATAGTATCACAATATTCGCACCTAAACTCCTTTTTTACTTTATTGTATAGGTAAAATTTATGACCCAGAATTACTCTTTCTGAGTTTGAAAGGCACCTTGGATTATGGCAACTTAAAACTCCTTCCACAATTTTTGGCAGTTCCATTCTGAATTTTTTAATTCTCTTTCCGTCTTCAATATAATTTACTGTAATATTTGGTGCTATAAGACCTAAAACTGTAAAATCTAAATCAAAGTCCGTTTCAATTTTAATTAAATCTTTTTTCCCCATAGATGTGGATGGTATATTTTGCATCAAAACAACTGTATCTTTTATTTGCTGTAATTTTAAAGCCTTATATATTGAAAAACCTTGACCACTTTCAATGTGGTCTAAAACTATGCCTTTTTTTATCTTTGAAACATTTATCATTATACCAACTCCAATAAAAATAATATCAATGCCATTCTTCCGTACATACCGAACTTCATTTGTTCAAAATAACAAGCTCTTGGATCATCGTCAACTTCTACAGAAATTTCATTTACCCTTGGCATGGGATGCAAAATAATAAGATCTTTTTTAGCTTGTAAAAGTTTTTCCGGAGTTAAAATATAAAAATCCTTCAATCTTTCATATTCATCAGAAGATACAAATCTTTCCTGTTGGACTCTTGACATATATAAAATATCAAGTTCAGGAAGGGCTTGTGTAAGCGAATCAGTTTCCTTATAATCATCTAAAAAAGACTTGAACTGGTCGGGCATTTTTAATTCTTTTGGAGAAATAAAAGTGAAATTAACATCCTTATAACGGTTAAGTGCACGCACAAGTGAATGTATTGTCCTGCCAAATTTCAAGTCTCCGCAAAAGCCGACATTAATATTTGAAAAACTGCCCTTGTGACTTCTGATAGTTAAAAGATCCGCCAAAGTTTGAGTTGGATGAAAGTGTCCCCCATCTCCGGCATTAATAATGGGCATTTTTTTTGAAACTTTTGCTGCAAGAGTTGCAGCTCCCTCTTTAAAATGTCTCATTGCACAAATATCCGCATAGTTTTCCACAGTTTTAATTGTGTCAATTAAGGTTTCTCCCTTTGTTGTGGATGAAACTTTGGCATCGGAAAATCCAATAACTCCTCCACCCAGCCTTAGCATGGCAGTTTCAAAAGAAAGCCTTGTTCTTGTTGAGGGCTCAAAAAAAAGACTTGCCAACAATTTACCCTTTGCCCTATCCAAATATTTAACAGGGTCAGCAATAATATCATCAGCCAGTCTAAAAATAAATTCAAATTCATCAGTTGTAAAATCTAAGGGATCAATTAAATGTCTCATAACTCCTCCTTTATTCCTAAATATATTACTTTAAAACCTGCTGTTTGTAAAGCTATTTTAATAATATTTAGTAGAAGAAACCAAAACATTGTTTTACTTTCACTTATATGTCATGTTGGTTAAAATATTATAAAATAAAAAATATAAGTTATTTCTGTTGTTGTTAATGTGGCTGTAGAGTTGCTTATATAAATGTACCTTATTTATTAAGCATGAAATAAATACCTGTTTAATACCTCTACCAACTTAACTCATTTGAAAAAATATTAAAAATTTACCTGCCATGAATAAATCATAATTTAATAATTATGGTTTAAAAATCACTAACAGGTAAAAAATAATAATTTTTATTAATAGTCTTTTATAATATGTCTATTTATTCTGTTTATTTTATAAATTTATTTCCCTAAAATAATAAACATTTTCGGAGTTCAAGCTCTTGAAAAAATTTATTAAAATTTAATGAAGATCCATAGCTGATTCCGGTAAAATTTGTCCGCCATCAACTACTATTGCTTGACCGGTAATGTATCTTGCCTCATCGCTTGCCAAAAATAAAACTGCATAAGCTATATCTTCAGATTTTCCTAATTCTCCAAGAGGAATGATTGCCTCTTGATCTTTAATATATTTTTCTCCCAATACATTTTCCATGCCCGGTGTCATAATATTGCCCGGTTCAACTGCGTTAATATTTATTCCAAGACTTGAAAGTTCCAAAGCTGCAGTTCTCATAAATCCATTTACTCCAGCCTTTGATGCACTATAATGACCCAGTCCTGGATTTCCAACCCTGTTTCCTGTAATTGAAGAAGTTATAACTATATGACTGCCTCTTTTCAGATACTTCATTGCCTCTCTGGTATTTAAAAATATTCCCTTTAAATTTATATCTAAAACTTCATCCCAGTCTGTAACTTTCATTTCGCAAATTCTCTTTTTAGGATAATATCCTGCATTTAATATTACTATATCTAAAGATCCTAAAAAGTCCACAGTTTCTTTAAAAAGATTAATTGTATCCTCTTCTTTTGAAACATCAGCTTTAATAAATTTAACCTTGGAATTTATTTTCTTAAATTCTTCTTCAGCTTCTTTTCCTCTTTCAATATTTCTTCCTGTAAATACAAGATTTGCTCCTTCTTTTAAGAAAACTTCAGCTATGCCTCTGCCTATGCCCTTGGCTCCTCCCGTCAACAATACATTTTTATTTTTTACTGAAAATGCCATAAATTCCCTTCTTTCTCTTTTTATTTAATATAAAGTTATTATTGCATCTTAAATAAAATTTCATTTTCTATATAAATATGCCTTCTAATATCATTATCAAGCTTATGCAAATCTGCATTTAATTCCTGAATTTCTTCATAAGAAGCCCTCAAACTATAGTTATGACTTAGATATTCTATTCTGTCAAATAATCCTATCGTCTTTTCATGTTCTGCCAAAAGTGATTCGAAGTCCACTTCTGATTTTTCTAAAAATTCTTCAAAGATTTTTTCTTCTTTTGAAAAATGATGAACAAACTCCGCCTTAATCAAAAGTAAAGTTTCATATATTGTAAAAAGTTGTTCCCCGTTTTCAAGAAAATAATTATGAATTAATTCCCTTAACTCCTTGTCCAGCTTTTCAATTAAATAAATTTCAAAGGGATGAATTTCCCTTATTATATATTTAATTATTTCTTCCTTGGACCAGGTTTTAATTTCCTCTATTCCTTCATAAGACCCTGAGTCTTCAAGTTTTTTTACAAATAAGTCAAAATTAATTCCATTTTCTTTTAAAACAACTTCTAAATTTTCCATAGCAACAAAATCATAGTTTATTCCCAAATTGTTCAGTTCTTCCAAGACTTTAGAATTTGACATTACCGCATCTTCTACAGTCATCGCTCTTTGTATCATATTATCACCATTACCCTTCATATTATTAATTTTATACCCTAAATATATTGAAAATACTCCCTTTTCTTATTTATAAAATTTTTTTATGACCCTTATATCTGCACCCGGATATCTAAAAGGGCTGTCAAATTTTAGTGCCTTATCAAGAACGGTTTTTTTATGAATAAAAGTTTCAAAGGTTTTTATTCCATGGTAGGAACCCAGACCTGATTCTCTAAATCCTCCAAAAGGAGCCCGCCCCACAATATGATTTATAGTGTCATTAATTGCTCCTCCGCCAAAAGATACTTTCTCCATTAATTCTTTTGCAGCTTCTATATCTTTAGAAAAAACATAAAAGGCCAAGGGAGTTTTTCCTGAATTTATAAAATCTATAGGATCACTAATATTTTTATAAGTTATCACAGGAAGGATGGGACCAAATATTTCTCTTTCCATTAGAGGGGATCCTTTATTAACTCTTGCAACTAGAGGAGAAATTTTTAAATTATTTTCGTCTGCCCTGTAAGCAAGCCCTGCTCTTTTTAAAGTATTTGTAATTCTCTCAAAATCTTCTCTGCCAATAATCTTCCCGTAATTATTTGATTTTAAAGGGTCGGCTCCAAAAAACTTATGAATATTTTTTTGCACTTCCTTAATAAAATCATCTACAAGGCTTTCATGGACTATGGCATAATCTACACTTACGCAGGTTTGCCCTGAATTTAAAAATTTTCCGAAGGCAATCCTCTTTGCACTGATTTTTATATCCGCATCAGGACGAATTAAAGCAGGTGATTTTCCTCCTAATTCCAGAGTTATAGGGACTAAATCTTCGGCTGCCTTTTTATAAAATTTTCTCCCCGTTTCCAATCCGCCTGTAAAAAAAATATAGTCAAACTTTTCTTTCATGACCAAATCATTGCCATCCTTACCATTTACCACTTGTCCAATTTCCGGAGGGCAGCTTTCTTCCACTATTTTTTTTAAAATTTCAGAAGTTGCAGGTGCTTTTTTTGACGGCTTCAGAACTACTGAGTTGCCTCCTGCTAAAGCTCCTAAAAACGGTATCATTGAAAGATTAAAGGGATAATTCCAAGGTGCCACAATTAAAACCAATCCGTAGGGTTCCTTGTAGAGATATGTTTTTGAAGGAAAATTAAATAAACTGCCCCTGACTCTATGGGGCTTTGCAAGTTTATTAAAATTTTTAATAAGAAAATTCAATTCTTCCATTACCATTAGGTATTCGGTTAAAAATCCTTCATTGGGATTTTTGTCCAAGTCTAATTGAAGAGCCTTTAAAATATCAGCTTTATTTTCCTTAATAGTTTTTTTTAAAGCCAGCAAATTTTTACGACGCTTTTCAAGATTTAAAAACTTCCTATCTTTTTGATATTCTCTCATTTCTTCAAACATAATTTCTCCTACTTTTTTACAAACAAAGATATAAGTTCTAAATTAACAGTTCTTGGAAATTGATCTAAAGCCACAATTTTTTTGATTTTATATCCCCTGTTCTTAAATACTTCTATGTCTTTAAGATAACTAACAGGATTACATGAAATATATATAAAGGCTTCGGGAGCAAAATCCAAAATCTTTTCCAAAGCCTTGGGATTATTAATACCAACTCTTGGTGGATCTAAAATTATTATATCAGCCTTAATTTCAAGATCTCCTATAAGATTTGCAACATCGCCGCATATAAACTCAACATTTTCTATATTATTAAACTTGGCATTTTCCCTTGCACTTTTTACAGCTTCTTCAACAATTTCAACCCCAAGAGCAAATTTTGCTTTTTGTGCAAATATTTGACTTATAGTTCCTGTACCCGAATATAAGTCTAAAACTGTTTTTCCTTCTAAAGAATTGATCATTTTTCTGGCAGTATCATATAAAAGTCCTGCTGAATAGGTATTTGTTTGAAAAAAAGAAAAAGCACCTATCTTAAATTTCAAACCAAAAAGTTCTTCTATTACATAATCTCTGCCATATAAAATTTCAAAATCTTCTTTTATAATAGCATCACCTTTAGAATCATTTATTGTGTGAACAATACCTTTTACTTGAGCTTCTAAATTCAGAGATAAAATTGTTTGAACATAGGCTTTTAAATCCAAATCATCAGTTTTTGTCGTAACTAAATTTACTAAAATTTCTCCGAAATTTGTCCTTCTTATAGCCAAGTGTCTTAAAATTCCCTTATGATTTCTTCTGTTAAAAAAAGGTTTGTCAATAAAAAATTCTCTGGTAGCTTCTCTTAATTTATTAAAATCAGGATGAGCAATTTTACAATCACTTGTATTTACAATTTCATAAAATTTATTTTTTTTGTGTAAACCGAGGGCAAGCTCACTCCCCTTATGGGTATCACCAAAGGTAAACTCCATCTTATTTCTATAATTTTCATAAATTCCCGTGCTTATTATTTCAATATTCTCAGTTATGGGCTCTGATTTTAAAAGCTTGTTTATAAGATTCTTTTTATAATTAAGTTCATCCTTATATGTCATTGCATCATAGGTGCATCCTCCACATTCAAGATGGGGACAAGGCTTTGATTTTTCCAAAGGACTTCTTTCTAAAATCTCTAACAATTTTCCTTTTTTTCTTCTGACAACCTTAAAACTTACCCTTTGTCCGCATATACCACCCTTAATGTGGTAGTCTTTATCTTCACTTGTAACTATATTTTTATTGGGGAAATTTCCTTCCCTTATTATTCCGTCTAATATTATATTTTTCATATTCCTCCACTTTCAAAATAATTTTAATATAGATGAATTTATTATGCAAATTATGACAAAATTATATAGTATAATAGTTTCGGTGATAATATGAATTTTGAAATAAATCCAATATTTATTTATATTTTGAATATGATTTTATTAATATTTAACTGCTATTTTATCTTTTTATTTAAAAAAAGAAAAACTAATAAAAATTTAGAGCCTTTAAAGCTCCCTTATTATATGGCAGGATTTCTAATGAAAGGGAAAAATAGTGCAATAGCTTTTATATTATCCACTGTGATAAAATTTTCAATAAATGGAAATATCTCAATCGAAAGAAAAGATTATATTTATAAAAAGGGGAAAGAAAAAGAAAATTATCTTATTAGGGGAATAGATTCTCATGGATGTGATAAAAATGAAAAATATCTCTATGATTTGCTTTTTTCCTTGGACAATCCCATATCAACCAGAAAATTAAATAATTTAAGAATTTCTAATGGCCTTGCTTTTAACGAAAAATTTAGTCTATACTTAGATGAGCTTGAAAAATATGCCTATGAATTTAATCTTATTTATAAAAATAAAGACCGTAAAAAGCCTTATATTTACATAGGCTTATCTTTCCTGGACTTTGTAGTTTCATTTATAACAATAAGTCAACGTATTTATATATCTGTAATTCTTTTAATTTTAGGATTTTTAATTCTTTTTATTTCTCTAAGATTATTGGGAGAAAATCCGCCTCTTGGTATGGCAACTTATAACTATTATGTGGATTATGAAAAATTACTTCTAAGTAAAGATGTATATTCTGAAAATGAATTACTCTTTGCCCTGGCCTTTGATTTTAAACTTGACAAAATAATGGAATCTTGCCAAAAAGTGAATGAATATCTTCCCTTTATCAAAATTTTTAAAAATTCTCTTATAGGGAACTTCTAATAAAAACTCTCTAAGATATAAAATTCAAAATCTATGCCAAAGTTAAAGCCTCTTGCTAAGCATACACTACGTAAAATTTGTGTTGCTTTCAAATTAAAAACTTCACCTAAAATCACACTGCTTGAGCTTTAACAGGTTTGCGATTTTAAGTGAAGTTAAAAATTTAAAAAACACCAATTTTTGTAGTACTATATTCGTGCAAAGGGTTCGTCCACAATCTCAAACTCTATAGAATAGAGAGTCCGTATTATGATAATATAAAAAATATTCATGCAAAATAACTAACAAAAATTACCTGTATTTTAAATTTAGAAATATAAAATTTCTAATCAAATTATCATTTTTAGTTGTTTTTTTACGTTTTTAACCTAATAAAACAGAAGATTTTTAATAGATTTGACAAATAATTACTTTACCCTGACCCTTTAAATTTACTTCTTCATTTTTTAGATAAAGAGCTGAAAATTCAGGAAATTTTTCGTCTTCATATTTTAGCTTTGAATTAAAGTTGAAAATTATTGCATGACCCTTAAAGTAATTTTTATAATTATTAATATTTAAGCTGTACATTTGGGCGTTTAAATTTTTCTTGTAGATTAGGTTAAAATCTCTAACATCCCCTGTGGAAAAAGTATTGGACTTTCCATTAAAAAATAGAACTTCAAAAGGTCTTAAAGAGAATTTTTTGGCATCTGTTGTTATTGTCATAGAATTATCTAAAGGACTGATATATCTTAAAAATCCATCATAGTTGGTATATATAGATTTTTCTAAATTGCAGCTGGCAGATGAAATTCTAAAATCAAAATTTTTTTCACCAACAGTAGCATCTTCAGGATAAATAAAAATTTCTGAAGTTATTCCTCCCGCCCAGTTCGAATCTTTAAATTCATCTTTTTTTATTAACTTCATAAATCAATATCCTCTAAAATATCCTTTAGCTCTCCTGTTACCTTATATTTTATATTATGAAGGTCATTAATATCTTTGGCACCAATTAATAGCATAATAATTTTTGCTTTATAAATTAAATTTTCAACATATTTTAAGGTGTATTCAATGCCGCCATGAATTAAATAGGAAAGTATTTCTCCGGAAATTGCAACCATATCTGCTCCTGCAACCAAACTCTTAACAAGATGTTCGGAGTTTTTCACGCCTCCTGAGCCTATTATTTTCAAATCGTCATAATTTAATTTTTTAGCTTCAATAATTGCCAGGGCAGTTGGGATTCCCCAGCCATAAAGCTCTGACAGATCACTGTCCGGATTGCGTAAATTTTCTATTTCAAAAAAATTTGTTCCTCCAAATCCTGACACATCAACATTTCTCACGCCAACATTATATAATCTTTTAATTACATCACTACTTAAACCAAAGCCAACTTCTTTTACAATAATTGGAACATCAACCGAGTTTACAATTTTTTCAATATTAAATAAAATATTTTTAAAATCTCTTTCTCCCTCAGTCATTGCCAACTCTTGAGCAGGATTTAAATGAATTTGCAAGGCATCCGCCCTAATCATTTCAATAGCTTTCTTAGCTTCATCAACACTGGCACGTCCGCTTAAATTCCCAATCACTATTCCCTTATCTACGATATCTCTTACAACGGCAAAAGATTTTATAGTTTCCGCATCTTCTAAGGCTATAGTTTGTGAACCGACTGCAATAGGGATATTAAATTCATTGGCAACCTGTGCAAGTTGAGTGTTAATATCTTCTGCAAAATCACTTCCCCCGGTCATTGCATTTATCATCAAAGGGAAATCAACACTTTTATTTAAAAAAACTGTCGATGTATTTATGTCCTTGAAATCAACTTCAGGTAATGAATTATGATACAAAAACATAAAGTCAAAAAACGGATTACCCACATATGTTGAACGAAGATAATTCTCAATATGTTCCCTTTTCCTAAATCTCCTCATCTTTTTCACTCCTCATATAATTTCAATAAAATAATAACATTAATATAATATTTTTACAATAATCCCATTTTACAAATGATTTCAGCCAGTGCCTTGGGATTATGTCTAATATGACTATTTTTAATTTCAATAAGATCTCTTTCAAGAAGATTTATTCCCCTTGTTTTTAAAAATTTTCTGTCTTCTTTTTCTGCAAATATTGGTTTTGCTTCTTCAAAAGAATAATAATCTCTGAAAATTTCTTTAGGATTCCTATTTGAATTTGTAATTACATAATCAAAAATCCCCTCAAAAGAATGTTTTTCTATTGCATCAATATGGTCTTTCAATGAAAATCCAAGTGTTTCTCCCTTTTGAGTCATTATATTTGCTATATATATTTTTTTTGCTCTTGAGTTTTTTATGGCAGGTGAAATACCCCCAATTATTAAATTTGGAATTATTGAAGTATATAAAGAGCCGGGTCCTATGATCAGAATATCTGAATCTTCAATCGCCCTTATTGCCTCTAAATTCGCTCTTGGTATCTTGGGTATCATGGACATTTTTATAATTTTTGCCTCTAATTTATAGGCCATTTTTGGAATTATTGACTCTCCAACAATTTTATCACCTGTTGAAAGCTCCGCAACTAAATGTGTATCTTCAAAGGTTACGGGGATTACCCTTCCGGTTATATTAAAAACTTTGCTCATTTCAAAAAGAGCCTTATCAAAAGAACCATAGATATCATTTAAGGCTGCAAGAATAATATTTCCAACATTTTGACCGTCTAAAGAACCTCCATTAAACCGATATTTTAAAAGAGCTTCCAGGGCAGGTGCAGTATTAGACAGTGCAAGTAAACAGTCTCTTATGTCTCCCGGCGGCAGCATCTTAAAATCTTCTCGTAAGATTCCGCTGCCTCCGCCGTCATCTGCCATGGTAATTATTGCACTTATGTTTTTAGTTAAATCTTTTAGTCCGCCTAAGACAGTGGATATTCCGGTTCCTCCACCGATAATACTTATTCTTTGGTCCATAATCTCGCCTTCCTATCCCTGTGAGAGACATAAAGACTTTTATAATCTTCTTTTAAAATCCTTGCCACTTCTTCTGCTATTACTACAGATCTATGAAAACCGCCTGTACATCCAAATCCCACATTTAAAAGATTCTTGCCCTCTTTTACATAATTGGGTATTAGAAATTTTAAAAGGTCTATCACTTTTTCTATAAAAATTTGAGTAACTTCCCATTTTAAAACATATTCTCTCGTTTCTTGATTGAGTCCGTCCTTATCTCTTAAGTCCTTATTATAGTAAGGGTTGGGTAAAAACCTTACATCAAAAATTAGATCTGCATCTTTTAATATATTATTCTTATAGCCAAAACTTGTTATTTGAATTGTAATTTCTGTTTCATCTTTATTTATTAATAACTCTTTTAAATATTTTTTTAAATCTTTAGAAGAAAAAAGACTGGTATCAATTATATAACTTGCTTTTTTTCTAATTTCTCCTAAAATTTTCTTTTCAAGTTTATATCCTTCAGTAATTGAGCGATTCAGTGGGTGAGGACGTCTGCCTTCTTTGTACCTTGCAATTATAATATCTTGAGAAGCTTCTAAAAAAATTACTTTATAAGAAATGTTCAGATCTTTAAGTTCTTCAATTGATGAAAAGAAACTTTCAAAAAATTCTCCACTTCTTAAATCCATTACTGCCGCAATTTTATTTACTGATTTTGAATCTATTGCCATTTGGCAAAATTTAGGAAGAAGTTCAGGCGGAAGATTATCTATACAATAATAACCCAAGTCCTCCAAGGTGTCTAGGGCCTTACTTTTCCCGGAACCGCTCATGCCTGTAATTATTATTACTTCAATATTATTGTCCAATGATTTTAACTTCCCTTTCTAAATGCACAGAAAAATTATCATACACTATTTTTTGCACTATTTCTATTGTTTCTAAGATGTCCTTTGCACTTGCATTATCATAATTTACTACAAAGCCGCAGTGCTTGTCTGAAATTCCTGCTCCCTTGTGTTTAAAACCTCGTAATCCGGAATCATCAATAAGTTTCCCTGCAAAATAACCTTTGGGTCTTTTGAAAGTTGATCCGGCTGAGGGAAGATTCAAAGGCTGCTTTTCAGTTCTTCTCCTATCAAATTCTTCATACTTATCTTTAATTGCTTTCTTATCTCCCTTTTCTAAAATAAAAGTTGCAGAAAGAACGATTAAATTTTCTTCTAAAACTATTGAATTTCTATAGGAAAAATTCATTTGCCTATTTGAATATTCCCTTATATTTCCATCAGCATCCAAAACCCTTACCGATTCAACAATATTTTTCATTTCTCCATCATAGGCTCCGGCATTCATTACCATGGCTCCTCCAACGGAACCGGGTATGCCATGAGCAAATTCCAAACCTGTTAAAGAATTTTCCATAGCTCTATTAGAAAGGCTTTTTAAGCTGGCTCCTGCTCCGGCCCTAATCCTCAAGCCGTTCACACAAATATCTTTGAGTCTGTCCTTCAATAAAATAATAATTCCGTCAAAGCCCCTGTCCTTAACAATAATATTTGTGCCATTACCCAAAATATAAAACTTATAGTTATTTTCTTTTATGGTTTTTAAAATTTTTATTAAAGACTCTTCATCCTTTGGTCTAATCAAAAGCTCTGCCGGCCCTCCAACTCTAAAGGATGTGTATTTTTTCATTGGTTCATTTTTAAAAAAATCGCCTAAATTTCTGTCAATTTTATATTCCATTAATCCTCCTAGTTTGCAAAACCTATGTTGTCTAAAGATATGTCACCAAAGCTTTTGTCAAAATCAAATTCAATTTTATTAATTTTATCTAAATTTATTAGGGGATTATTAATTTTGAAATCCTCCAGTTTTATTCTTTGGCTTATGGGTGCTGAATAATTATAATAATCATCAAATAAATAGTTCGTCTTCCATAGGTAAACTTTTGTTGGAGGATAGGCTAGAAAATAATCCTTAAAATTAACATAGGAGTTTTCACCCATCGTATCTTGAATTCTTATTGTAAAGTCCATATTGTTATTATTAATTTCTTCAAAGTTCTCCAAATCAAATACCAAAAATTTTCTGGTCTTGGGCAAATGTTTTAAAAATATTTCATACTTTGACTTGTCATTTGTAGACAAAAATACCGCATTATCTTCACCCTTGTCCTCTCCATAGCTGTGAGCAGCTTCATAGATATCCGAGAAATTTTCATAGCTTATATAATCTCCGTAAGTTGAGGCACTTTGTATATTGGTGTCTTCTTCAAAATTACAAATATTTTCATATGATCCGTCCATGTACCTTGAATAGTAGGTTGTTTCCGGAAAATCCTTATATTTATAGGGACCGTATTTAAATAAATCTCTATTAAAAGACTTGTCAAAAATATTTTCCAAAAAATTGTAGACATAAATACAAAGTATTCTCCTTTGATTAATTCCATCCAGAAGTTCCTTGCGGTTAATATTTAACCCTTCAGGCGCCTCAGTATCAAATTCACCCCAAAGACTATTGAAATTACCGTGGTTGGCATAGCCTATATAGACACTTGCCTTGAATTTATCAGAATTTTCAGGAAATTTCAAACTATCATATTGCATTTGTCCTTCAAAAGTTGTTACATCGCAATCATTTGTCCCTGCTAAGGTTAAATAATTGACATCCCAAAGCTTTAATTTTTTGTCTGAAGGCTTATATTGCCCATAAGTTGGCGCTACACCTATAAGTCCTTTAATATTAAAACCGTAATCGAACTTTTCATTTCCATTATCAGGGTTTCTATTCAGTTTATTAAAATTATTAGCAATGGCAATTGCTTCCCCACCTCTTGAATGACCAAGAAGGGCTATGTTAGTAGGGTCTATAGTCTTATAAAATTTTGATTTTTCATTTCTATTTTCTTTTAATATATATTTAACATTTTCTAAAAGTAGAATTGCCCTTGCGTCATTTTCATTTTTTACAGAATATTTCATAAAACCGTTAAGCATATTCATATCTATTGAAATGACGGCAATTCCCCTTTCTGCTAAATAATTTCCTAAATATTCGTAACCCAAATAATTTTTTTCGGTCATTCTATGGTTGCCATGCACTATGAAAAGTACAGGAGAATTTTTTCTGCCCTTAGGCAAGTAAACCTGCCCTTTTAGGGGAACTTGGTTTAATTTTTTCTTGAAATAAAAATCCCTAACTTTTTTAGTCATCCCGCTATAATTTACATATTTATTTAACGGAACTTCCGGTCCATCATAAGAAAAACTTATTGCTTCACCAATGCTTAGTCTTTCCACAATATTATCCTTATTAAATTTTGGCAGATTCAGGTTTTGTCTTTCAAATCCCGGAAAAAGGAAAAAATAAAAAATTCCAAGACCTAGAGATATAGATGGCAAAAATAGGAGCAAGGCTAATTTTTTTTTATTTTTAAAAAGTGATATCGTTGATTTGGAAAAAATAATTGTATATATTAAAATTCCCATTAATAATAAATTGTATTGCCATGTTGGAAGATCCAAATCTAAACTTTCGCCTACAAAAAAATCCAAGGCAAAAAATAATAGAATATATGTTGTTAAATTGATCGGCTTGATTCTAAAAATTACCACCATGATATATTTAGCAAAAAATATAAAAATACTTATGGCTAAATATATTATTGCACCGTCAAGAATGAGGGCAAGTATTCCCGGAATTTTAAAATCTTCAAGATAGTAATAATGATCACAGGCATAAAGAAGAGAAATTAAAGCCTTTAAAATAATTTCCGCTCCTTTTGTTTTTCCAAAATTATTCTTGCAAAATTCTTTAACTTTATTATAAATTTTTAAAATATTATTTTCTATTTTCATTTTTAGTCTTTTTCTAATTCGGACAATTCTTTTTCATCATATACTTCTTCATTTTCAGTTTTTGATGCCAGAAAATTTTTATCAAACTTACCGGTTTTTTTAATATCTTTTACATCAAAGTATTCAATAACGGTTTCGTCATCATATCTTAAAGAAGCCTTGACCAATTCTTGAATTGGATAAGTTGAAACTACAAGAGCCTGACCTTTTTCCGTTTCTATAAATTCTCCAACATGGGGCATAATTTTATTTATGCATTCGTAGCCTTTTTGTTCGTATTTTAAACAACACATCAGTCTACCACAAATTCCCGAAATCTTTGTCGGATTTAAGGATAAGTTTTGATCCTTAGCCATCTTTATGGAAACCGGTGAAAATTCTGTCAAAAATGTTGAGCAACAACAACTTCTGCCACAACACCCCAGACCTCCTATTAGCTTGGCCTCATCACGCACACCTATTTGTCTAAGTTCTATTCTTGTTTTAAAGACTGCAGCCAAATCTTTAACTAATTCTCTAAAGTCTACACGCCCATCTGCTGTAAAATAAAATAATAATTTTGAATTGTCAAATGTATATTCACATGATAATAATTCCATTTGTAAATTATGGTCTTTAATTTTTTGTTCGCAAATAATTATTGCCTCTTTGGCCCTATTTTTATTATCAATGTTTTTTCTTTCATCATCAAATGTAGCTATTCTAATAACAGGCTTTAATTCTGCTGAAAAGTCCTCATCCTCAAAAGTTTTTAAAATGATGACATTTCCATATTCCAAACCTCTTATTGTTTCTACAATTACATTGTCGCCAACCTTGGCACCACTATCTAGCGGATCAAAGTAGTAGATTTTTCCGGTTTTCTTAAATCTAACGCCCGCTACATCTATCATCTAAATTCCTCCTATATGCATAAAAAGAGCTTCTATGCTCAAATCAAAATTCATATTTTTGCTCAAATTTTCATTGGTAACTAAAGTTTTTTCATAGAGAAAAATCGCCCTGTCCAAAGAAATATTCTCAAGTTCCAATATATCCAATTTATCTATATTAATAATGTTTTCTTTCTTATTTAATTTTATAAGGGCCAAATCTCTGAACCATAGCCCCATAAAATTTAAAATTTCTTCAATATCATCCTTATTTTCCTTAAAATAGTCCAAATAAGAGAATATATAATAAGAACCTATTCTAATTAAATTGTCAATAAGCTCTACAAGCTTATCTCTCTTGCCTATAAGATCAGGATCTGTCATATATCTCTTGGCTAGACCAACGCTGCCCCCTGAAAGTCTTGAAAAAAGTTTAGCATTTTTTTCTGAAAGACCACTTTTTAAAAGAAATTCATAAATTCTTTCTATAGATATTGTTTTAAATTGCAAAATTTTAGTTCTTGATCTTATTGTAGGCAGGATATTATTACTATTAGATGAAACTAAAATAATAATCAAATAATCCTCAGGTTCTTCCAAGGTCTTCAAAAGAGCATTTTGCCCTTCGGTACTTACTCTGTCAAAATTATCTATTAAAATAATTTTTCTATTTGCTTCAAAGGGTTTAATACTTGCTTTTTCTATTAATTCTTCTATAGTTTCTTTTTTTATAATATCCTTATCTCTAACTTCAATTAAATCCGGATGAAAATAATCTAAGGCCAAATTGCAAAAAGATTGGGGATTTTTATTATCACCACAAATTATTGCCCTGGCAAAATTTTTTGCCTGAGCATATTTTCCAATTCCCCTTGGCCCTACAAATAAATAAGCATGAGAATAATCTCCGTTTTTAAGAGCAAAGTCAAGCTTATTTGTAACAATTTTATCTTCTAAAAAAATCGGATTTACCTTTTCCATTATATCCTTTTAGATTCTTCCAAATCTACAACAAAAATTGTAGCTCCGGCAACTTCAAAAGATCCCTTGTCTGAAATAACTTCTTCTTTTTCCGTTATTTTTTTAAAAATTCCTTCAATTTTTTCTATTTCATCATCCTTGCATCCTAAGAGCAAAGTGGTATTGCCGGATTTGAAAAAACCACCAGTTGATGAAAGCCTGGTAACATATATGTCTTCTCCTAAAAATCTGTCAAGCAGTTCATCTACAAATTTATCTTGAACTATTGCAATAATCATCTTCATTTTATCACCTAAAATCTCTTAAAATCCACTACATCCATTACAAAGATTGTAGCACCGCCAACTTTTACATTTACAGGAACAGGTATCATTGCCTGCCCCGGTATATTAATTGGTGTAATAGTCTTTGTTATTATACGCGTTCTAGAATTTTCTTCCATTATATTCATATATTTAGAATATTCATCTTCTATAACCCCTGAAAGTAGGGTTGTATTCCCTGCCTTTAAAAATCCTCCTGTTGAAGATATTTTAGTAACTCTAAAACCTTCTTCGTTTAATCTTTGAATTAAATTTTCACTGTCTACATCTTGAACTATAG
The DNA here is from genome assembly GCA_902489255.1 of uncultured Peptoniphilus sp. Taxonomy (GTDB): domain Bacteria; phylum Bacillota; class Clostridia; order Tissierellales; family Peptoniphilaceae; genus Peptoniphilus_A. The sequence goes on along the minus strand of CABTZF010000011.1, from coordinate 4,131 downwards.
AAATAATTAACTTCATTTTAAACCTCCCACATCTTCAAGTATTTTTAAGGTTTCTAAATATACTTGATTAATACTTTGTGATGCATCTATAAAATAATAATTATCCTTTTTCTTTAAATTCTTATAGAAATTACGAACCTTAATATGAAATTCATCTCCGGCCTCTTCCATCCTGTCTGCATTCTTCAATTTTCGAACAAGAGTATCTTTTTTATTTTGAAAAATAAAAACTATATCAGGTTCAAGGCCCCTAGTTGCATAGGCATTTATAGCCAATATATCTTGAAAATCTTCTCCTCTTCCTGCTCCTTGATAGGCAAGTGATGACAAAACAAATCTTTCACAAATTACGACACAATCATCTTTTAGAGCGGGTAAAATCTTTTCTTTAATATGTTGGGCACGACTTGCTGCATATAGAAGAGCTTCACATCTTATATCCATTTCTTTATTATTATTGTCTAAAATAATATTTCTTATTGCCTCGGATATTCTGGTTCCTCCGGGTTCTCTGGTTTTAATAGTCTTTATCTTTCTTTTTAAAAGTTCTTCATAAATAAGATTTGCAATTGTTGACTTGCCAATTCCGTCTGCCCCTTCAAAAGTTACAAATAGACTCATTAACTACCTCTATCTTACCATCATTAATACCTACTACTTCCAAACCTTTATCTAAATAATCTTCTATAAAGTCAATTACTTCTCCGGTAATTTTTTCTCCATAGGAAACAAGGGGAACTCCGGGCGGGTATAAGAAGATGCTGCCTGCACATATCATTTCTTTACTTTCTCTTAACGGCTTAAAAACAGATTCGCTATCAAAAGCCCTCCTTGGAGAGATAAGTTTTTGTGGTTTAGGAAATTTTACTCTCATAATTTTATTATATTGCCCTTTCTTATATTTACCTAAAATACCTGTGAATTTTCTTAAATCTTTTGTAGAGGTCATAGGTGAAAATATTGCCAGAGCATAATATAAATCCCCCATCTCTAGTCTTATATTATATTCTAAATGAAATTTTTTTACAATTTCAAACCCACTTAAGTTTGGCAATCTAAACAAAAATTTCATTGGATCATAGGCGCTAATTGTAGGGTCTTTAATATTATAACTTGATATTTTTTCTTCTTTTTCAATTTTACCAAGCTCAGTTTCCAATAAGTCAAGTCTTTCATGTCCTTCTTTTTCCATTAAAGATATTCCCTCTTCTTGAGAAATTAAAAACAAAAATGAAGGCGATGTAGTTGTAAATAAATTAATATATTTTAAAATCTTATCCCTATCCACCACGTCTGTATTAACATGTAAAATGGCTGTTTGAGTCAATGACGGAAGGGTTTTATGGGTTGAATTTATTACAATATCTGCTCCCGACAAATTCCCCGCTAAGCTCTTTAGCTTGGAAAAATACAAATGACTTCCATGAGCTTCATCTACAATTACAGGAACACCTTTCCTATGGCAAAGATCTACAATTTCCCTTAATTTTAATATAGCTCCATAATAGTTTGGACTTACAAATATTGCCAAATTAATTGATTCGGTTTCCAAAATTTTCTCAAGTTTTTCAATTTCTATCCCCAGAAAAAGAGCATTTTCCTCATCATATTTTGCTTCTATATATATGGGGTCCAAATCATTTATTATAATAGAATTAATTATTGACTTGTGGGCATTTCTTTGAACAAGAACCCTGTCTTTACCTTTTACCAAGGCAGATATGGCAATGTTTAATGCTCCTGATGAGCCGTTTGGTATATAAAAAGAATATTTTGATGAAAAAATTCTCGCCAGTTCTTCTTGAGATTTTTTTATAACTCCCTTAGGGCTTAATAAATTGTCCGTTTCTAAAAATTCTGTTAAATCTCTTTTTATATCCAGGTCGAAATAATTTTTTCCCTTGTGACCCGGCATGGCGAATGAAAGGTCATTTGCATACTTATCAATACTTTTTTCTATATATTTTTTCATATTGTATAAACTTGGCAAGAATTTAATACATCCAAGGCGGCTGCATTCTTTTGTGGATTAAGACCTGCGCAGGCTTCTTTATATACGTAAAGTTCAATTTCCGGCAAGAAAGCCTTTATTAATAGGGCGTTAGATACAAGACAAATATCCGTACAAACTCCTGTAAAATAAATTTTTTCTATATTTTCTTTCTTATCTAAGTCTTCTAAATACTTTACAAGGTCTTTAGAGCCAAAAGTATTTTTATTAAAAAATTTTGCATCCTTAAAATTTTCTATATCTTTAAATTCGTCTATTATCTCATGGCCCCATGTACCTTCTATACAATGTTTTACCGGTAGATTTTTGCCTTCCTGAGTGTTTAAATAATCCTCATTATGGGTGTCCAAAGTATAAATAACTTCCCCATAAAAATTTTCAATTATACTTTTGAGTTTGGGAACAATTTGCAAGGCTTCCTTAGTATTTAAGGTTTCCTTTACAAAATCATTTTGCATATCAACTACAATTAAAATATTCATAATTTCTCCTTTTCTCCATTATACTATATCAAACTTATTTTTTCTCTTGGAAAATAAGTGAAAAAATATAAATAAAAGTAAAATTTAATAATTTCTTAACAAAAAATTTAAAATTATCGTGTAAAATATAAATAGTAGAAAAAAAGATGAGGTAATGATGAAAAATATTAGAAAAGATTCTAAAGAAAAATTAATATCCACAATAAAATTTTTAGAAAAAAATACCCGCTTTGCCTTAAACAAAAATTTTATCCAACACGGAACCACAAGTATATATGACCATGTGATTTCAGTAGCTTGGGAGGCAATAGTAATTTGTGAAAAATTTAATTTAAAGGTTGACTATGATTCTCTTATAAGAGGAGCACTTTTACATGACTATTTCTTATATGACTGGCACAAGCCTCATAAATACAAGTATATTCATGGCTTTACCCACCCTTATGAAGCCTACAAAAATGCCTCTTGTGAACTTGACTTAAACAGGGTAGAAAGAGATATAATAATTAAGCATATGTTTCCCCTAACAATAATTCCTCCAAAATATTTAGAAACTTGGGTGGTAAGTTTTGCAGATAAAATTGTAAGCGTTAGGGAATCTGTAACTAAAACAGAAGGTATAAACCTTAATTTGGAGATGGAACTTTTATGACTTTTGTAAAAATTTACATTTGTTTTTTCATATATTCACTTGTAGGATGGATATGGGAATCTTTCCTATGTTCTTCCTTTGAACTTAAAAAACTTGTTAACAGGGGATTTTTATTGGGACCTTATTGTCCCATATATGGACTTGGTGCAACAATTTCCTTTATGGTCCTTAAAAATATTTATTCAAGCACAGCCATATTTATAATAGCTTCAGTTGGATCTTGTCTTATAGAATATTTTGTTTCCTATATTTTGGAAAGAGTTTTTGGAAAAAAATGGTGGAATTATGAAAAATATCCTTTTCAAATACATGGAAGAGTTTGCTTATACGGTTTCATTATTTTTGGTCTGGCAAATATATTGATAGTGAAATTTACAACACCTTTTCTCCTCTTTTCCTTATCTGTCATGAAAGATTCTGTTCTCATAAGCTTAGCTATAGCTCTAACTGTAACAAGCCTAATAGACCTGATACTTACAATTGCAGCCCTAAAAAAGCTAAACCCCGAACTGAAAAAAATCCATGCCCATATAGAAAGAAGTGCCGATGCCGTATTTGAAAATATGAATAATAGTCCGGCTCTTTCTAAAGGTTACTTGGCTGATAGGGGAAGAAAAATCCGTAGGCACGCCTATAGAATAAATATTAAATTAAAACATACGGAAAAAAACTTAAAATCCTATAAGGATGAATATTTTAATAATTTTTAATAATTACAAATAATTTTAATTAATTTTTTATAATGGTTTAAAATCTGTTGGAAATTTCCAACAGATTTTTTTCATTAAATACCCCCTTTACTTTTTTGTCAGTAAAGGGGGTACCTATCAAAATACATTATCAAGTTCTAATTATTCTAATATTTTAGAAACAACTCCTGATGCAACTGTTCTTCCGCCTTCACGTATTGCAAATCTTAGTCCTTCGTCCATTGCTATGGGTGTGATTAGGGTTACTGTGAATGTTGCATTGTCTCCGGGCATTAC
>CABTZF010000010.1 GCA_902489255.1 uncultured Peptoniphilus sp. | reverse complement strand
CATCTACAGTATTTTTAAATTCTCTTTCAATATTTGTCATTTTCAAAACTCCTTTATTTGTGTTATAATAAAGGCAAGATAATAATTCTTAAGTCCTTGAGTTTTGGTCGACCTGGGACTTTTTTTCTTGCTCTTTTAAATTTTGTTTTCCCATTGGCTCCTATAATCAGCATTAACTCACCACCTTAAATATTTATGCCGGTCATAAATATAATGATCAACATAAGAAACAGATAAAATAAGTATCTTCTAGTTAATTTCCTGTCTTTCATTTTTTTAAGTCTTAAAAGCTCTTCTTCTTTTTCTCTTTCCAACTGTCTTTTTATATAGTTAGTATTAATTACTTGCATTATTTTTTCCTCTGTCATTTTTTAACACTCTTCCTTTCATTTATTTTTTCTGCGACTTTGCTTACAGTTACACCGACCTTTGTCAGTTTCGGATCGTCAAAGATTAAATTATTGCTGTTTAGATAACATAAATTTGCCTTACTAACTTTTATTAGGTTGTCAATGCCAAAGTTTGTCTTATCTCCATCGGCAAAAATTATGGCATCTTTTGTTGCCAGTTTTTCTCCGTGGGCCTTTTCGTAGGCATATCTTTGATAAAGCTGCCACTTATTGGGCTCTTCGATTTTTATCACTAAGTATCCATCGTTACCTAGCCTTGTTGATCCGATTGGTCGATTGTTTATAGTTTGTCCTTTTTTAAAAAAAGTATTTTTTAACTTTTTTTTGGTTTCATCGGACATTCTCTTTCCCTTATTCCATGGCACCACTCCCTTTTGTAGTCGACCAGAATTTGGAATTGCTTTGTCAGGCATTTTATATATGGTTTTTGCATTTATTAGATTTCTAGCCGATACATCAAACCCAAACTTATTCTTTACCATCTTCGATATTTCCTTATTTTCATAGTAGGGATATATCTTTCTGATAAATTCGATTTTTTCTTCAGTCCATCTATGCCTTGGCATTTTTTATCCCTCTAACATCTTAGGCATTTGTCTATCGAGGTTTATTTTTTCATCTCTGAACTTTTCAGCTTGCAAAATCACATGAGCATTGGCGATGATCTGAGTAGATACATCCGCAATTGACTTGGCTCTATTCATTTCTTCGATTAGTTCATCGCCCTTTAAGTCTTCATCGCCAAGCCTTTCCAGCTCAGCAAAGAGATGGTTATTCAAATCCCCTAACGTATTTTTCATAATTTTTCTCCATAAGTTCCACACATTTCACATTCTCCTCTTCTTTCAAGATCTTTTAAAAATTCCCTGGCTAGTATCCTTGCAAGCTCCGGCATTATATTTATTTTTTCTAACTGATCTTCTTCGATTTTTGTTACATCTAATGTTTTTTTATTCATAGTTACTTTCATGCCACCCACCTAAAAACTTATTGGTAAAGTAGATTTGACCCTTACCCGTCATCTTAGTTGTTGTAGTTGTTCGTGTACTTCCATCAGGATTGTTGATGACTCTTACCTTGGTTTCAAAAAGTCCTTGCTCCATAGACTTTTGTGTTGGCTGGTTTCTTCTTTCTCCAGCTTTACACAAGTAACCTTGGTTTCTTAAAGTTGCAAATAATCTGTTTTGTCCCATGTTTTCCAAACCATTTTGCTTTAACCTCTTGGCAAACTCTCCAATCAAGATTGAGTTTTCAGCTACTTCGCAGGAATCTGAGAATAAGACTTTCGGTTTATTTCTTTCGTTTTCTTCTTCAGCCTCAATTCTTCTTTGTTTCTCTTCTTTGAGAGTAGTCGCTAGTTGTATCAAGTAGTCCGGATCTGTAAGAGTCCTTTCAATTACACTTTCTGTCATGTATGCTCCGTGTTTTCTTATTGTTGGTAGCACTTCTGATGTAACCCAGTCGGCAAACTTTTCTGCCTCCGGCTTTCTGCTTTGGAAAATTAACTTATATAGATTTGATTCGTTGATGAAATTCATCTTCACATGCTGAATAGCCTCTGTTCCATCTGTTTTTGTGCCAGTGACTACCCCTATGTCAGTACTACTGACACCGTCTTGATTAAGTCTTGTTTTAGCCATTCTTGGATTACTAATTTCTAAAATGCCACATACATCGTTTAAATTAAAATAAGGTTCATCGTTTATAATTGATGTTCTTACTTTTCCAAACTCTTTATTTTCAAAAATTCTTAAATCATTCATTTTTACTCCTTTCTTACTCGTAAATTTCCCACCAGTTAATCTCTAAGGTCTTTCCTATCTTCTTAGCTATGCTTACTGGTAATTCCCTTCTTCCATTTTCATAGTGTCCATATCTAGCCTCTTTAATTCCTATTAATCTTGATAGTTCTCTTGCAGTTAAACCAGCATTTTCTCTAATTTCTTTTAACTTTTCCATGTTTCCTCCTCTTGTTTTCAAATACTACATATTGTATAATTAAGTTATCAACAACTATATAGGAGATGATTTTATTAATATTAAATTAGAATTGCCAGATCTAATTAATGAAACTGTAACACCTGTAGCTAGATCAGCTGGCGAAACTATTGCTTCAATATGGGATATTGTTTTTGGTGGAATTAACGTTTATTCCAAAAAGCAAAGATATCTTAGAGAACTTAACTTAGAAAAATTTAAAGAATCTTTAACTAAGAAAGTTGAAGATATTCCAATTGAAGATATCCAAGAACCTAACTTATCTATTATTGGACCAACATTAGAAAAATCTAAATACTACTTTGAAGAAGAAAAGTTAAGAGATTTATTTGCCAATTTAGTTGCATCTTCGATAAACAAAACTAAATCGGATATTATTCATCCTGCCTATCCAGATATAATTCAAAATTTATCTCCTAATGACGCTGAATTTTTAAAAGAAATTAGTAATTTTGAATTAATTCCTTTTTGTATGATTAGATTTCAAAAAAGGTTAAAAGATAATCAAACCAATTTCTTTTCCTATTTTGATGAAGGTGTCACTCTATCAAGATGTATATTAAAATATGTTTATTTTGATAATCCTTTATACGATTTCAATCCAACTATTGATAACTTATCAAGACTGAAACTTATTGAGGTTACTGATAAATTCCTGGTAGACGAAAGTAATTATTCATCTTTTTTAGATAATTCCATTTACAATTACTATCAATCTAAAATGTCTTCTGATCCAAAAATAATGGAAAGAGAAGTTACGATGATTAAAGGTGTTATAGAAATTACCAACTTTGGGAAAAACTTTATTAAAACTTGTGTGATTTAGAGTCTTTAAGCACTTCAATAATAATATTTTCTAATTTATTCAAGAAATCTTGTAAAGAGTCACAAAGCTTTTTCTCATACCAGTACATAAATATGCTACAAACGCATATAGAAGTTACTATGCTTATTAACATTTCCATTTCTTCACCTTCCTTTTTGTTGCGTATTTGGGATATTATCGTTAAAAAAAATTTCTTCTGGATTCTTAATCCCTAAAATTTCTATCATATTTATTGCTTCCGGAATTGTAAATGCGGTTCTCCCATTAATCTTAGAATTAAAACTTTGAACGCTAATCCCTAGTTTATCGGCTAATCCTTGTTGAGTGACATTCTTCTCTCTCATAATTCCCTTTAATTTGTTCATAATTTATCACCTCTTTTCTTCTTGTTGCATATTTGGGATTAATTAAATATTATACTACCACTTATTAAAAGTCAACCCATTTTTGCAACTTTTTTTTAATTTCTTTAAAAACATCGTTGCATTTTTGCAAATAATCTTTATACTATTAAGTAAGGAGGTTTAATTATGAATAATTCTTTAAATGATATTAGAAATAGAATCTCACAAAAGAAATCCGAATTAAATTTATCTTATCAAGATATGTCCGATAAAACAGGATTAAGTAAATCTACTTTACAGAGATATATTACCGGTGACATTCGAAATTTAGGTCTTGATAAATTAGAAATATTAGCTAAGGCTTTAGATGTAACTCCTTCATACCTTATGGGTTGGGAAGATGAAAACAAAGACCCAATACTCGAAAACATACCAGGTATAATCACACCAGTCCAAATGAAAAGAATACCAATACTCGGGACTATAGCTTGCGGGGATCCAATATTTGCCCAAGAAAATTACGATGAATACTTTATGCTAGACAAAAATTTACCAGAAGCAGATTTTATCCTAAGAGCAAAAGGCGACTCAATGATAGAAGCAAATATCTTTAACGGCGACCTAGTATTTTTAAGAAAAACCAGTGATGTCGACAATGGTCGCATAGCAGCCGTCCTAATCGACGACGAGGCGACATTAAAAAGAGTAAATAAAGACGGAAACACTGTCGTGCTACAACCTTGTAATAAAAACTACAAGCCAATAATAATCCACGACAGTGATGCTAAACAAGTCTTAATACTTGGTGAGATGGTAGGAGTTTACTCAAAGAGATCAAGTTAATAAAAGAGCACAAACCAATAAAGTTTGTGCTTTTATATAAAATTTTAAGGAGGATGAATTTATGAGAACCGCAGAAGAAATGGCTCAATTTTGTGATGAAAATAATACTGGCAGTGGTATGACAGCTAAGTGGAGATTAAAACACTTTAAAGTTGTTGAAAGCCAATTAAAAGACGATGAAGATGTACTAGTTGCATTTATAGGATTGAAAAATTATGAAGGCTTAACAAAGCACGAAAGCAACTGGGGTTATGCCATAACTAATAAAAGGATCATAATTGGTCAAAAAGGCTTAATCGGAGAAAAAGTTGATGTTATAAGCCTAAGAGATTTGAACGATATATCTTTTAAAAAGGGTCTTGCACTTGGAGTCCTTACTATTGACACCATAAAAGAAAGATTTAATGTAGGATTAGATAAAATAAGCGCTACAGCAATCCACGAATTAGTTACCAATGCCCTCATGGATCTAAAAGAAGAAATGCACCAATCATCTCAACCTGTACAGCAAGCAAAGGCAGATGATCCTTACGAAGAAGTGAAAAAACTAAAAGAGTTATTAGACATGGGAATCATTACAGAAGAAGAATTTGACCTAAAGAAGAAAAAAATCTTAGGAATTTAAAACAAAAAAAATAGGAGAAGTGCTAAACACATCTACCACTATAATAAAACAACAATTAGACAAAGAGTCTAATATTAAGTTAAAAATTTTTAAGGGAGGATTAATATGTCTAAAGATAAAACTTATAGGGTAATCGAGATACTGAATAGAAAAGAATTAATCATTAATTATGGTAAAAACGATGGTGCAAGAGTTGGTAATAAAATCTCCATTTCTATAATAGGCGAAAAGGTTACAGACCCTATAACAAAAGAGGATTTGGGAACACTAGATATAATAAAAGGTAGATTAGAAATTTACACGGTATACCCAGAGTTCTCTATTTGTCGGGACATAGAACGAGAAGAAAGAAATGTAGCCCACCCTTTAGGTGCCTTAAATAAAACAACTACAAGATTTAGCGACTTAAATGTACTAGAAGAGGATATAACTAATAGGTGGCCACAAAGCGTTCCACCTATAAAAGTTGGTGATGTTATAACCCTTGGTTAAAATTAGTTGACATCCTTTTTTATTTTGATATAATCTAAGTATACCGGATTAGAGAAATGTCTAATCATCTACGGAAACCGAAGTGTTATGTCAAAATAACTACTTCGGTTTTTTTGTTGCCCATAATTATGAGATAGTCGAGGAGAAAATGACTGATAAAATTTACAATAAACCCTTTTTAACGTATGACCAACAAATAAATAAGATTGTAGATGAGTATGATCTTATTATTCAAGATAGAAATATAGCGAAAAGATTACTATCTAGTTTTTCTTACTATGATTTAATAAATGGCTATAAAGAGTGTTTTATGGAAGATAATAGTTATCAGAGAAAGGTAACAATTGAAAACCTATACACATTTTTAACTTTTGACCGCTCTTTTCAAAGTATTTTACTTAAATACAGCATATATGCAGAAAATCGATTTAAAAATATATTGGCTTATGAGATTAGCAAAACATACGGAGTCGATGTTACAGAATATTTAGAAATATCTCATTATAAAAACACTAAAAGGGCTTTAGATGTTCTTGATAATTTAAAACAAATCCCTACAGCCAATGTAGTATTAAACCCTACAAAGCATTATCTTAATAAAAATCACATACCAGCATGGATATTATTGAAAAATGCTACATTTAATGATTCCATCGACCTGTTTCTAAATCTCAAAGATGAAAATTATTCTTTGGTATGCAAAGAACTTTTTAGTAATTTTGACAAAATACCAGCTGAATATATAAAGGAATTTGCTAAAAACAGTTTAATAATAGTGCGAAAATTCAGAAATAAGATTGCACATAATCTAAAATTTGTAACTTACAGAACCCCCAAGAACCAACTCTATATAAAAAATCTGTCTTCAACTTATGGAGGTTCTCTAATAGAGGGAGAAGACTTTGCTGTTAAACGTGGAAGAAGCGACCCTTACGCAATGATTATTTCCCTAACCACTCTTCTTAATGAAGATTTTTTAATTATGAATTTTTTCCAAGACCTTTCTGGATCTATACTATCTTTAGATTTAGATCATAGCGGACTCGGATATGATGTTTTTAAAAAATATTGTGAAGCCACTAATATTCCGATAAACATAAGGAATAGATTTAGGCACTACATTGAAAATTTAAAATAAACATAAAAAAAATAGAGGACGTGTAAAAACACATCCCCTAATAAAGTGGTATAAACACTTTTCCCTTACAAATGTATTATACCACAGAAAATGGAGGTATAACAATGAAAACTGCTTATGCTTACGCTAGATTCTCCAGCGGAAATCAAAAAGAAGAGTCTATCGAAGAACAGTTTTATGAAATAAAAAGATACGCAGAGTCTGAAGGAATAATGATTAAAAAATATTACTCTGACGAAGCTATAAGTGGTCTTACAAATGGTAGAGATCAATTCCGAGAAATGATAAATGAAATCTTAACTCATGGAGGAATAGATTATGTCATTGTATATAAAGTAGAAAGGTTTAGCAGAAATAAATATCAATCTGCAATCTATAAAGAAAGACTATCCCGTAGAGGAGTAAAGGTTTTATATGCTGCCCAAAGACTTTCAGACACTCCAGAAGGTGGACTCATGGAAGGTATCTTAGAAAGTTTTGCCCAATATTATTCTGAAAATTTAAGTGTCGATACAAGACGTGGACAATATTATAACGCAAGAAAAGGCTTGTTTAATGGTGGTCACTCCCCTTTGGGATATTTTATAGACGATGAAAAAAAATATAAGGTAGATCCCTATGAAGCTACGATAATTAAAACTATTTTTGATTTATATCTAGGTGGCATGGCTCAGTCAAAAATAGCTAGAGAATTAAACGAAAAAGGCTATAAAACCAGAGAAAAAAATGATTTTACTCAATCTTCAGTGAGTGGGATTTTAACCAATAAAAAATATATCGGAATTTACGAGCATGGCAGAACTCAACTCAAATACAATTCTACGGGTAAAAAGACCCTAGAAGTTAAAAGACCAGATGAAGAAGTTGTTATTAATTACGATGCAATCCCACCAATTATTGATAGAGAAGTCTTTGAAAGGGTGCAAAAAATGATAAAGAACAGAGCAAATCAAAAAGCGGTCAAGCAATATCACGACTACCCACTAAGAGGGCTTATATTTTGTGAGTGTGGTCAAAAAATGTACGGCTACACAGATGCAAGATATCCAAGCAACAGCCGATACAGGTGCAAAAAATGTAATAACGCTATAAAAAAAGAAGCATTAGAAAAATATATTATGTCAGTAGCAAAGAATTACATCTTAGATAATGCTGATGCCTTAATTGACAGAATTGAGCAAGAAACAAAAAAAGCATTAGAGTCAAGGGATACTGACAAAAATGCACTTAAAAAAAGACTAGATGAAATTGATAAAGAAGAAAATAACTGCGTTGAATATGTGATGGAATTTGGTGCCAATGAAAAAATAAGATCTAAGATAGATGAACTGAATAAAGAAAGAAATGAAATCAATAACTTATTAGCATCAACCGCAGGCCCAATAAACATCAAAAAAGAAATTAGAATTTGGTTAAATAAAATAAAAAATAATGACCTGAATTTAAGTAAAAAAGAATTTATACAGTTATTAGTCAGAAAGGTTGTCGTTTCAAGGGAGGAAGTGCAAATTTTTTTTAATATATTTGCACGCTCCTCCAACGTCATCGCCCCCGTGAAGGGTGCGACTGTACTTTTTAGCCACTTTAATAGCTTTTACAATACAGCTAAGTTCATTTTATAGAGTTTTGTCTCTTTTTTTCTAATACTTTTATGAGATAGGTCTTGTAAATCAATGTTTAACTAAGTTTCTCATAGCAATAATAGGTCTGATTCAGGGTTATAACTATCATTTTTCCCCATCGTTTCTACTCTTTTTTCCCAATTTTTCCCTAAATTATAAATTCTAATTGAATCTTTCTTTGAATCAATTATATCATTTAATTTGCTTTTTATCTTTATTAAATCTGCCGGATATATATTTAATTCAAATACTGAATTTTGAACTCTCTGCCCATAGTCAATACATACTTTTGCAACCTGTCTTAATCTTTTTCGTCCTTCGGGACTTACTGTTTCTACATCATAAGTTATTAATACTTGCATTTATCCCTCCATCATGAAAGGTGGATAAGAATTTATATCTCCTCTTATATAAGAATTTAAAAGTTGTGCCTGTACATGAGGTAAAAGTCCTATTTTTATATTTTCTTCTACAAAGGGATGGTATATTTCTTCCTGCTCTTTCTTGTTCCAAAACTCCAATAGAGTTTCTCTTCCTTTTTCATTCAGTAAACAAGCTCCGTTTTCTTTTATTTCAAAATGATTTTTATTTATTCTGTTTAAATTTATTGTTGAAATAGCAAATTTATCCACAATGAAAGCTCTCATTTCTTCAATTATATCTAGGGCCATGCTAACCCTTCATGGTCTATCTGTGTGAAAAAAGCCTGCATAAGAATCTATACCAACTCCTTCTAAGGCGGCGGCTATATTGTTTGTAAGTAGTGAATATAAAAAAGAAATTAAAGCATTGAATCTATCCATTGGCGGTCTTTTGCTTCTCTCTATAAAAAAGAAATCTTCTTTTTGCTTTATTATTAATTCATCTAATACTGAAAAATATTCTCTGGCAATCGTTCCTTCAATTCCTCTTATACTATCTTTATTTTTACTGTTCTTAATTTCTAACATCAATATTTTAATATTTTCTATTACATTTTCCAGCCTTCTTATGTCTACTCTATCCCTATGGTCCAGTTTTCCCCTAATTAAAATTTTTCTTGAATTGTATGCTTTTGCATATATTATATTTTTTACAAATTCTAAAGACTCTTGTGACTCTGCAATTTTATATTGTTTCTTTCTTGTATAAATATTTCCATATGATGATCCTATTACTCTTCCGCAGTATTTTCCGTAGGGTGTGAAAAATGTAATTGCCACATTTTCTTCCATGCACATTTTCATTAAATCCGGACTCACTCCCATATAATTAAAGCAAACAACTTGTTTGAATATATGAATCGGGAATCTGGCAACTCTCTTTTCATCCAAAGTTATTACAATATTTCTTCCTTCTTTTCGTAAGTAGTAATCAGGATTTGTTAGATAAAGGGTGTTTAGTAATTTTTTCATATCTGTGCACCATAAATATAATTATTAATATTTTTTATTTTTTTAGTTATCCTGGGTTGACATTCATCATAAATTGAGCATAATTTGCAATTTTTAAAATATTCTGCTTTAGGTACATATCTTTTTTCATAATACTCATGCATCATTTTAGCAGATTCTTTAGTTAATTTCCTAAGTTCATTTGTAAATTCTACTTTTTCTCTTGTATCTGTTTGATCGTAATAAATATATCCATAGTCAAGGTTTATATTGAATTCTTCTTCTATACAGATTGCTTGAGCCATAAGTTGCACATTGTCATAGTCATATTTTTTCTTTTTCCCTCTTTTGTACTCAACAATTATAGGTTGCCACTTTCCCTTTCTATTTTTAAGCTCTATTCCTTCTTCTGATTTGTGAAATTCTATTGTATCCAGTATGCCGGATAGTCCTAATTCATTTGAACTCACCGGCATTGCCCTGGAAATTATTAAATCTTTTCTCTTTTCTTTCAAAAATGGTTGATCTGCTTTTTTATGAATTACTTGCCCTTGAGCTGTAAATATATTTTCTGTCCATATTTCTTCAAGGTGAATTAATGCCCATTGCCTTTTACAAAAGCAAAAGTGTTGTATTCCACTTAGCATTAAATAGTCTTCTTCTAAGTACATTTTATAATCCTATGAAATGTTCTTCTTTTAAGCCTTCCTTTTCGTATTCTTTTAATTTTTCCCCATCTAGTCTAATGTTGTAATCCTCGTATTTTCTTTTTATAGTTTCTGCAGCCGGTATATCATAAATTAGCAAATCTTTTATTTTCCCGCTTGAAACATCTCCAACTTTTGATGAATGAGTAAACCAATAAATATCTTTTACTTGCATTGTACCGTCAGGTCTTGCAGAAGACGCATCATTTATAAACAAGGTTTTAAGGCATTCTTTTAATACTTCTACATCTTTTTCATCTAAACCGGTTTTTTCAGCAAAGTAACAGTTAATGCTTCCGTTTACTATATAAATCCCATAATCAACAAAATGTTTTGTGCCCATTGTGTCTGCACTTCTTGTCTTACCATTTTTAGGTTCCATCCCACTAATGCTTTTGGTTATTTGCATTGTTGTTGTTTCTATGGGTTCAATTGATTTTCCTAATGAAATGCTTACCGGCCCTCTAATGCCCAATGACCTGTTTTGATAAGTAAATACTTGTCCAAAAAATCTAATATCCATCCATTTTTCATTGGCTTTTTTTTCAACTTCTTCATCTGTTTGATCTTTTTGAAATTCTGCTTCAAATCTTTTTTGTAGGGAAATAAATCCATCGTCGGACCTGTCTAATGATTTTACAAAAATTTCATTGCCTAAGTCTTGCATTCTGTTTCTAATTTTTCTCTTTAAACAGACGTCACTTATCTCTCCAAACCCACGATTATCAACTCTGGGCATATTGCTTGTAAGTGGATCTCCATTTGGATTTGCACCTTGAACTTCAATTGTAAATATAAAATCTATTTTGTTATTTATCATATTCTTCCTCGCTTTCTATATTATTATTTTCTGCATTAACTTTTTTTGTAAATAAATCCTTTTTTTGAGCTTCGTATCCGAATATAAAGCCGGGTCCTAGGGGTTTATTTGTTTCAATATCTTTATAGTTGTAGTTTTCACTAATTAAATTCGTAACATCTTCAATTTCTCTTTTGATTTTATAATAAATTCCCTTTTTCAATTCATTAAGCTTTAATTTATCTTCATAGGGCTTTAGTAAATTTCTTAGCCTCATATTCATTGTAACCGGCTTATTCACATAACTAGTCCATAACTTTTCTGCATTGGTAACTCTAGCCGAATCATTATCATAACTGATTGCTTCCATTCTTTCATATAAAGCAAGCAATCTGCCAAATAAATATGATCTATCTATATCTAACCTGTCTAACATATTACTTTTTATTCCCTCCTTATCTTTTAATACCGCTAAAGTACATAATTTAACTTGTACCCATGTCTTATCATAATTCATTCTATTTCTGATATTCATTTCTAATGCGTGACTGATGTTTGTAGGCAAATCTCTTCCTTCAATTATTGCTGCCATTATATTTTTATATTGGTCTGTTAAAAATTTCTTTTTAGAAACTTCCAGTCCTTTTTCTCTTTCTACACCATAGGCTGCCGATATTATCATTAGTGGGTTTGGTGTGAACTCAATCTCGCCTTTTTCTTTATTTTCTCTATACCAATGGTATTTTTTTTGCCAGCTGATTAAATTTTCTTTCAATCTTGAACTTTGAATTTCTCTAAAGTATTTTACTGCTACCCTACCATTGCTAACCTTATCTATTATTGCCATGTAATATTTTGAATCATCTGAAAATAAAATCTTACCACTTGTAAAAGATCTTACAATATCCTTTGCTTTTTTATCTAATATCTTAAAGCTTTCATCAGCATTTGCCTCAGTCTGCCTTGGAGCATTTGAAAAATAATTAAAGAGAAAATTATTATTACTTTCTAATTCAATATTTTTCCCTATGTCCATTTGCGATAAATTATTTATATCATCTGAAAACCAACTTACTGCATAGCACATTTCACCTAGCCACCTACAAGTATTTTCCCCATCAAGTAAGGCCTTTGCCATTTGTAAAATTTTTTGACTGGATTCTTTCCCAATTTTTATAGTTTCATCAGGGCTGTCAAACCTGCCTTTAAAATTTTCATTATTTGCTGTTATTTGTGAAATTAATCTTGCTGAACCTATTAGCGGTTTATGTTTTAAACACAAGAAGTCTTCTTTACCACTAATATTACAAATAATTCTTTTTGAATCGGTACCTTTTTCAAAGCTTTTTCTTGTGTAGTCAATATATTTATTTTGTAGACCCTTATTTTCTGTAATGCTTATATCTCTTAATCCATCATAATCCTGAATCTTGAAAGTAATAAATATTTTAGAGAAATTAACTTCAATTTCTTTAGGCTTATTACCTGAATTATCAATATATGTTATTATTTTTTCTTTTACTTCCTTGCCTTTTTCATCTTCTTTTATTATTCTATATTTATCATATAATTTACTTAAAATATCTGTATAGGCATTTTCTTTAATAATAAAGTCATGGATAATTCTTACAAAATCATTCTCTTCAAAATTAAGCCAATCTTCCATAGTTTCTAAATATGCTTTAGACTTTTTGCTCCCATCTTGAATTACATAATCAAAATTGTCAAACAATGGATGCGGTGCTATTCCACTTGAGCGAGCAACAGAATCTTCTGTTACCGGGAAAATTACAATATCCTTTTCATTTAAAAAACTGGCATTAACCAAATTGCTATTTTTATCTAAAGTAATTTCCACAATGTTTTTGCCATTAGACTTCATTGAATTGTGATAAAGAGGCAAAATTAAATTTTCTCTGTCATCTAAGTTTCCAACCAAGTCATTTTCTAATCCATAATTATAGCTCTTATATAAGGCTGTTAATAATCCCAATATCTCACCTCCTATTAATAATCTTTTAATTCTTCATCTACTGATTTTGTTTGTTTAGGCACTTTAAAGGAATAGTTTGAAACTTCATTAATAATCTGGCATTCTTCAGGTCTTGGATAAATAACCCTTCCGTTTTTCATATTAATTATAGAATAGGCAGATTTTAAAACTTCTCCCGGATTCTTCGGATATATAAAGCCATTAAACATTATTCCAAATCCCCTATCCGTTTCATCGTAAAAGCCCTTTCTATTTTCATATTCATCTTCGCTTATTGCTTCAATATATCCACTACATTCACTGGTCCCTAAAAATATAGGTCTTCTGCCGCCTCTTTTTAATGACCTTTCTGTAATAGCTTCATGCTTGTTAAAATTTCTGTCATTTTTTAAATCTTCCCTATCCAAATTCCATTCAAAATGAAATTTAACATAATAACAAACATTTACTAAAAATGTGTAAGCGCTTAAATCAGATGAATAATCTCTCAAAAGAAGTCTAATGCCTTGAGTATAACTTTCAATTTTATTCATAATTCTTACTTCATCAACTATATTAACAATAGTCGGTTTAAAATAATTTGCATCTAGTATACCCTTTAGCATTTCTCTTGTAGGTATATCATAACTGATCTTCTCCCCACCACTTTTACTTTCGGGCGCTGTTATTAAAGCTTTGTTCCCGAAAATTTTTGCGTAAAAATTTTTTGACCTATCCATTTGCTATCCTCCTATCTTAATTATTTTATATGTTTATTCTAATATGAAATATATTTCTTTTTATGTTATCTTCTGCTATAATTAATCAATCAGCATAAGCTGTGGATTGAAATATTCTTATATGTAATTAAGACCTAATTAATAGGTCTTTTTTTCATATTAATAATTAAATAGAGATGATTCTTCAAAAGTAAGTCCTAGCTTCTCATCATAATTTTTTTCTGTTACTATATACAAAGTTCCGTCTAAAATATTTTCACAATCATTTATATCTTTATCGCTTACAGGTACAGTATGTCTTGAAAGTTTTCTAATTTTATCTTTTATTTTTCTTAACACTTTAAAATCATAAAATTTAATATATTCTTTTTCCATATCTCTGATTTCTTCTAAATCCCTTTTTGTTTCTTCATAATCCACTATGGCTGTTTTTTGTCTATTGTCTATAAATTCAAAATTTGTATAAGCTTCCTTAAATGACTGAAATAAATTTAATAAAATCCTTTCCTGAACATCATTTTCAGTTTTCAAAAAGGCATCTTTTTTTGAAGTATTTCTTCCCAACAATTCAAGAGTATCGACTAATTTAGAATTATCTATATTAGCATAAAGTTTTTTAAAATACTTTTCTATTATGTCTTCCAAATTATAATCACCGTCATAAATATCTTTTAAAATATATTCTCCTGCTCTCTTTCTTTCTTCCATCCCCTTCAAAAAAGAAATATTTTCTTCCTTTTTATCCAAATTTATAAGATAAGTATAAGCTATATCTTTTTTACCTTCTCTATTACACCTGCCCATAGCTTGAATAACTGAATCCATACCGGTAAGAGAGCGAATAACAAAGTCAAAGTCAACATCCACCCCGGATTCTATTAATTGTGTACTTATAACACAGATCTTATCACCGTTTTTAAGTTTATTTTTTATTTCTTCAATAATTTTTAATCTATGCCAGGCAGTTAAATTTGTGGTCAAATAATATAAATTGTCGTTATTATAGTCACTTTCCAATAATTCATATAATCTTTTTACAACTTTTTTTGTATTTAGGATAATTAAATTCGACTTATCTAAATTCTCCATTACCAATTTTTTTATCTCTTCAATGTGATAAAATTTATTAACATCCCCATAAACTTTTAGCTTCACTCTCTCAAAAGTTTTGGCATCATAAGATCCCTGTTCAATAAGAGCTTCATTCTTTCCTTCTAAATCTCCATAAGAAAGTTTATGCCTTAGAACTTTTTCGGAATTAGTTGGTTGAGTCGCCGTCGAAAGCACAATTGTTGTATTCATTACAAGTTTTAAAAAATTTAAAGAAAGATTTGTTATGTATAAAAATTTAGTTGGAACAGATTGCCATTCATCTAAAATAACAACAGAATTAATCAATGATTTAAACCTGGTTAAATTAGATGATTTTCCCTTGAATATCGAATTATAAAACTGCACTGTTGTTGTGAGAATAACAGGAGAGGTCCAATCATCAAATAAATATTTTTTTCTTATTGCTCCTAAAGAATCATCTTCCATATCATCTTCTTTTTCCAAATCATCATTAATAATATTTGAATGATGTTCAAGTACATAGGTGTCATTTGCCAAAACTTTTTTCATTTCATTTGCATTTTGTTCCAAAACAGAAAGAAAAGATGTAACGTAAAAAAATCTTTCCTTATTTTGATAATTCATCTGATTTATTCCATATTTTAATGATAAAAGAGTTTTTCCGGCTCCTGTCGGCAAATCAAGTTTATAAATTCCTGTTTTATCCTCCATTGAACGTTTTGTAATATTATTTGAAATTTTTTCTCTTGCCCTATCTATTTTATTTAGAGGTTGTCCAAATCCTTCATATTTTTTTCTTATCTTGTATTCAAAAGTCTTTTTAATTTCCTTTAGCTTATCTTTATCTTCATCTAAAATTATTTCTTCATAAGCATTAATGCTATCTTTAATATCTGCAGATTTTAAAATTGATACAATTAACCTTATGAGCATACTTTTATAAAAAAGCATAGCTTCGGTTTTATTATCTCTTCCATTTGTATCAATACTTATTTCTTTAGAATAATCTTCTAATTTTTTTATAATTTCTAAATATTCAATAAATCCCCTTTTATATAAATCTTTTATATAAATATCCTTTGACTCAAAAAATTTTTCAACCTCTCTGTATATAAGGCAAAAATCATCATCATATTTAAAATCCGCAGCTTTTTTTAAGTTATTAATTCTGTCAAAACTGGTATAAACAACTTTATTATCTTCATTTTTTCTTACTAAATCATATTGTCCATGATGCGACATAATAGCATAAATTAAAATATTTGTATAATCTTGAATCTCTAAAGTCGCAATCTTATCTTTTTTTAAAATTCCAATTATATCTTTCCAATTAGAGAAATTTTGTTTTTTTAAATCTTCCTCAAATTCATAAAAAATTTTCAAAATAAATATCCCACCTAAAGTTGAATGATCAACATGAGTATTATTATCTCCTTTTAGCTTTTCTTGGAAAGAATTTCTTATCTTACCAATATCGTGCAATAGCCCTACTAAATAGCTTAAATTTCCCATTCCAACTTTATCAGCAATTTCTTTACTTCCCTTTGCAGTATTTATTAAATGCATATATAAAGATTGTTTTTTTTCAATATTCTTTTGGTCAATATGTGCCAAACACTTATCCAAATTGACTTTTTCACTTATTTGCATTTTAAAATATTCCTCTTATATTTATATTTTTATCCATTTTAATTGTATCAAAAAAAACGACTTTTCTTTAAGAATTTAGTCGTTTTTGAAAATTTTTTTATTTTGTCTTATATGATAGGACTTAGTCCCAATATATTAATATTTATAAAAGCCTTCACCGGCTTTTCTACCTAACAAACCTGCTCTAACCATTTTTTTAAGAAGTGGATGTGGTCTGTATTTAGGATCTGAAAACTCACTATAAAGAACTTCCATGATAGCAAGCACAATATCTAGTCCTACTAAATCTCCAAGTTCCAAAGGTCCCATCGGATGATTAGCTCCAAGTTTCATAGCTGTATCAATATCTTCTTTTGAAGCAACGCCTTCGGCATAAATTCCAATAGCTTCATTAATCATCGGAATAAGAATTCTATTTACAACAAATCCCGGTGCTTCTTCAACCTCAACCGGAATTTTTCCTATTTCTTTTGCAAGGTTAATTATTGTTTCTTTAACTTTTGCATCAGTTTTTTGTCCGGAAATTACTTCTACCAATTTCATTAGAGGTACAGGATTAAAGAAATGCATTCCTATAACTTTTTCAGGCCTTTTTGTTGCTTGACCAATATCCGTTATTGAAAGAGAAGAAGTATTAGAAGCAAGTATTGTTTTTTCTTCACACACATCACAAAGCTCTGCAAAAATTGATTTTTTAATCTTTGGATTTTCTGTTGCCGCTTCTATAACTAAATCGCAATCTTTAATATCTTGAATTTTGGAAGACAAAGTAACATTAGAAATTGCTTTTTCCATTTCTTCCTTGGTCATTCTTCCTTTAAATACATTTTTTTCATATCCTTTTTTGATTTTTTCCATGGCACTTTCAAGAGCCTCAGGATTTATATCTCTTACAATTACTTTATGATAAACTGCCATACTTTGTGCAATGCCTGCACCCATAGTACCTGAGCCGATTACAGCTATTTTCATTTTGCCTCCTTATTTGCCAATAAATTTAGCTTTTTTCTTATTCAAAAATGCATTCATGCCTTCTCTTTGGTCATCTGTTGAAAATAAAAGACCAAAAGATGTTCTTTCTATTTCCATAGCTGTTTCAATATCTGTTTGTGATCCGCTTTCAATAGCAGATTTAGAATATTGAATAGCTTTAGGAGCCCTGCTGGAAATTAGATTTGCCATTTCCAGGGCCTTGTCAAGGAGTTCTTCAGGTTCGTAAACATGGTTTACAAGCCCCCATCTTTCAGCTTGATCTGCATCAATCATTTTTGCTGTAAATATCATTTCTTTGGCATAGCCCGGACCTATAGCTCTAATAAGTCTTTGGGTACCTCCAAATCCAGGAATAATTCCTAGACCTACTTCAGGTTGCCCAAACTTTGCATTCCGAGAAGCAAGTCTTATATCGCATGCAAGAGCTATTTCGCAACCGCCCCCTAGGGCATATCCATTTACGGCAGCTATTACAGGCTTTTTTCCTTTTTCTATTTTCATCAATGTATCCATGCCAAGTTTACCAAAATCATAACCTTCAGTAGCTGAAAGTGTAGCCATTTCTCCAATATCGGCACCGGCAACAAAAGATTTGCCGGCACCTGTCAAAATTACTACACTAATATTATCATCTTCAAATATTTTTTCAAAAAAATCACTCAGTTCTTTTAAAACTTCAGTATTCAAAGAGTTTAAAGTTTTTTCTCTGGAAATGGTAAGAATAATGACTCCATTTTCTCTTTTATCAATAACTAAATACTTATACTCCATCTTAGTCCCTTCCGACAACTAAAGCAGTACCCATTCCTCCACCTATACATAAAGTTGCAAGACCCTTCTTGGAATCTCTTCTCTTCATTTCATATAATAAAGTTGTCAAAATCCTAGCTCCACTTGCTCCAATTGGGTGACCAATTGCTATTGCTCCGCCATTTACATTAACTTTAGAAATATCAAATCCCATAACTTTATTTACTGCACAGGCTTGTGCTGCAAATGCTTCATTAGCTTCAATTAAATCTAAGTCATCGACTTTAAGACCGGCTATTTTTAATGCTTTTGTTGATGATGGAATAGGTCCTGTTCCCATGATTTTAGGGTCAACTCCTGCAGTTGCATAAGAAATAATATGAGCAAGGGGAGTAATTCCAAGTTCTTTTGCTTTTGATTCCTTCATAATAATAAGCATTGCAGCTCCGTCATTTATTCCTGACGCATTTCCTGCTGTTACGGTCCCGCCATCTTTTTTGAAAGCCGGTTTTAATTTTGCAAGAGATTCTACAGTTACGCCATCTCTTATGAATTCATCATCTTCAACAATAGTAACTTGACCCTTGCGTCCCTTAACTTCTACAGGCACAATTTCTTCTTTAAAAGTTCCGTCGGCTCTTGCTCTTGAAGCATTATTTTGGCTTCTGCAAGCAAGCTCATCTTGCATTTCTCTTGTTATTTCATATTTTTCTGCTACATTTTCTGCAGTTATACCCATGTGATAATCATTAAAAGCATCCCATAAACCATCTTTAATCATTAAGTCAACCAATGGCTTATCATTCATTCTAGCTCCCCATCTTGCACTGGGAATGCCATACATTGAAGCTGACATGCTTTCGCTTCCTCCAGCTAAAACAATTTCTGCATCTCCTGCTTTTATAACTTGAGCTGCTAAAGATACTGCCCTAAGTCCTGATCCGCAGACAATATTAATTGTAATGGCAGGACATTCTTTAGGAATTCCTGAACCTAATACAATTTGTCTTGCTACATTTTGACCTTGTCCTGCTTGAAGTACATTCCCAATATAAGCTTCATCAATCATGTCAGGCGATACATTTGCTCTCTTCATTGCTTCTTTAGCAGCAACTATACCTAATTCTACAGATCCTACTGTCTTAAATGCTCCTCCAAATGATCCGACTGGAGTCCTTGCTGCTGATGCTATAACTATTCTGTCTTCCATATGTTTTTCCTCCTTTTATGCACGTGGCGGCATTACAGTTGCCATTCCTTCAAGAACAATTTCGCCCTTTTGATTAGTGCATATTGTTTTAATTTTTAAAATTTTTTCTTTTACAATTTCAGCAACCTCAACCTTGGCAGTAATAGTATCGCCAAAATAAACAGGTTTGGTGAATTTTAATTCTTGCCCAAGGTATATAGTTCCGGGGCCGGGAAGTTGCATTCCTAAAACTGCAGATATAAGTCCTGCTGTTAACATACCATGAGCAACTCTAGTTTTGAAAATTCCTTTTCCGGCTTCAACTTCATTAATATGTGCCGGGTTAAGATCTCCTGTAATACCAGCATAAGTATAGACATCGCTTTCAGTTATTGTCTTTGTAAAGCTGGCACTATCTCCTATTTTGATTTGGTCCATAGTTTTTCCTTTCATTATTATCACCTCAGACATTTCACTTTATTATACCCTAAAATTACAATAATAATAGAATTTTTCTTCAATTTTACATTTTGAAAAATTTTTATAAATATTTTTCTAAAATTTCAACAATCCGTTGGGATGCTTTCCCATCCCCATATGGATTAACAGCCATACTCATTTTATTATATATTTTTTCATCATCTAAAAGTTTAGATATATTTTCAAATACTTTATCTCTTTTTACTCCAATCAATTTTGCAGTGCCTGCTTTAATCCCTTCATACCTTTCCGTTTCATTTCTTATTACTAAAACAGGCTTACCTAAAGAAGGTGCTTCTTCCTGAACTCCTCCTGAATCTGTAACGACAAATTTAACTTTATTCATTAAATTTGAAAAAGGTAGATAGGATAAGGGTTCAATTAAATGAACTCTATCAAGCTTATCAAAATACTTGTGAGCTATTTCTCTAATTAATGGATTTAGGTGCATAGGAAAAATAACTTCAACATTTTTTCTCTCTTTAATAATATCATAAAATGCTGCGAATACATCTTCCATCGGTTTTCCCCAATTTTCACGCCTATGTGAAGTTAATAAAATGACATCCTTGTTTTTATAGTCAATCTTATTTAATAAGTCATTTTCAAATTTATAATTATCAACGACGGTATATTTTAATGCATCTATTACAGTATTACCTGTGATAAATATATTATCTTCCCCATAGCCTTCTCTCAATAAATTATATTTATTGTTTTTTGTCGGTGCAAAATGGAAATTTGCAATTACTGAAACCAATTTTCTATTTGCTTCTTCTGGATATGGTGAGTAAAGATTGCCCGATCTTAATCCTGCTTCAATATGACCAATTTTAATTCTCTTATAAAAAGCACAAAGAGCTGCTGCAAAAACCGTTGTTGTATCTCCTTGAACCAGGAGGATGTCAGGTTTTTCTTTGTCTAAAATTTCCCCAAGCCCTAAAAGAGTTCCTGTTGTTATATCCGTTAAAGTCTGCCCTTTTTTAAAAATATTTAAATCATAATCAGGTTTGATTTGAAAAATTTCAAGAACTTGGTCGAGCATCTGTCTATGCTGTCCCGTAACGCATATCAGACTTTCTATATTCTTGTGCTTTTCAACCTCTTTAATCACAGGAGCCATTTTAATTGCCTCAGGTCTTGTACCGAAGACAAATAATATTTTCATTTATTCCTCCTTACTAGAAATCATGCCGCTAAAAATTCCAATAAGTATAATTGCCAGTATTATTAATATTGAAATAATTAACCCAACTTGTGACTGAAAATCCGCTAAAAAATTGGCTAATATTCCAAAAATTATGGATATGCTATAAAGTATTAAAACTGTCTGTCTTTGATTTAATCCTTTTGCCAAAAGTCTATGGTGAAGATGTCCCTTATCAGCTTCCACAATAGATTTGCCGTGAAGCTTTCTTCTTATCATTGCAAAAGCAGTATCAAATACCGGAACTCCTAAAGCAAGGGCCGGTACAAACATCATTAGAACGACCGCCCGTTTCATAACTCCTTGAATGGTTATGAAAGATAACATAAATCCTAAATACAAGGCTCCTGTATCTCCCATAAATATTTTTGCAGGGTTAAAGTTATAGGGTAAAAATCCAAGACAAGCACCTGCTATAAGTGCACATACTAAGGTTGCTGCTACATGGTTAAATCTTCTTGTAATAAAGAACATGGAAATGGCACAAATCATTGAAATTCCAGCAGCTAATCCATCAAGTCCGTCTATTAAATTTATTGTGTTAGTTATTCCACATACCCAAAAAATTGTAATGGGAATTGACAACAGATTAATAAGCACCAATATTTCTTCAGCTCCCAAAGGATTAGTGAAAAATTCAATCTTAACTCCCCCAATTACCAAGCAGACAGCTGCCAATACCTGAAAGGCTACCTTAGCTTTAGGACTTAATCCCTTTTTATCATCTATAAGACCTGATACAACAATTATTGTTGAACCTACAATTAACATAATAAGAGTTTTATCCACATTTAGAAAATAAAAACTGAGAAGGCTTATTACAATATACATACCCAAACCGCCCCCAATAGGCATGGGTTTATTATGCATTCTCCTATTATCTTTAGGTATATCTAAAAATTTATACTTCTTTGCCAAATGTATAATAAAGGGTGTTATTAATAAGGTCAGGACAAAAGCCAAGAAAAAAGCTTTTAAATAATAGGATAAGGCCATTTTATTTTGTACCAAAAAGTCTGTCTCCGGCATCTCCTAATCCCGGCAGAATATAACCGTGTTCATTTAGGCACCTGTCAATTTGGCAAACATAAATATCTACATCAGGATGTTTTTCTTCAACTGCTTTTATTCCTTCCGGTGCTGCCAGTAAATTTAAACTTTTAATTTTTGTTGCTCCATGGGATTTAAGTTCATCTATCGCGGCAATTAATGTGCCTCCCGTTGCCAGCATTGGATCTAACAAAATTACAGTCCTGTTTTCAATATCTTTTGGTAATTTGCAATAATAAGTAACAGGTTTTAACGTTTCAGGGTCTCTATACATTCCAATATGCCCAACCCTTGCAGATGGGACTATAGTTAAAAGTCCATCCACCATCCCCAGACCTGCTCTTAAAATAGGAACAATACTTATTTTCTTTCCCGAAATTTCTTTACCTACAGTTTTTTCAAGAGGTGTTTCTATATCTATATCTTTTAATTCTAAATCTCTTGTTACTTCATAGCCCATAAGACTTGCAATTTCAGTTGTTATTTGTCTGAACTCCATTGAACTGGTTTCTTTTTTTCTAAGTATAGTCATCTTATGTTTAATCAAAGGATGATCCATTATTTTAACACTCATATATCCTCCTCAATCTTATTTACTCTGTTTATATGTCTGCCGCCTTCAAAATCGGCTTTTAGAAAAGCATCAACTATTTCCTTTGCCATATCAGGACCTATTAATCTTGCTCCCATTGCAAGAATATTTGCGTCATTATGATTCCTGGCAAGCCTTGCACTTACCGGTTCTGAACAAAGAGCAGCTCTAATATTTTTTACCTTATTTGCAGAAATAGAAATTCCTATCCCTGAACCGCAAATTACTATTCCAAAATTTGCATCCTTATTGGCAACTTTATGACCTACCTTATGACCAAAATCCGGATAATCACATCTTTCATCTGAATAAGTTCCACAGTCATCCACCTCAATATTTTTTTCTTCCAGGTAATTTTTTATTTCTTCTTTTAGTTTAAATCCGGCATGATCACTACCTATCGCTATTTTCATAATACCTCCTAAAGTCCAATTACAACTTTACCGGCACAGGCCTTTAGTAACCTATTCATAATACTTAAACCCATCCCTCTTAACTCAAAACCTTCCGCAAATATTATATCAACCTTCTCTTCATCGCATTTCCTTAGATGGTCAAATAAAGAATTAGCAACCTCCTCTAAATTATTTCTATCCCCTAAATTTAATAGTAAATCAGCACCAACATATTTGTTAATTGTTTGAGATGTCGCCAAAACTGCAACTTTTCCATTTGCTTTCTCTATTCTCTTATTAATTTCATTAACAACATTATTTAAATCACCTACAAAACAAGTTGCTTGACCTCTTGGTGCATAATGCTTATATTTTTGACCCGGAGATTTCGGTATAGATTTATCTATAGCATCTATAGTTGTATTATCAATACCGATGGACTTATCAATTTTTTGTAAGTCTTCAAGAGTAATTTTTCCCGGTCTTAAAATCATTGGGGGATCAGTAGTAACATCAAGAACTGTCGACTCAATTCCAACTAGAGATTGTCCTCCGTCAACAATTATATCAACCTTACCCATAAGGTCCTCTATTACATGGCTAGCCTTTGTTGGAGAAGGCCTGCCGGATATATTGGCAGAGGGTGCTGCAATGGGTAAATTTACATCTCTTAATATTTGTGCGGCAATTTTATTTGATGGCATTCTTATTGCAACAGTATCTAAACCGCCGGTAACTTCCAAAGGAACCAAGTCTGATTTTTTAAAAATTATTGTTAGGGGACCAGGCCAAAAATTTTTAATACATTTTTTTGCGATTTTCGGAACATCTTTAACAAGCTCATTTAATTGTGAGATTTTTGCGATATGAAGAATTGAGGGGTTGTCTGTTGGACGTCCTTTAGCCTTATATATTTTTTTTACAGCTTCCTTATCAAACCCATTGGCTCCAAGACCATAAACTGTTTCGGTAGGGAAAACAACTAGGCCTCCTTCCTTAAAAGTTCTTGTTATTTTTTTTAAATTCTCTTTATTTTTGCACATATCTTTATCGCTAAATTTAATAATACTTGTTTTCAAAAAAAACACCTCATTGAAATCTTATTACATTATATCAGTTTAAGTATTAATTTATAAGCATTTAAGAAAATTTACTATTTTTTTCTTTGGTTAATTCTGTAATATTCATAGGCCTTATAGTCCATATATTTTTCAGCCGCTTCTCCAGCAACTTTCTCTTTAGGATAAGTTGCATCCAAACTATAAATATAATGCCTTGAAATTATTGGCATATACTGCCTTAAAAACGAATTAAATTGAAAGTAATCATCAGTTTTATTAAAATCAAGCATGTCAAGTACCGAAGATGCCAAAAAATTTGCAGAAATTATATCACCCTTATTAAGATTTGCATTTTCAACCTTCAGATATTCTCTACCTGCCGGATTTGCCGTTACAAAAAAAGGAACTGAGTGTCTGGTTATTTCATCCTGTAAATTCTGAACTTTCATATCAATGCCAATTTGTTTAAAGCCATCAGGTTCTTCCCCTAAAGATGGAAGATGGTCACCATAAAAAACAAAAATTACAGGTTCTTTTCTTTCATTGATAAAATCATAAATTCTCCCAATCATAGTATCCATATCTTTCAATCCGATAAAATATGAACCCCAGCAAACGTGAGCTTCATCTGTTAAAGATGCACTGCAATTAAAAGGCAAAGTTTCTCCATACTTATCGTAAAAGTATGGGCCATGATTTTGAATATCAACAGCATAATCAAAAACAGTTTCTTTTTTATCTAAAGATTTTTTTAATCTATCTATAAAAATATCAGTGAATTTCTCTTCGCTAAAATAATCTCCCTTGTTGACAGGATTTTCAATATTTTCTATAAAATAGCTTTCATTAAATCCAAGTCTTGGATAAGCGACATTTCTACGATAAAACCATTCATATCCCGGGTGAAAGGCTCGGGTATTGTAGCCGATATTGTTTAAAAGTGTTGGAAGGGATTTTGTATTTTGTTTAATCATGTTAAAAGAATAGGAACCGTTGGGAGCACAATCTATTGTTAAGGCTCCTGTTAAAACATCAAATTCTGTATCACCGGTGCCTCCGCCAAACCCAGGTACTACAATTCTTCCAAACAATGGGGCTTCATTGCATATTCTTTTAAAGTTTTCATTCGGATCATTTCCCTTATCAAAAGAAAAAACAGGATTTTGAGATAAATCTGTGAAAGCTTCCCCCATAATCCAAACTATGCTCGGCTTGTCTTTAGCTTTTAAGGTGGCTATTTCTTCACCTTTGTATCTCCTATCTCTTTTTTCATATTCTTTCTTATCGTAATTTTCCGGCGGTTTTATTGTTGAAGATTTTATTTTAAATATAAAGGAATAGTTAAAGCCCATGGAATTGAAAACATCAACTTCATTATAGGGATTACCGTAAATTTTTAAAGAATTGTAAACCTTTGAAGGTATATAAAGATTATTATATGAAATATATGATAGAAATATACTTATAACTATTAAAAATATCCTGAAAGGGAATACTAATTTTTTAGTCCTATAAAAATATAAAATAAATCCTAAAAAAATAAAAAATAGGACAGCAACTAATACCGAAAATTTGTCAGGATAATATGAACTCTTTGCCATTTTAATAGCTTCCAATCCCTCATATATATCTGAAATTTTAAAAGCATCTTTTCTATAAGTAATTTTCATCCTATTTATAAATAATACAATAACCTGAATTGCAGATGATAAGATAAGTGCAAGTTTTATCCTGCCACTTATTCCATAAAAAAGTAAACAAATTAAAAATGGGGGTATTAAATTTAAAACTATAACTTTTATAGAAATAATATTAGCTATTAATTCAAAAAAATTGCATGAAGCAAATAAAAATACTAAAACACATTCTACTAATGCAACTATAAATATCAAAAATATATCTTTAATTAAGCTTTTTATCCTATCCATAACATCACCTTACCTAGTATAAGCTAATAATAAAAAATTTACAATTTTATTATAAAATTTTCACACAATCTTTATTATTTATTTATCCACAACAAAAAACCACATCTAGGAGAATGTGGCTTTTGGTATTTTCCGTCCATACTGAATATGAAAGGAGAGGATGGAAAATAAGACTGGTATAAAATTTAATTTTTAATCTTAAGGGGGGTAACCTCAGATTAAATAAAGTACAGCTATAACGTAAATTTTTACGTTATAATAAATGGGTGCAATATGAATTAACCATATGTTAATTCTAATCATTTAAGTAAATGATAGTTAGTATCAACTAACTGTGTCTTATTATATCTTAGTTCGAAAAAATTGTAAAGCTTTTTTTGAAATTTTTTCCAAGAAATTTACTATGATTATTTTTAACCCTATATAGATATAGATTTCATGCTATTTATAAGCAAGAAATATTTTTTAAATTTTTTTAAAAAAATAATATTACTAAACTTATTTTTAAATATATTAAGGTTGCATTTTATAAAAAATAAATTTTATTGCAAAAATTATTTTTTAAATTAATACTTCTTTTAAATTCTATATACATTTTTATAAATTTACACTAAAAAACCTGTGGAAAATTTGATATATCATCACCAACCAAAAGAATTTTTGGTTTTTATATTAATAAAGGCTTTTTGAGAGTCTTTAGTAATAATCTAATATAAATATTTTTAACAATCAATTCTGCAATATTTTTTTATACTACTAATCGCTTACTATTTTTCATACTTTTTTTGTGATTTAAATATTAATTTAGGGACAGTCCTAAAGGGCAGTCCCTAATACAAAATGTTATTCATATTGATGTTTTAATTTTAATTATTTTTATTGAGTGGAATTATTTCTTTAAAATATTTTGAATTTTCTCTCAATTTTTCTTCATTTCCTATGGCACCTATATAATTTTCCTTTATAGCTTTTTCTATTATATCAGCATATGATTTTAATTTTTCCAAAGTTGTATTTAGGGCTTCTTTTTTGTTTTCAATTATTTTTGTGTCTGTAAGTCCCGTTAAATATTTTGTTAAATTAAGAGCATCTATTGCTGATAAGGATAATAGAGGATCGAAGCTGTTCATACTTCCTATTATAAAATTTTTCAGTTCTTCTTCTGTTAAGCTTAAATTTCTTAAAAATTCCGGCATTTTATCATAGACTTTTATTGTATTTTCTACATTGGGATCCCTATAAGAATAGGTTAGCATATCCCCGCTTCTCATAAATACTATACCTGCTCCATAAGCCCCGCCTTTTGCCCTTATTTCATTATGCAGGTAGGCTGATGACAAAATACTTGCAAGAACTGCTTTATCTCCTGTATATTTTTCTCCTAAATAGTTTAGATTATAACCCTTTGAAATAAAGTTTACATTAGATGACAAATAAATAGCCTGATTTTTATTATTTTTCTCTATTTGATATTCAAATTTTTTTAATTTTTCAAAATTTAATTCTCCAATATATTTTTCTAAGGCTTCTTTATTATTTTCTAAGTCTTCTTCTTTAGCTACTGAAGAAATTATTAAACCATTTTTATTGAATAGCTTCTTATATAATTTATCAAGTCTATTTTTTAATTCATTATATTTTTCATCAAAATTTTCAAGTGTTTCTGATAAATAATTATAAAAATCAAGTCCTTGAACTTCTGAATTGTAGCTGCCTGCAGGGGAATAATAACTTTTTACTAAATTCATTGCCACCGTCATTCCGCTGGACAATAAACCTTGCTCTATTTGAGATTTTTCCAGTAAAAGTAATTCTTTTATTCTTGCCTTGTCTGTAAATTTTGTATTTTTAATAATTTCAATAATTAAATCTATAGTTTTTGCAAAATTTTCTTTTAAAGTTTTTAAGCTTATATTTAATCTAGGTAAGAATTTATCTGTATCTTCAAGGTTATAACTTGCAGCTGTAAAAGATATCCCTCCTGACGCAATATATATTTCATTATCAAGTTCTTTATAAGAATAATTTTTTGTATCAAGTCTTCCCAATAAACTTAATATCAAAGGCAGATCTTTTATTTCATTCTTTGTTAAAAAGTCGATATTTTGTGAAATTATTGTGTAGACTATATCGTTTGTTGCTTCTTCAGATTTTAAATATATTGAATCTGAAATTTTATCTTCTTCATATTTATAAACTGTTATACCTTCAGAAATATCAGAAAGTTTAAGACTTGGGATTGACTTTTTATCCTCTTGTGAATCTTCGTTTAATTGGTAGGCAAATAATTCTTCTTGCTTGGATTTAATCATTTTTATTTTTTCATCTGAAAGTGTATTTTTAAATTCCTTAAGTTTAGCTTCAAGTTCTTTTTCTTCCTTTAAATTTTTATCCAATTCTTGTTTGCAAGATAAAATTATGGAGTATTTATTGTTAATAAATTTCTCTTCAATATATTTTTCAATAAAACCATCATCAATAGACTCTTTAATTTCATGAATAATATCGTTAAATTCTAAAGAATCTAAAGGGCTTCTGTCATAAAGCCAAGAATTTAGGGCTCTTATATAATATATTATTGCCTTTTGAGTACCTCCGCCTTCTCTATAATTAAATTCAAACCGTGATAGAGTTGCTTGTAAAAGTTTTTTGTCAATTCCGTTAGTAACTATATTCCTTAAGGCATCATCAATTATTTTCTTAAATTCACTTAACTTGTCAAAAGATGTATTTTTAAGCACTAGCCCAAGATCTAAAGTTTTTGCTGTTGAAGTTTCAGCATAAACATCTTCCCCCATTTTTGCATCTATAAGAGCTCTTTTTAAAGGTGCTCCTTCTGCATCAATTAATAGTTCTGATAAAAAATCTCTCATAAAGGCATCTTTTTTATTTAGGGCTTCTCCCAAACACCACCCATAGAGCAAGAAATCTCTATTAGATCCAAGTTCTTCTTTTGAAGCCGAAAAACTTGTTTCTACTATTTTGGTCTTTTCCAAAGCTTTATTAAGAGTAATTTCCGAATCAATTTCCTCTTTTCTAAAATTATTTAGATAATTTTCATGAATATATTGAAGTTTTTCTTCCATATCCATTTGACCGTATAAGTAAATATATGAATTAGAAGGATGATAATATTTTTTATGAAAATCTAAAAATTCTTCATAGGATAAAGTTGGGATTAGTTTAGGATCTCCTCCGGAATCAACTCCATAAGAAGAACCTTCGTGTAAATTAAATATAAATTCATTTGCAACAATGTTTTCTGCTTGTGAATATACTCCTTTCATTTCATTATAAACAACCCCGTTATAAATTAATTTATCTGTCTTAGGATCAAATTCATAATGCCAACCTTCTTGCAAAAATATTTTTTCTTCTTCATATATTCTCGGATAAAAAACTGCATCTAAGTAAACGTCCATTAAATTGTCAAAATCTTTTTCATTCCTTGAAGATATGGGATAAATTGTTTTATCGGGAAAGGTCATAGCATTTAAAAAAGTTTGTAAAGAAGACTTAATTAAATCCATAAAGGGTTCTTTTGTCCTATATTTTCTTGAACCCGAGAGCACACAGTGTTCTACAATATGAGCTGCGCCATTTCCAAATTTTGGCGGAGTACGAAAACCAATGCCGAAAGCCTTATTATTATCATCATTTTGTAAGGTTAAGACTCTGGCACCCGTTTTTATATGTTCATAGACTAAACATTCGGAAGCCACTTCATCTATATATTTTTTTTCCAATAATTTATAATTTTCCATAATACCTCCTTTCCCTATTATAACCTAAAGTTAATATATATAAAATAAATTTAATAAAGACTCGAAAAATCCAAGTCTTTATCCATTAATCTTTTGTCCGTTTCTTAAATTATTTCTTAATGTTTCTAAATATTCATCTATACCTTCTAATTTGTTAAGAATTTTCCTTTCATGTACAGATGTTTCAATTATTTTATATATCCCACCATTTTTTATAACAATTCTTTTATCAGCCATGAGGGCAAGGGTGGGGTCGTGGGTGGAGATAATTACAATTTTATCTTGCGACATTAAAAGCTCAACGGCTTTTTTCCTGTCAATTCCTGCATTTTCTATTTCATCAATTAAAACTATTGGAGATTTTGAGAGATTAGCAGTATCAGAGATCATAAGGGCTCTTGATTGACCACCGGAAAGCTCGGTTATATTAGTATCTAAAGAAAATTTTTCTCCTGCTAAATTATTGGCATCTTCTATTATTTTTTTTATTTTTTCTTTGGGGTCAATTAATCTTGATTTTGAATGAAGCTCTATAAATTCTTTTACAGTTAAATCCATTACAAAATTCATATTTTGTGAAAGTTCTGCGACAATTTTATCCTGAGTTGAAAATCTCATAGTTGAATTTGGTTTTTGTCCATTAACTAATATTTTCCTTCCTGTGGGTGTATCTCCCTGAGCAAGCCAATCTATATCAGAAAGAAGTCTGGATTTGCCGGAGCCTGTTGGACCAACTATTGAAATAACATTAGATTTTTCTAAGATTATCTCTTTAAAATTTTCCTTATTTCCATCTTTATCCTTACCTGGAAGTATAGTTATTGAGTGTATTTGATTATCTGATAAAAACTCCATCATAGAATCAATAAAACTTTTTAAGCCATCTTTTAAAGCTTTTCTATCCGTTGCAAGTTCTTCTAATTTTTCATCAGAGATGTTTTTAAGAAAATAATCAAAATCCTCAGCTTCTTTTCCTTCTATATCTAATTTATTATTTTCAAAATAAGCTTGTGCAAAAGGATATTTTTCTAAAATTTCACTTATCTTCATATTTTCACCTGATTTTCTTAACATTTCCCAATTGATATTTTTCACCAACTCTAGTTTCTCCCAAGCAATATGAGCATAGAGCAGTTGGCATGGGATATCTCAAAATTAAATTTTCTTGTTCTTTAAGATCTTTTGATTTTTCTTTTAAAATCATAGATAATTCAAGACTTCCTTGTCCGGAAAGACCATTTATATTCATAACTATTGCCCTTGGATTAACAGCTAAAACTCTTGATGAAAAAACCTCTCTCTCCCCTTGAGAAACTATATCTCCCTTGGTGATAACAACAATATCAGCATTTCTAAGCATAGGACCAATTTTCATAGGTGTATTTACTCCAGACAAATTATCAATCACACATATTCCCAAAATATTTTTTAAATATGGTGAACATCTATTGCACAAACCGGCAGACTCAGTTATTAAAATATTAAGAGAATTTTCTTTAGCCCAATTTAAAATTTCTTCAATATTAGAAACAAAAAAATGGTCAGGGCATAAGGCTCCAGATAAACCTTTTTTTACCAATATTCCTGCGTTTTTGTATAGTTTGTCATCATCAGTATATAAACAATCAAACTTTACTACTCCAACTTTTATACCGTCTTTTTTTAAATTTTTAATTGTATTAATTATTACAGAACTTTTACCAGAAGATGGAGGTCCTGAAAAAGTAATAAATCTCATTATTTCTCCTTTACTTATAAATCAAAATATTGTGAAATTTGACTTTTAAATTTTTCTCTTTCATTATTTAACATTTCCCATCCTGCCCATAAAAACTTTTGGTCTTTAGATAAATTATTGTCAATTCCCACTACTGTAGATGGAAATTTTCCATTAAAAGAAAATATTTGTCCAACTTTTTTAGACGTAAAATAATCAATTGCATCCTTTACATTTTTTAGGCTTTCTTTTTTTGCAGTCATAAATATTGGTGAAATTATCGCCCCTTCTTTTGGCCATACAAGTTTAAGAGAATCTGATGAAATCATGGTTGCAAAAAAGTATGGACAAATACTTATACAAGAAGCATTGTTCCTATCTGCCTTTACCATTTGGGCCGGGTGAAGCTTTGAAAAAAATCCGTCCTTTAATTTTTTTACACCATCAAGACCAAAATTAGCATATATTGTAATTAAAATTGCATTATACATATCAAGGTCTGCTACAGGAATAGTTATAGAATTTTCAAATTCTCCACTCAACAAGTCTTCCCAAGAATTTGGCATCTTCCTTGAACCTAAAAGTTCTTTGTTAACAATAAAAACAGCCGGCACAATTCCTAAAATATGAAAAATTCCTTCAGGGTCTTTTAAATCTATTCCTCTTTTTATAAAATCATCATTTATTGGTATATTGCAATCTGTATAAGACTTTTTAACCTCTTCATATATTTTGTCATCTAAAATTAATTCAAATCCAGCTGTTGTGATTAAGTCTGGAAGTTTCTTTTTATTTTTGAACTTATCAAATACAAAATCCATACCAAGGTTTGCTGATCTCAAATCAAAATCTATATCCATATCCTTGCCTGAAGAAAAGTCTTTTAAAGATTCCATCAGGGGAACTCTTATAGGACAAGGCACTGCTCCTTCTATCGTGTATTTTGAATCTTTATTTTCAAAATTTTCATTTTCAATCACTTTTGCTGAAAAACTTTTGTATTCTTCTTGAAAAATCTCTGCATCTATATTTTTTAATTTTAAGGCATCTTTTAACTTTATCATTTTTGCCATAGTATTAAACATTGTGTCATTAGACAAATTATTAAAGCCTTTAGAGATTAGAAAATCTCTCAAATCTTTATTTTCACTACATAATATATATACTGTTTGATTAATATCCATAAAACTCATCCCTTTATATTTTTTCTAATATCATATTAACAATAATTATCAATTATTTCTATTGTTAATACAACATTTTTTAAATTTTTTATAATCTTTTATAATTAATATTTTCTGCTATAATATGTTAATGGAGGTTTTATGCTATTTAATTCTTTAACTTATTTAATATTTTTTCCGAGCATAGTAATACTATTCTTTTTACTACCGCAAAAATTCAAAAAAATATTTTTACTAATAGCCTCTTTTTTCTTCTACTCATGCTGGAATGTAAAATATACATTGCTCATGATTTTATCCATAGTTATTACATATTTTACAGGCATTTATATTGATATAAATCAAAATTATACAAATAAAAAAAAGCTTGCGGTCTTTGTTTGCTTTTTTATAAACCTGGGAATTTTATTTTTCTTTAAATACTTTAACTTTGCAGTAAATTCATTAAACGATTTGCTTACATTTTTATCTTTAAATCCCATTAAAGCTCAGCTTAATTTTTTGCTTCCTGTAGGGATTTCTTTTTATACTTTTCAAGCTCTTGGTTACACCATTGATGTATATAGAAAAGATATAAAAGCTGAGAAAAATTTTATAAATTATGCTCTTTTTGTATCTTTTTTCCCGCAACTAGTTGCAGGTCCCATTGAAAGATCTGACAATCTCCTGCCGCAAATAAAAAGTAAAAAAATTTTTTCTTATGAGAATTTAGTAAGAGGTCTATCTCTAATAACTTGGGGATATTTTTTAAAGCTGGTAATTGCTGATAGGGCTGCAATTTTAGTCAACAGTACTTTTGACTCAATAGAAAATTATTCGTCCTCAATACTTATTTTAGCCGCCATCCTTTTTACTGTACAGATTTATTGTGACTTTTATTCTTATTCTATAATTGCAAAAGGGTCAGCAAAAATTTTAGATATAGACCTTATGGACAATTTTAGGGAACCTTTTTTATCAAAATCAATAACAGAATTTTGGCACAGATGGCATATTTCATTGTCCACGTGGTTTAAAGATTATCTTTATATACCCTTGGGTGGAAACAGGAAGGGTAAATTAAGACAATACTTTAATTTTTTTATTGTTTTTTCGGTGAGCGGTCTTTGGCATGGTGCTGATATGTCCTTTGTTGTTTGGGGCATAATCCATGGTATATTGATAATAATTGAAAATATAAGCGGTATCCTTAAGAAAAAATCTAATTTCTTCTTTGATTTTTTAAGAAGAATATTTTGCTTTTTATTTGTAGTCTTTGCCTTTATATTTTTTAGAGCAAAAAATATAAAAGAGGCAAACATATTTATTAAAAATTTATTTGCCTTTAATCTTTCTTGGCCTTTATTTTTTAAAGATTTAGAAAAAACAAACTTTGGCTATAATAATTTAGCTGTACTCGGTATTTCTTTATTTATTTTATTTCTTGTTGATCTAATAAAATATAATAAAATCGACCCCTTAAAAATTTTGCAGAAATTTTTCCTACCCTTAAGATGGGCCTTATATTTTATAATAATATTTTCTATACTAATATTTGGAATTTATGGACCTGGATTTTCAGAATCTCAATTTATATACTTCCAATTTTAAGGACTTGATA
The DNA here is from genome assembly GCA_902489255.1 of uncultured Peptoniphilus sp. Taxonomy (GTDB): domain Bacteria; phylum Bacillota; class Clostridia; order Tissierellales; family Peptoniphilaceae; genus Peptoniphilus_A. Next base: position 21,873 of record CABTZF010000010.1, on the reverse strand, counting down.
AAGTGAAAAAAATAAAAAGAATTTTCCTGTCACTAATATTTATCAGTATATTTTTAACAGGTCTTGTAGAATTAAATAATATCTTCATAAGGAAATCTCTGGCAAAACCATGGGATATGGGCAATAAAATTGGCGGTTATTTTAATGAAAAAGATGACTTTGATATTTTTTTCTTGGGGTCAAGTCACTCTTATTGTTCTTTTAATCCCCTGCTTATATATGAAAATACCGGATTTAAGTCCTATGTTTTGGCTTCCCAGCTTCAACCATTTAAGGCAACTTATTATTATTTAAAAGAGGTTATAAAAAAAGATGAACCTAAAATTATATTCGTGGATATTCATGGACTCGTTTATAAAATTGATGAAGATGACAGCATAGTCCATTCTTATTTAGATTATATTCCAATGAATAATATAAAATTAGATATGATTGTAAAAATTGTACCTTTAAAATATAAAGCTCAAAGTCTTTTGCCTCTGATAAAGTATCATGATAGGTGGAGCGAACTAAAAGATGAAGATTTTAATGTGAAAAGTTCAGATTATAAGGATTATCTTAGAGGTTATGTTCTCTTAAAAGGAACCAGCTCGACCTTTATAAAAAATAATTATAATATGTGTAGTAACAAAAATATGATTGAAAATGCCCTGGATAAATCCTACCTTGCTCCTAATAAAAAATATTTTTTAAAAATGATTTCTCTTTGTCAAAAAAAAGATATAAGGCTAATATTTGTAAAAACTCCTATCTTTGATGAGAAGGATTTTGTAGAAAATATCAATTATTGGGAAAAACAAATTACAGGAAAAGGAATTGAATTTATTGATTTTAATAACTATAAAAAAGAAATTGGTCTGGTAAATACTGACTTCTACGATTTTTACCACCTAAACAGTTCCGGCTCGCAAAAATTTAATAAATTCTTTATAAATTATATGTTTAAAAATGGATTTTATACTGATACTTCATCTCTAGATAAGGACTGGCTAAGGGATTTAAAAACTTATAATATTAATAAATAACAAAAAAATAAACCTTCTGTCTTTTCAGAGGGTTTATTATTTTCTTTAAAAAATTTTTTATTCATGAAACTTTACCGTCAAAATTTAATAATTTCCCTCTCTGTTATTAAATAATCTAATTTTTTATCAAAACTTCTATGGGGCAAGCTGTCAGTTTTTTGGATTTCAAACCCTAGACCAACTCTTAAACTATCATTTTTTTCAAAAAATTTATCATAATAGCCTCCTCCATACCCTAATCTATAACCATCTTTTGAAAAAGCAAGTCCCGGTGTTAGGCTTAGGTCTATTTTATAATATTCTTCATCGTCCTTGGGTTCCAAAATACCCATAGGATTTCTTTCTAAACCCTTTAAGGATTTTATTCTAATGGCTTTCATTTTATTACCGTAAATTTTTGGAATTGCCACAATTTTACCATCTGCTAAAGATTTTTCTATTATTTCTTCAGTATTTACTTCACTTCTAAAACTTACGAAGATAAATAGTGATTTGGCTTTTTGATATTCGTAAAAATCAAAGAGGTTTTTTGCAATTTTTTTTGAAAGTTCTTCCCTATTTAAAATATTATCTCTGCTTTCCCTGAATTTTTTTCTTAGTTCTTTTTTATCCATTTATCATTGCCTCAATTAATAATAAATTAGTTAAGGAACCGACTCCTCCCGGAACCGGCGTATAAGCCTTTACAAATTCTTTAATATCTTTTTGATTTAAGTCACCGCAAAGTTTTCCATTCTCATCAATCCCAATAGTTAAATCTATGATTATTGAGTCTTTGGTAAAATAACTTTTATCTAAAGATTTTTTGCTTCCCATTGCAGTAAAAATATAGTCAGCTTTTTTTGTAAGCTCTATAAGATTTTTCGTCTTTGAATGAGCTATTGTCACTGTTGCATTTCTATTTAATAAAAGCATTGCCAAGGGTCTTCCCACAACTTGTGACCTGTTTATGATTAAAGCATTTTTTGATAAGTCATAACCGTAATACTCCAAAAGCTCAATTGCAGCCTTGGGCGAAAGCGGCATAAATCCCGACACATCTCCATCATAAAGCTTAGCTTTATTTATGGGATTTATACAGTCCAAATCTTTTTTCGGATCTATCGCAAGTTCTATTAATTTTTCATCTATATTTTTTGGTAGAGGTCTGAATATTAAAATTCCCTTAACCTTACTATCTGCGTTTAGTTTTCTTATTAAATCTATTATTTCTTCAGTTTTTGCTTCTTCAGGCAGTTTATGAACATCAACGGGTATAGATAACTTTTTTGAAGTCTTTAAAAGTCCTTTTTCATAGGATAAATCTTCATCTTTTTCGCCTAATCTTATTATTGAAAGAGTTGGTCTTTCTCCCATATTTGAAATTTTTTCTATTAATTCTTCCTCTAATTTTTTTCTCAATTCAATACTTTTTAAAACTTTAGTCATAAGTCATCCTTTCACTTATCTTTACATTTTGTGCCTTCATTAAAAACTCCGCCCAACATTTTATTATAAAGCTCCTTAATCTTTTCAACAGACTCTCTCAAAAGATTCATTAATTCATCCTCTGTGAAGTAACACTTTTTGCCGTCAATTTCTTCTATATAATCTTTATTTATATACATTGGAACATTTTCAAAATTTTTAATAGTTTTATAGTAAAAGGCGGCAATTTTTTTGCCCTCCCTATCTCTTGCCAAGGCATAAATTATCGGCTGAAAAGCTTTGAATTCTTTGAATTCCTTTGCCTGTTTTACTGATGAATTAGAAAGCTTATAATCAATTAAAATTTCCCTATCTTCTTTAACATCTATTCTATCTATAAATCCAATTATATTTATAGGGCCAATGTTAAAAGAAAATTTTTTTTCAAAATATTTCGGTTCATAGTCACTAAAAAGCCTTTTATCATCAGTATCTGCAATGATTAAACTTTTAAGTCTGTTAAAATCCCTTAAAAATTTCACTTTATTATTAAAAGATAGGTCTTCTTCTTTTCTACATTTTGGAAAAGTATACATCATTATCAAATTCTTGAGATAATTTTCATCAAAAACATTTTTATTTTTAAAGTATTCTTCTAAGATTTTATGATAGATGCTTCCTTCCTTTAAATAGTCAATTTCTTTATATTGGTCCTCATATTCTTCAATTTTAAAAACTCTCTCCAACAAAAATTTTTTGCCGCAAGTAATATAAGCATCAAAATCTGTTGCTGAAAAATTTCTATTTTCTAGGATTTTGGCAAGTCTTTCTATATTTTCATCAGTCAAAAATCCTTCATCTTCTCTTTTTATTCCAATATTTTCATTTAAGCTGGAAGTTATATATTTATCTTCAAAAGTTTCAATACCTAACTTGGCTTTAGTTTTAATAAAATTCAAAGAATTTGCATACTCTTCATTTTCAAGCAAAAATATGCTCTCATCACTATTGCATATACTATAAATTAATTTAATTATATCTATCTGTCCAAAGTCTTTTATTAGCCCAATTCTCTTTAAATCCTCATTGTTATCTCTATTATAAATAAAATTGGTAGATGAAAAATTCTTATTTTTGTTATAGCCTAAAAATATCTGACCTTTCTTTGGGGCGAAATATGCTCTGTTGACTTCTGAAACCCTTAGGCCGTTATAATTCCTCAAGTTTTTAATGCTTACAGAGTCTAAATACATACTAAAAATATCAATAAATTCTTCAAAACTTATTTTTTCATAAAGGCCGGCAAAATTTTCTAAAAAAACCAAAATATTTTTTATTCCATCTATGGTTAATCTTCCTTGCCTATAAAGCCGCCCATCTTTTAAAATCTTATAATCTTCATCAAGTATTTTTGTTATACCGTCTAAAGAATTATTAATAAAATTTACATAATAGTCTAAAGTATCTTCTTCTTTAATTTTTTCCGCCTTTACTCGGTCTAAAAATTCTATAAAAATAGGTATATCTTTAGGATCAATAGCCATTTGTCCCTTTAATAAATTTTCAAGATCCAAAATAGAAGAAAAAACATTATGATTTAAAATTTCATCAATTTTATCTTTTTCTTCACATATAGGTAAATAATGTAGACCGGCTCTTAAAATTATTGCCTGCCTATTTTTATCCCTTAAATAGTCAAAATATATTTTAAATTCTTCAATAATCGGATTAATAGGGTTCCTGTCCATATCAAAGGATACTTCTTCTATAGTTTCTTGAGCATGGAGGATATCCATATATTTTTTATCATTTATAATAATTTGGTTTTCCCCAATCCCATATTTATTAATACTTTCTTTAAGTTTAGAAAAAATCATATTATTAAAAGAATTGTTTGCTTTTATAATGCTGATATTCTTAGTTTTAAGGTCTTCTTCTAAAGATGTCCCTTCTTTTAATTCAACTTCAAAGCCCATTTTTCTTAAAATATTTACATTATCTTTTATTATCTTAAATTCATTATAATTAAAGGGAAGATGAACATATATATTTGCATATTCAGAAATAGCTTCAATTATATCAAAATGCCATTTTCTAAAGTCCACAAATCCATCAACTACAAGAGTCTTTATGGGATACTTATATGAAGATTCCCTATAAGCCCTGTAGAGAGTCATATTTTTCTTGTTAAAAAATCTTTCTAATTCAAAAATTACACCATACAGTGAAACAAAAAAAGGGTCTTTGCAAGTCTTAAGTTCTGAAAGATCAATTCCTTCAATAAAAATATCATTAAAAAAATCAAAAATTACCTGTGCAAAATCATTAAAATATTCTTTTTCAGGAAAATATTTTTTTAAAATTCTTTTTAAAATATAAAAACTATAAATGGGGTCAGGATTTTTCAGCTGAGTATTTTCTTTCAGAAGACCGTCAAAGGTCATAAATTTTATAGCTTTCATAAAACCCTTTTTATGAATGTACGCCCTTCTCTTGGCAACTAATGCATCTTCTGTAGGTAAAATATAATATAAAGATTCATCGGAAAAATCATCTAAATTTATTTTGCTGTCAATAGGCCTTAGTAAAATTTTTTTTATGCCCATAAAATTTCCTCCACCTTAACATCAAATATTTTTTCAATCAATTCGCTCAGTTTTTTGGGAGGTAAATAGATAAATTCCTTATTATTCAAGTATGACAAATTTCCTTCTAAATTAAATTTAATAAGATAATTATGAAGAGCTTGGCTCATGATTTCGCTATCTTTTCCTTTACCATATTTTCTATCCCCTAATATATAAAGGTCCTTCTCTTTTAAAGACGCCCTTATTTGGTGGGTTCTGCCTGTTATTAAATCTACTTTTAATAAGGTATATCCATTCTTTGCAATTAAAGGATAGAATTTTGTTAAAGATATTTTCCCGCTTTCATTTTCATGAACAATATTTTTATTATTTTTCCCTAATTTTATCTCTATACTGAAAGGTTCTTTAATCTCGGACTTAACTATAGTCAAATAAAATTTATCTACACACCTGTTTTTTATTGCCCTATTTATTTCTCTTAATGTATTAATATTTTTTGCTCCTATAAGAATCCCTGAAGTATTCCTGTCAAGTCTGTTACAAATAGCAGGTCTGAATGTATTTTCTTCTTTTGGTAAATATTGACCCTTAAAAATAAGATAATCAACAAACCTGTCCAAATAATTATCCTGATAGTAATCTTTATCATTATGGCTTAACATATTTATAGGCTTTTTCATTAGACAGATATTATCATCTTCATATAAAATTTGTGGGGATTTTTGAGATATTCTTATTTCTTTTTCTTTTTTATATTTATCAATAATTTCATCCGACAAAAATAAAGAGATTTCATCATTTTCGACAAGAAAATCTTCCGGATTTGCTCGCTTTCCGTTTACTTTTATATTTTTCTTTCGTAAATTTTTATATATGAATGAAAGTGGAGCTTTTTCAAAATATTTTTTTAAAAATCTATCCACCCTTTGGTCCTTATCGTTCGGACCAATAACAATTTTTCTCATCTTCACCAAACCCCTATAATCTGTTATAATATATTATAACAAATCGATAGAGAAAAGAGGTTTTTTGTGAAAAATTTTAATAGAATCTCAATGACGCTTCTTAAAACACTGCAAATTATTTTCATAATTTTACTGGTTGGAGCGCTTGCTTTTATAATAAAGTGGCGAATTGATCATCTTTATTTAAATGCAAAAATTAAGGGCAAGGTTAAATTTACTCTGGTTGATGAGCTTAAAAAATCAACTTTGGAAATAGAAAATCTTTTGGGAAAAAATGATGAAACTTATGAAATTCCTGTTCTAGATGATAGCCAAGTCTCAAAAAATACAATTACCTTAGTCATTCCTGAAGGATGCGACAGCAATGGTCTAGGACAAATTCTTTTAAAAAATAATTTAATAAAAGATATAAGCGCTTATAATATTTTAATGGAAAAAATGGGCACTTCTTCAAACATAAGTCCGGGAAATTATGAAATTAAAGACGGTATGAAAGTTAAAGAAATTTTAGCCATGATTTGCGGCAAAGAAATAAAAACCTATGAATTTTCCATATCTAGCGGTGCCAATGTAGATGATGTTGCAAAAATGCTTAAAGATATCGGTCTTATAAATTCTATAGATGCCTTTAAAAGTGAATGTTCTTCTATGGGGGTTCAAAGTTTTAAATCCGGTGATTTCAGCATAGAAATGCCCTTGAAAGTTAAATATATTATAAATGAAATTAAATCCGATAATCTATAAAATCGGATTTTTTATTTATAATTATAAATTCTCAAACTTTCTCTTGTTTTTAGACTCTGCTATAATTAATTTGGTGAAAAATATGAATGAATTTTTAAAAAAATATGAACGTAATGATTTATTAATTTTTATTAACAAACTTTTAAAAAGATTTAAGGACGATGACATTTTAAGCTATGGTGCCAGCCTGACATATTTTTTAATTCTATCTATTTTTCCCTTCCTTATAGGTCTAATTAATGCTGTTAATTTTTTAGATATAGTGAATGTAGAAAATGTATTGGAATTAATTGAATATTTCCCCCTGGATATTAAGGAAATTGTCAAAAATTTCTTTGTAGAATTAAATATAACATCATCAAAGAGCTTGTTGTCTATTTCTGTTCTGGTGGGACTATTTTCAGCTTCATCGGCAATTAATAAATTAATTAAATTTATTAATAATTCTTATGGCTTTGAAGACAACAGGAATTTTTTTGTAACTAGAATTTTAGCAATTATTTTTACTCTTGCCCTGATTTTTATGATTTTATTGTTAATAATAAGTATGGTTTTTGGAAAAATAATTGTTTATAAGTTCCTAAATTATTTTAATATTAATTCAAAATTTGTGTTTATGCTTTGGTCAGTAGCAAGAAATTTAATACCTATAGTCTATTTATTTTTAACTTTTAGTGCCATTTATAAGTTCGCCCCCTCCCCTCCAAAAAAAAGTAGCATTAAATACAAAACTGTCCTTGCAGGCTCCTTATTTTCCACTATTTCTATAATTGTTGCAACTATAATTTTTGCCTTCTATGTAAATAACTTTGGAAAATATTCAATAACCTACGGTTCTCTTGGAGGAATTATAGTTTTCTTGATTTGGCTATTTCTACTAAGTTCAATAACATTAATCGGGGCAGAAATTAATATAGTCCTATTTTCAATGAAAAATAAAGCTCCAAAAAATAAAGATGAATCTCTAATTTAAAAAAGCTTTTAATTACTTTCAGTTGCTGCTAAAAGAGCCATGGCCTTAATTTTTTCTTCTTTTGCCGCTTTTGCCAATTCTCCTATTGTAGAGCCGGTTGTTATAACATCATCTACTATTATTATATCCTTACTATAATTTTTTATTTTAAAGGCTCCTTTTAAATTTTCTTTTCTCTGTCTTTCATTTAAACCAACCTGATCTTTAGTTTCCTTTATTTTTTCAAAAGAATCTATAAGATTCAGATCCAAATTACAAGCAATATATTTTGCCAGCTCATAAGCCTGATTAAATCCTCTTTTATTTTCTTTTTTTGTCGTCATGGGAACATAGCTAATATTAGAGAAATCTTTTAACTGATTGGATTTTAATAACTTCTCAATCATTAAATCTCCAATAATTTCTACTAGGTATAAGTCCCCTTCAAACTTAAATTTTTTAATTAGGTCTTTACCTATCCCCGCATATTGAAAAGCCACAAGTACATCACTGCAGCCGTCAATTTTATATGCATAAAAGGGTGTCAGTATTAAATTTTCTTTGCAAATAGGACATAGACCGAATTTTTTTAATTTTTGTCCGCAAATTGGACATCTGTCAATTAATCTTTTCATGGGCTTCTATAAGTTTATTTTTTAGATTTGAAAATCTTCTTCTGGTCTTATTGTTTGCAATCATAAGAAGAAGATATTGGTACTTGCCAACTAGAACAACAAGTTTTGTTGCCCTTGTAACAGCAGTATAAATTAAATTTCTTGTTAAAAGCATAGGCGGTGCCCAGTAGAGGGGAATAATCACCACAGGAAATTCACTGCCCTGTGATTTATGAATAGTCATTGCATAGGAAAGTTGTAATTCGTCTAAATCTTCCGGCAAATATTTAACTTTTTTTGCTCCGTCAAAGGTTACTTCAATAATCTTCTCTTCCTGATCAATATCTGAAATGTAACCCATATCTCCATTGAATACTCCCTTCGTTTTTTCGCTGTAAAATTCATTTTCCAATACGCTTTCAAGTTCATAGTTATTTTTAATCTGCATAACCCTGTCATTCAATTTAAAAGTTTTTCCAAAAATTTCCAATTTTTTTTCATTCTTATTTAAGAGCTCTTGCAAAACTTTATTTAAGTTTATTGTTCCCAAAATCCCTTTTTTCATTGGAGTTAAAACCTGTATGTCAGAAAAATTAAAGCCATAATATTCAGGAAGCCTTTTTGATATTAAATCCTTAATAATCTCCAACCCTTTATTTTCACCATCTTCAGTGATCATAAAAAAATCATTTTTATTTAAAATTGGTTCTTGTCCCTTGTTTATCAGGTGGGCATTTTTTATTATCATTGATTCTTCTTTTTGTCGAAAAATTTCTACTAAATTTACTCTTTCAAACAAATTAGAATCCAGTATATCTCTTAAGACATTTCCCGCTCCAACAGATGGAAGCTGGTCCGGATCCCCAACAAGAATAAGTCTTATGCCAACCTCAAGGCTTCTGCATAAATTCTCCATTAAAATTACATCCACCATACTCATTTCATCAACAATAAGTACATCGCAGGCAAGTTCAACCGGATCATAATAAGTAGCTCTTTCATCTGCAAAATTAATTTCCAAAAGTTTATGAAGTGTTAAGGCATCATGGCCTGTCGATTCTTTCATTCTTTTTGCCGCCCGTCCGGTTGGAGCAGCTAATTTAATTTTTTTACCCATAAATTCATACAAATCAATTAATGCTTTTAATGTTGTCGTTTTTCCTGTTCCGGGACCTCCTGTGATTAAAAATACACCAACATTTAAAGATTTTTTTATAGCCTCAACTTGAGCCTGTGCCAATTTAATATTCCTATTTTTTTCTATATCATCTATTTTAGCAAGAATATCCGGGTTTTCATCAAAATTTATGTTTATTTCATTTAGTTTGCCGGCTATAAAATTTTCTGCCCTTAAATATGGAGCATAATAACAATGAAATTCATCATTTGCTTTTTCTACATAAAAATTATCAGAAAAAGAAAGACTCCTAACGCATTCTTCTAAGTCTTCTATTGAAATATCCAATAATTTATTTGCGTTTTTTATTAAAATATCAAGGGGCAAATATGTATGACCGCTTAGGTTCGCCCTTTGCAAAATATATTTTAAGCCTTCTATTTTTCTTTCTTCAGCATCTTTTTTTATACCAAATGCCATAGCTATTTCATCAGCTTTTTTAAAGCCTATTCCTTGAATATCTTCTATTAATACATAAGGATTTTCCCTTATCTTTTCAATAGCCTTATCTCCATATTCTTTATATATTTTTAAAGCTAAATGATTAGAAATATTATAAGATGAAAAATACATCAAAATTTTTCTTACATTAATATTTTTTTCCAAAGCCTCATATATTTTTTCATATTTTTTTCTCCCTATGCCTTCAATTTTTAAAAGTCTTTGGGGATTTTTTTCTAAAATATCAAGGGTATCCTTGCCAAACTCTTCCACAATTTTTATAGCCATTTTTTCTCCTATATATGGAATCATTCCACTAGAAAGATATTTAATTATTGCTTCTTTTGAATTTGGTAAAATTTCTTTAATGCTTACAAAGGCAAATTGTTGGCCGAACTTTTTATGATATGTAAAATCTCCCTGAAGCTCATAAGATCTATTTACTACTAATTCATATACGCTTCCAACTATAGTTATTATTTCTTCTTCAGTATAAAATCTTGCAACTGTATAGCCGTTTTCATCATTTCTAAAAATTATTTTTTCTACAATTCCGTCAATAGTAATCATTAAATCCCCTCGTTTTTATTGTATCAATTTTTTACCAATAAAAAAAGAAGCTTGTCTTTTATATGGCAAGAATAATTTTTATGAATTTTTTAGATGATTTATCATAACATGCCCAAAAAAAAGCTCCACATTTTTGTGGAAGCTCCTCTTCTAAATTATCTAAAAATAATTAAAAGTCTTCAATAAATATATTTTAATTTAAACTCTTAACCTCTTGGGGAATTTCTATATTTTCAAGCTTATTTACCTTATCATAAGCTCCGATTTGCCTTATTATTGTATGTTCATTATTATCCTTATTTAAAAATTCCCCTTGCCATTGATATGAATTAGGATAAAAATTATCTTTTCTAAATACAAATTCTCCTTTTAAGGATGTTAGTTCACCAAAAAAAGACTTATCTTCATCATTTGGAAAAATAATTTTTCTTATTTCTTTAATATTTGAAGAATTAGAATCAAGTTCAGCTCTATAAAAACTCTTATCTTCTGTCAGCTTAATATATTTTCCCAGTTTATTTAATATAATTTTTGAGCTGATGAAAGTTTTTCCTGTAAAATAAGCTTTATCTTCTTTGCCATCAGCTATTTTTTTGTCAGAAGAAAGTTTAGTCCATTTGCCCTTATTATCCCTATTAAATATTACATTTCCTATAATAAACTCTTCATTTTGACTTTTCTTATCTCCTTCATCATTTTCCCATTCGCTGTGGGAAATTTTTTCATCCTTTATAGTTTCAAAAAGTCCCATTGACTCAGTTTTTTCTTTTTTATCAGAAGAATCCACCTGCCATAGGCTCTCCGTCTTTAAAGTATAAGATTTTAAATCTTCCTCATCAAGAAATGACGAAAGAATTTTATTATCATCTTTAATTACTTGCCCGGTGTTTTCTGTATTGTCCAAGTTTTTTGAGCATGCCAATAAAAAAATCAGCGTTAATATAGGAATTATTATAAATCTTTTCATCTTATCTCCGTTCATTTGATATTTGATAATTACAAATTTTAATTAACTACTATTCAATTTAAAACATATCTACGGTTGTATTAAAATGAGCTATAAAATCAATATGACCATACCCATATCCATCGGCTCCTATATATGACCAACCTAATCTAGCTGTATTATTTCCATTATAAGTTGGATTGAAAGCAAATCTACCTCTACCTCTAAGTATAGTAACATCAATTCCTACAATTGTAACTTCTCGATTTATTAAATCTCTATCTACTCTTACCTCAGCCAAGCAATCGGCATAAGCTAACCCCGAGTCATTGCTCACCCTAAAATACTTATTACTTACAAAAGTATCTGTATCATTTGAATATGGTTTTACATCATTGGACTTTACTTTGTAATCTTGAGAATAAAAAATATTATTGTCTATATAATCACTATATTTATTTATATTCTTTTTTTGAATAATAATACTTAATTTAGGATTATCAATCTTCATTTTTTCAATTTTCTCATGCTCACCTTTTGATATATATTCAAAAATCTCTTTAGTTTTATTTTCTAAAAATTCATCTTTTTCTTTATCTGTTAATCCATTGAAAATGTTTTCTTTATCTTTTTCATCATATGCTACTATTACTATATAATCTTTAGTATTCGTACTTGATAAATTCCCCACATCATATCTACAAAATTCTATATCGTTATTTATGGAGCTTTTATCAATTGTTTTTGCATTTCCAAATATTGGTAGTATTAAAATTAATATTAAAATAATCAAAAATTTTTTTGCTTTTTTCATAAAATCTCAACTCCTCAAATATAATATTTATTGAACAATATATTTAATAATCACTTATTAAAACTTTCCCAATGGTATCTCCTCCTATGATAAATATATGCAGATAATAATAATTATCTATATATATTTTATTACTAATAATATAAATATGCAATATATTTTTTTCTTTTTTTAGTCTATAAAGAATATTATACTGACTATTAGTAATTCATCATCTTCCCTTTAATGATTTAATAATATATTTTAACAATAGTGATTAATTAAATATATTTAAAAAGCAAAACTTTATTTTGTAAATTAAAAAATGAATCCAAAAAAATTGTTTTATTCCAATAAAAAAACCTAGGTAACCCTAGGCTTTTTTGTACAATTGGTTATTCTTTTATTTTAAATAATTTAAACTTATTCTTCTTCCTTATCTTTTTCTTCTTGAGCTACTTTTTCCTTAGCTTCTCTTAATTTTTTTTCTTCAACTTCTTTATCATGTTCTTCTGTTACCTTTTTAACAACATCAACCGGAATATCAATGGTAACTTTTCTTGGCTTTTCCATTTCCACATGACCACCAACTAGATATTTCTTTTCTCCATCAAAAGTATCTACTGTAACAGTTAAATCACCGGCCGGTCCCTTTAAAGTTAACTGGTAATCTTCACCAGGAATTTCCTCATTCAAATAATTAACAAGTGCAATTACTCCTGAACCACATGAAGATTCACGCACAAGAGTTTGAGATTTAATTACATTAACATAAGGAACATAGGATTTCTCTTCTTTATTGAAAAAAATTACTCCGTAAGCATCAGTTTGAACTTTTTCTTTTAAAGCTTTAAGAGCTTTTTCTACAAATTCCTTATCTTCTTTTTCTTCAATAATTAAATGGCTTATTCCGGAAAATTCAAAAAACTTGTATGTTTTTCCATCAATCTCTATATCTGAAATATTTATCGGATTATCCATAGCAACATAGGCTGTAGAATTTTTAACATCTGCAATTACATCTGTTGTTCCCTTTTTACCGGAAACATATACTTCAATATCTACAGGTCCTTCTACGTCATAAAAACTTGCACTGTAAAGTCCGTAAGCACGAGTTGCATTTGCACAAAATTCTCCACCCATCATATCTAAACGAAGAGGAGCTCCTTCATAGGCTGGAGAAATAAATCCCACTTGTTCAACATCACTATCAATTTGACTTATTATACAATCAGTATATGCTTTTCTATAACCCGGATACACCGGCCATACAACAAATCCTGTAATGTTTCCTGCAGGATTTGCTTTAAAATAATTAAAACTTTTTTTCATAATCATCACCTTTTTTCATTTATTAAAATTAAAAAATTTAAAGTAATTTTACTCTTGTTATTATACCCAACTAAAATAAAATTAAATAAAAAAATTTTTTATTTATATAGTTGAACTTTGTTCAAAAACAGTGTATAATTTTTCTTATATTAAATGAACATCGTTCAATAAAAGAAAATGGAGGTTTTATGTTAAAGTCAGAAGAAAGAAAAAAAGAAAAGGAGAAAAAAATAACTGAAGCTGCTCTTTTTTCATTTAAGGAAAAAGGAATAGAAGAAACTTCTATTAGGGATATTATGAAAAAAAGTACTTTTGGTCTTGGAACTTTTTATTTATATTTTAAAGATAAAAAAGACCTGGAACAAAAAATTGTACTGGATATAATGACTGATTTATTTTACAAAGCCGAAGATCAATGCCTAGGTAATAATACTAAAGAAAAATATATTTCATTTATTGATTATATAATTGATTATTTGATACAGAATCCTTTAGAACTTAATCTTATTTCTAAAAATTTAGATTGGGCCCTTTATGCAAAAGTTGAAAATGATGATAGATTTGAAGAAGCAGAAACCACATTAAATTTTGTATTAAATAAATATTCTAACTTATTTCCTGTGAAATTATCGGAATCAGAAAGACTTTTTATTTTATCACTTACAATTCAAATTGTACTTTCAACTTGTGAATCATCTCTTATGGAAGATTCAGTTCTAAGTATTGATGAAATGAAGCCTGTGCTTTTTAAAATCGTAGACAAAGTTTTTTAATATAGTGATAATATGAAAAGATTTACAAAATTTATATCCCATAGGCCAAAATTTGTCTTGCTTATAATGACAGCTTTAATTATTCCTTCCTTAATTGCTTACAAACTTACGGGAGTAAATTATGATATTTTATCATATTTACCTAAAGACCTAAACTCAACTAAGGGACAAGAAATTCTTGATAAAGATTTTAAAAATGCAGCAACGGGAATGCTTATCTTAGAGGGAACTGACCATGAGGCTGAAATTTTAAGAGAAAAAATTTTAGAGATTGACGGTGTTGAAGATGTAATATCAAAATCATCTACTGTAGGAGATATGGTTCCCCAAGAATTTTTGCCGGATGATATTAAAGATATTTTTTATTCAAAAGATTCTACTTTAATGATAGTTAAGTTCAGTGATTCTTCATCTTCTATTAAGACGATGACAGCCATTGATAAGATAAAAAAAATTGAATCAAAGCAAAAATATTTAAGCGGAATTTCTGCCCTTGTAAAAGATACTAAGGATTTAATCGACAAAGAAACTCCACTATATGTTGGTCTTGCTGTTGCCCTTGGTCTAATAATTTTATCTTTATCTAACGAATCCACAATAGTTCCTTTTGTTTTCATACTAACTATAGGCTATGCAGTTATTTATAATTTTGGCACAAATATATTTCTAGGAGAAATATCCTATTTAACAAAAGCTATAGCTGCCGTCTTGCAACTAGCCGTTACAATGGATTACTCAATTTTCTTATATCACAGATATGTTGAAGAGAAAAAATACTGTGAAAATAAAAATGATGCTATGGATATAGCAATTCAAAAAACTATTTCATCTCTATTTGCATCTTCTCTTACAACCTTTGCAGGTTTTATAGTTTTAATAGCTATGCGACTGGGTCTTGGTAAAGATATAGGTCTTGTAATGAGTAAGGGAGTATTAATAGGACTTCTTTCAACTATTATTGTGCTTCCGGCTATGCTTCTTGTAGTTGAAAAATTTATTAATAAATATAATCACAAGGTATTGCTTCCTGAATTTAATAAATTGGCTGAATTTACAATAAATCATAAAAAAGCACTATTTGCTATTTTTATAGTTTTATTTATTCCGGCAATTTACGGTTCAAGACATACTAAATTATATTACAACCTTGATAGGTCTCTTCCGCAAGATCTTGATTCAATTATTGCCCTTAATAAAATGAAAAAAGATTATGATATGGCAAGCACACATTTTATTTTGGTAAAAGATGACCTGTCAAACTCTTCGCTTGAAGACCTAATAAGTGATTTAAAAGAAATTGACGGTATAAATTCAGTTTTGAGTATAAGTTCAGTCACAGGTGTGACTCTTCCTATAGAATTTTTGCCAAACAAATTACAAGATAATTTTTCAAAGGGCGGCTATCAAATGATAATGACAAATTCAAAATATCAAACTGCATCGCCTGATATAAAAAATCAAATAAAAAATATGAGAAATGTAATAAATAAATATGACAAAGAAGGGCTGCTAACAGGAGAAGCCGTATTAACAGATGACTTAACGGTTATTTCTGAAAGAGACTTTAAAATTGTAAATGCTATTTCTATAGCAGTTGTTTTTCTAATAATTGCCATTGTATTTAAGTCTATAGGAATACCTATTGTATTAATTGGTGCTATTGAACTTGCGATTCAAATTAATATGGGCATACCCTTTTACTTAAATCATACAATCCCATTTATTACATCAATAATTATCGGTGTAATACAACTTGGATCGACTATAGATTATTCAATATTAATGACCGACAGATTTTTAGTTGAATACAATCAATTAAAAGATGTGGATAAATCTCTTAAGATTTCTGTAAAAGAAACTTCAAAATCAATTGTAGCTTCAGCACTTTCATTTATGGCAGCAACTATTGGAGTTGGAATATATTCAAAGATGGAAATTGTATCAACAATTTGTATATTTTTAGCTAGAGGAGCAATAATAAGCATGCTAGTAATTTTAGTCTTATTGCCAGCCATAATATCTATAAGTTTTCCACTTATAAAAAATACTACTAAAAGTTTAAAAGTAAAGGAGAAGAAAAATGAATAAAAATCTAAATAAAAAAATAATCTCAATCGCTTTATCTTCAATGATTTTAACAAATACCGTTTTTGCACAGTCAAGTGTAATAAATAAAAGTGAAACGGTTTATGTTTTAAAAGAAGATGAAAATATAAAAGATAAAACTGTATCAGTATGGTTAAATTCTGAAGAAAATATAAAAGGAAAAGACAAAACCAACTTAAAAAAAGTTAAAAATTTAAAAACGGATGAACAAATAAAAGATAATAACGGTTATATTAACTGGGATGAAAATGTCAAAGATATCTACTACCAAGGAAAGAGTGAAGAAGAAATCCCGGTTGATGTTAATGTTGAATATTATCTTGATGGTGAAAAACTAAAAAATAGTCAATTAAAAGGAAAATCAGGACATTTAAAAATAATTGTATCTGCCGAAAACAGTAAATATGTTATTAAAAAAATTAATGGTCAAAAAAGAAAAATTTATGCACCTTACACTGTTGTAGTAGCCATGACTTTAGGACAAGAAATTGCTTCAAATATAGAATCTGATGATGCGAAAATTGTAAAAGACGGAAAAAATCAAGTTATAACTTCAGTTTTAACACCAGGTCTAAAAGAAAATTTTGAAACAATTCTTGAAGACAGACAAATGGAAGAATTTAGGAATGAAGCTAAAATTGAAATGGACGTTAAAGACTACAGCCCTGTTGAGGCATATGCAGTTATATCAAACGAATTGTTTCAAAATGAATTTGATATTAAATCTATCGATAAATTGCGTAACGGCGTAAAAGAGCTTGAAGATAATTCCCAAAAATTAGTTGATGCATCTGAAAAATTATCAGATGCTCAACATAAATTAAATGACGGACTTTTAGAAATGGGAGGCGGCATAAAAAAACTTCATGATGGGTCTGACGAACTCTATGAAAAATCCGGAGAGTTTGAAGATAAATTTGATGAAGTAATTGAAAAAGTAAAACCTGTTCCGGGATATGCCGAAGAAATGTATGAAGGTGGAAATAAACTTACTAATGGTATAAATGACTACACATCTGCAGTTGGAAAAATGAATGAGAAAACAGGCGAAATGAAAGACGGTGCAAAAAAATTAAAGGACGGATCTGTTGAATTAGATGATGGCATTGGAAAACTAAAAGATGCTACAACTAAACTTAGAGAAGGATCCAGTAAATTAAGTAAAGTTGATGAACTTAAAAATCAAGCAATGGCTAAACTTCTTGAGCTAAAAGAGGGAATAGGAAAAATTTCTGCAGGTGCCAATAAATTAAATGAAGGTGCGATAAAAGCATCTGCAAGTGTAGCTCAACTTGCAGAAGGAGAAAAACAGTTTGATGCCGGTTTACAAATGCTAAATTCTAAAGTTCAAGAAATGACTATTCCTGACTTATCAGGACTTGGAACTATTAATGTTGAAAGTGATCTTCAAAGTATAGGCAATAGTGCAGGACAAATAGGAGGATCAGTTCAAGAAATACAAAATGCTATAGCCATTTTAAGTGGGAGCCAAGATCCTGCGGCTCAACAAGCTATTACAAAATTAACAGGAGCTGCACAAAATATTGGACAAAATGCACAAAATATCGGAGCAAAAACCCAGACAATTGGAAACAACCTTCAAGGGCTTAAACAATTAAGTGGAATGGCAGCACAATTGCAAGGTCTAAAAGACTTACAAGCCGGTATGGGGCAATTAGCAGAAAATTCAAGTAAAATAAATTCAGGTTTATCACAACTGCCGGGAGGTATTCAAGCATTACAAAGTGGAACAGAAGAACTATATAATGGTGCAAATAAAATTAACTCTGAACTTGAAAAAGCAATGGATGAAGCCTCTTCAAAGTTAGATACTTCACAAATCACAAAATTGTCAGATTCTCTTATAAAACTAGATGATGCAACTACTAAATTAAAAGAAGGATCAACTAAACTTAGAGAAGGTACGGAACAAAGTGAAGAAGGAGTAAATAAATTTACCGATGCCATAGCTGAACTTGACTCAAATTCTTCAAAACTTAATTCAGGAGCAAATGAACTATCAAATGGTCTTTTAGAATTTAAAAATAAATCTAAAATGTTTAATGATTTTCCAAGATTAAAAACTGAAGGTATTGTTCCAATGAGAAATGGAATAAAAAAATTAACTGATGGAATAGTTGAATTAGATTCAGGAACTGTTGAATTAAAAGATGGCAGCAATCTAATTGATGATAATATGAGATTTTTTGTGGAAAAACTTTTAGAATTTAAACAAAAAGGCATAGATGAATTAGATAGAAAAACCCAAGAGCTTCCTGAATTCAAAGAAATCGTTGATACAATGTCAGACCTTGCCAGGGAGGAAAATTCTTTTACAGGAACAAGTGTTGGCTTTGATACAAAATCAAGAATTATTGAAAAAATAAAATAATTTATAAATAAATTTATATGAGCTTCCATATTTTTCTATTATAAAAAAATATATAAAATATCAAATAGTTTTGTAAAGTTAAAAAAGGTCGGCAAAAATCCGACCTTTTTTTGATAAAATGATTTAATATTTCTAAAAAAAGCTATATATAAATTTAACATCCTTTAGAACATTCTAACATATCTTACAATAAATACTATTGCTAATATATACATAATAGGAGAAACGTCTTTGTATTTTCCTGTTAAAACTTTTAATAATACATAAGAAATCATTCCTATTGAGATTCCTTCAGCAATAGAATATGCAAAAGGCATCATAATTATAGTTAGAAAAGCTGGAACTGATTCAGTAAAATCATCAAGATCAATATTTTTCATTGGACTCATCATAAATAATCCAACCATAATAAGAGCCGCTGCTGTTGCTTGAGAAGGCACTATAGAAAATAAAGGAAAGAAAAATAATGATAAGAAGAAAAAGAATCCTACAGATAATGATGTTAATCCACTTCTTCCACCTTCCGTTACACCACTGGCACTTTCTACAAATGTTGTAATCGTACTTGTTCCTAAAAGAGCTCCAACAACTGTGCCTATTGCATCTGAAAGAAGAGCTCTACCTATGCCAGGAAGATCTCCTTTTTCATCAAGCATATTAGCTTTAGTTGCTACACCTGTAATTGTTCCAAGAGTATCAAAAATATCTACGAATAAAAAAGTAAACATTACTGAAAACATATCTAAAGTAAAGATATTATCCCAATGAAGTTTAAAGGCAACAGGCTTTAAACTCGGTGGTAAAGAAAAGATACCTTTGTCAGGAAGACTTGTTACTCCAAAAACAAGGGCAAGTATAGTTCCTCCAACAATCCCATATAATAAAGCACCCTTAACTTTTTTAGCAGATAGAATTCCCATAATTAATAAGGAAAAAAATGTAACTAATACTTCTTTGCTAACTAAATTTCCTAAAGCTAAAAATGTTGATTCATTTGCAACAACAATACCTGAATTTGTTGCACCAATCATAGCAATAAAAAGTCCTATACCAACTGAAACTGCATTTTTTAGTTGAAGCGGTATAGCCCTAAATAATGCTTCACGAACTTTAAAAATTGATAATAGAATAAAAATAATTCCTTCTAAAAATACGGCTGTCAATGCATAAGACCAATCATGACCCATCCCTATAACAACTGAATAAGTGAAAAATGCATTTAAACCCATGCCTGCTGAAAGTGCAAAAGGTAAATTTGCGTAAAGACCCATAAATAACATTGCAATTACTGAAGCAATTATGGTTGCTGTAAATACTCCACCTTGATCCATGCCGGCTTTTCCCAGCATAATCGGATTAACTATCAAAATATATGACATAGTCATAAAAGTAGTTAACCCCGCAAAAAATTCAGTTTTTGCTGTGGTTCCTTTTTCTTTTAGCAAAAACTTTTTTTCCAAAAAACTAGAATCCATTGTGTTAATACCTCCTTAATAAACAATGCTTATATTTTATCATAATTTTATGAAATAATGAATTAAATAAAAAAGGAGCTTGATGAATAGCTCCTCAAAAAAAGTTTAATTTATAATTTTCCATGTTCTTGCAAGAACTTAACAAGCATTTTACTCCTATATTGTGCAAGGCTTTCTCTGGTGTTTCCAATTTTACTATCCCTATTTTTTAATTCTTCGCTTACAAGGCTTTGAATTTTTTGAGGACCAATTGGGAATTTACTCCATTTTGCCATATCTTCTAACCAAAGTTCCATTGATGGACCAATGTGTTCCATAAATCCTTCAATACCATTAAGTCCTCCACCAAGTTCTAAAATGAGTCCTGGCCCCATAATTCCCCATCTTATTCCTGGTCCGAAAGTCACCGCTTTGTCGGCATCTTCCATAGACACTACACCTTCATCCACTAGATTTATAACTTCACGCATTACTGCAGCCTGAATTCTATTGCCTACGAAACCAAGCACCTCTTTATTTAAAATAATTGGCTCTTTATTAATTTTTGTAAACAAATCTTTAGCTAATTCAATATATTTATCTTCTGTTTTTTCACCTTTTACTAATTCAATAAGAGGCAATAAATGTGGTGGGTTCCATGGATGAGCTACGAAAGTTCTTTCAGGATATTTTAAATTTTTACTAATTTCTGTAATTTTTAAACCTGAAGTAGAAGAACCTATAGGAATATCTCCTCCAATCATATCTTCAAGTTCTCCCAAAACTTTTTGCTTTATTTCATAGTTTTCAGCTAAAGATTCCTGGATATATTGAGCATCCTTTACTGCTTCTTCCATATCATTGGTGTAAGAAATTTTTTCAAAAATAACTTGAGCTTGGTCTTCTTTATAAACTCCAAGTTCTATTAATTCTTGTAGAGAATTTTTAATAATTATTTTTGCTTGGTCTAAAGTTTTTTTACTTCTGGTATAGATATGAGCATTTATTCCTCCCATAGCAAAAGCTAAAGCAAAAGATGCTCCAATTAACCCTCCACCAACTAGACCAACTTTTTTTATATCATTAACTTTCATATTTCCTCCTCACTACTAATTGCTATAAGTTAATTACCCTAAAACTTTATAATTAACAATTTATGAGAAAAAAATGTGCATTATTAATCAACATACCCTTTTGTTGGGCAGTTATAAATCTTATTTCCCAGTATTATTTATTTTATATATCTAGATTTATTATTTTAATTATTAAAAATTATATCTATTTTGGCAAAGTCAGACTGCCTTTTTCATAATAAAAGAAGATACGTCTAATTCGACTTTCTTTCCATCAATAATTAAGTAAATTTCATTTTCTACAAATTACCTAATCTCTCAGCAAAATAAAAGTACAAATAAGTACAGACAGTTTTGATATTTTTTTGTAAATATTTTTCCTAAATTATTATTTATTCATTTTTATACAGATGTATATTAATATTGCTATATATAAATCATAACCACCGGCTAAGCCGGTGGTTTGTTTTGCCCCTATAAGGGGCTGTTACCGGCAGCATTCCATGCTTTGAACTTTCTTT
>CABTZF010000009.1 GCA_902489255.1 uncultured Peptoniphilus sp. | reverse complement strand
TTTTATTTTTTTATTTTTTTGGGACTGTCCTTTTAACTCTTGACTTTCTTTCCATGTCCGGAGGACAGTCCGCAAGGGACAGTCCTCCATTTGTGGAATTTATTTTGGGACTGTCCCCGTAACTCTTTACTGTCCCTGTATTAGCTTTCTTTTTAATCCTTGGGAGGACAGTCCGCAGTCATAAAATTCAACAATCAGCCTTCGCTTCGCTTGGCTTCTTGCGAATTTCTGACATGAGACCTGCCACAAAATCAAGGATTTTGGGCTAGGCTTCAATGGACAGTCCTCCTAAACATAAAAGACAAGAGCTTCATTTTGTGCATTTTGTATCAACTTTTTACTATATTACATTATATTTTATCCTCAAAATATATTTCCTCTAATGAAATCAGTTCAACATTGTCGTCATGGGCAAAATTCACAAATCCTGACATGCTTAAAAGCCAATAATATTTTTTCAAGGAACTGAATATATTTGACTTTTCAATGAGTTCGTTTAAAACTTCTTTTGTTGTTGGGTCATTTTTCCACTTGCATTCTATAAATAAATAATTTTCTTTGTCATATGCCATTATATCTATTTCTGACTGTTTTTTTCTAATTGGATCATTGCCCCACCAGTTGCCATAGTCAAGGGGCATGAAGTTGAGTTGTCCATTTTTTATTCTTGTTTCTAAATATTCCCGTCCAATTTTTTCAAAAACCTTTCCCATATATTCATGCAAGTTTTTTTCTATTATATAATCATAAACTTTTTGACCTTGATTAAGATTAATTAAGTTTAAATTGGGTTGAACGAATTTATACCAAAAGAGAAACATGGAATCTTTTATTACATAGACCGGTCTGTTTGTTTTTCTATTTTTAACTGGAGTTTTTCTTTCTACTATACCTAATTCTATCAGGCTATCCAGATAGGCATTTAAGGATCCTGTTTGAACGCCCAATTTGTTTGCAATTTCTGAAACTCTGCTTGCTCCGTTTGATATTATATATAAAATATCGTTATATCTTCCGGGCTCTCTAAGCTCTTGTTTTAATAAGTTTGAAGGTTCTTCGTATAGTCTGCCTTGAGGGGATAAAAAAATATTTATTATATTTTCTTTTAGACTTATTGAGTCATCAAAAAATGTTAGATATTCAGCAATACCTCCTGTTAAACCAAAAACAACCGCCTTATTATAGTTTGTATAATTTTTTACAAATTCGCCTGCCTCAAGGTAGGAAAATGGTTCAATTTTAAACTGACTTGTCCTCCTCCCATATAAAGGACTTTTGTAGCCAAGAACTTGATGTTCCATAAAACTCATGGATGAGCCGCAAAGTATTAAGTATAGTTTACTCTTGAATTTATATTCATCTATTAAGTTTTGAAGTACTGATGATATTTCATGAAAAGATTCCGCCAGATATGGATATTCATCAATAACAAAAATTATTTTGTTGTTGATTGAATATTCAAATAAAAATCTTAATCCGCTTTCTATATCGGTAAAGGGAGGAAGACCTTCCCGGTACTTGCATATCTTATATATGGTACGTGAGAGATTGTTCAAATTGATGTATCTATCAGATTCAACCCCGACAAAATATGCAGCAACTTTTTCTTGTAGGAATTTTTTTATAAGATAGGTTTTTCCAACTCGTCTGCGTCCATAAATGACACAAAGACTAAATTTATCTTTTTTATAGTCTTCATTCAGTTTTCTAAGTTCATCGTCTCTGCCAATAAAAATCATATTATCACCCAAATATATTTTATCTTACAATATTATAATATGCAATAGTATAATATTGCATATTATAATATTTCATATTTATTTTTGCTTTTTTTGATTTTTAATTTCTTGGGAACAGCCAGTACTGTCCTTGGACCCTATTTTCAAAGAAAATAGCACTAAGTCAGCCGCAACCATTTGTCAATGAGAAGGAGTGCAAGCGAACTTCGAATTGCAACAAATGTCTGCCTAGGACTGTCCCTGTATTAGCTTTCTGTTTCCCATTCGGAGGACAGTCCACAAGGGACAGTCCTCCAATTATAGCACTGTCTGGGACTGTTCTTTAGGACTGTCCCTTTAACTCCTTTTCCCTTCCGGAGGACAGTCCCCCTACAACAAAGGACAAAACAAATTTCAAACAAATTTTTGTTTTTTAACTTTTTTAAGTTTGACAAATGTTTAAAAATAAATTATCATTATTTCATTGGTAGGAATGCTGGAATTGGCAGACAGGCATGTCTCAGAAGCATGTGCATTTATTTGCGTGGGGGTTCAAGTCCCCTTTCCTGCACCATTTTTTTTTAGAATTTTATTATTATAAAGCTTATTAATACTGTTGGACATTTTGTATTAACAGGTTTGGATTAAGCTTTTTTTTATTAAAGGAGTATTAAAGGAGGACTGTCCCTTGAAGCCCTAGCCCAAAATCTTTGATTTTGTGGCAGGTCTCATGTCAGAAATTCACAAGAAGCCAAGCGAAGCAAAGGCTGATTGTTGAATTTTATGACTGTGGACTGTCCTCCGATAGCGAAAAGACTGTCCTCCAGTATTAAAGGAGGACTGTCCCTTGTGGACAGTCCTCCGGAAGGTATAAAGAAAATTTATGAAAAGGAACAGTCCCAAATATTAAATACCCTCTTTATCGGTTTGTCCGTAAAGAGGGTACATATCATTTTGGACCGGTTCATTTTTTTAGCCCAAATTTATTTTTCCCAATTTTCCTTTATAATTTATGATTCCGCCAGAAAGATTAATCACATTATAGCCGAGTTGACCCAGCATTTTTGATATGATACCTGATCTTCTGCCACTTCTGCAAAGCACATAAATTTCTTTGTCTTTAGGTATTTTATTTAAACTGCCGGGAATTTTTTTCATAGGTATATGAACTGCACCTTTTATTGTTCCGGTTTGCAAGAGCTCTTCTTTTTCCCTTATGTCAAGGATGTAGGGATTTTTTATTTTATCTATTTCGTTTATATTTATTTCTTTCATTTATACCTCTATTTCATAAGATAATTTTATAATAAGGGATAGTATTTTATTAAAGGAGGACTGTCCCTTGAAGCCCTAGCCCAAAATCTTTGATTTTGTGGCAGGTCTCATGTCAGAAATTCACAAGAAGCCAAGCGAAGTGAAGGCTGATTGTTGAATTTTATGACTGTGGACTGTCCTCCGAAAGCGAAAAAAACAAGCCAAAAGAATAGGAACAGTCCTAGGCAGAAATTTGTTGTAAAGGGACAGTCCTGAAGGACAGTCCCCAGTCCCGAAAAATAAAAAAATTAACTTTTTGATAAATGGACAGTCCTAGGCAGACATTTGTTGCAATTCGAAGTTCGTTAGCACTCCTTCTCATTGACAAATGGTTGCGGCTGACTTACCACTATTTCCTTTGAAAATAGGGTCAAGTCATGCAAGGACAGTCCCGAAAAATAAGTTTATTTTTCTGCAATGGCTTCTATTTCTATTATGCCATCTTTTGGAAGTTTTGATACTTCTACACAGGACCTGGCGGGTTTGTTTTTTGTGAAATATTTTGCATATACTTCATTTACTTTTGAAAAATTGCTCATATCGCTTATAAAAATATTTACCTTTACAACTTTATCAAGGCTTGAGCCTGCAGCTTCTAGTATTTCTTTTATGTTTTCAAGGCTTCTTTGTGTTGCCTTTTCAATATTATCACTGATTAGATCTCCTGTTTGTGGTATTATCGGCAGCTGTCCTGATGTGAATATTAAATTTCCCACTTCTATTGCTTGTGAATAGGGGCCCACTGCTGCAGGAGCTTTTTTTGTTTCTATTATTCTAATCATTGTTCCTCCTCATTTTGTGCTTTTAATTTTAACTTATCTTCATTTTCATCTTCTTTTGACCAAAGTCTTTCAAGATTGTAATAGTCTCTTTCATCCTTGTGAAAAACATGGACAATTATATCTCCATAGTCAAGAAGTATCCATCTTGAGGTGTTTTTGCCGTCAATGTTTTCGAGGCTTATGCCCTGTTCTTCCATTTTTTCTTCAATTTCATCTGCAAGGGCTGATACTTGTGTTACGGAGTTGCCGCTAACTATAACAAAATAGTCTGCAATTGATGAAAGGTCTTTAATGTCTAAAACTTTAATATCTATTCCCTTTTTTGCTTGGCAGGATTCTTTTATAATGTTTAATTTTTCTTCTGTGGTCAAGTTTGCCTCCTTATATTTTACTTAAATTTCATTTCAGTCAAAAGGTCTTCTGTTTGCTTTTCGTCCATAATAAAGTATGACGTTCCTCTAATATATTTTGGACTTCCCGGAAGTGTTGTGGCTATTATATTTTCCATTGAAAGTTTTGAGCCTGACACTGCAAGTTTTAAAAGTAAATTTTTAGGAATATTGTTTTGTGTATCGCTTACATAGGTCTTATAGAGGGCGGGGGCTTTGATTATATTTTTAGGATTTTTTAATTCTGTAAAAAGTGCTCCTAAAAATGCCTGTTGGCTGCCAACTCTTTCTAAGTCGCTACCTGATTTATACCCCTTACGAAACCTTAAAAAACCTACTGCGTCTTGACCGTTTAAAAGTTGTTCACCTTCTTTTATGTGAATATACAGTGGTGGATCTGCTGTAGGATCTTCATAGTCCATATCAAGAGGTACATTTACATTAACTCCTCCTAAGGCATTAACTGTATTCATTACAAAATTATAATCCATGGTCATATAATATTTTACATCTGTGCCGAGCAACTTATTTACCGTTTCAAGGGTAAGGTCGCTTCCGCCGAAAGCATAGGAATGGTTTATCTTTTGCTTTTTGTGACCCGGAATTTCCGCATAAGTATCCCTGGGAATTGAAATGATGTTCAAGCTGTTTTCTTCTATATTGAAGTTTACAAGCATTATAGTATCGCTTCTGGTATTTTTTGCCTTTCTTGAATCCAGGGAATCAACCCCCAAGACTAAAATTTGAAAGTCTTTTAAATTTTTTGCTTCTTCATTTTTACTTTCATTATATAAATAATAGCCAATAACTATGGCTCCTAATAAAACAAAAACTAAGATTGTTATAAAAAAGGATTTAAAAAAAGTTTTCATTCATTCTTCTCCAAAAAATAATTTCTTGCATTTATTGTATATATAACTATATACTTATTCTCTTCGATTAAATTTTTTATGCTTGCATCTAAGGCATAAAGCATGGCCTTGTCAAGGTCTTTAAGTGAAATTTCCCTAGCTTTTACGGCAGAGGGGAAATCTCTTTTCGGTTCTGTATAATCAGCCAAGTAGACTATTTTTTCCAATTTTGACATGCCCGGCCTTCCTGTTGTGTGCCACCTTATTGCATTTAAAATATCTTCATCGTCTATGCCGTAATATTGTTTTGCCATTTCCGCACCCAAAAACCCATGAATAATTGCCGGTGCCTTTATCATCTCATGGTCTAGGTCTAAAGCTAATTTTTTGCAAAGTTCCGGGATCAGGTCTTTATTTTTAAGCTTGCAAGAGTCATGAAAATAGGCAGCAATTTGTGCTTTTTCTACATCGGCCTTATGAAGGGTAGCTAAATTTTTTGCAGTTTGGGTAACTCTTAAGATATGTTCATATCTCTTTTCCCCAACCCTTGATAAAATTTCATTTTCATATTTTTTATAATTCACTGTAATCATCCCTATATAAATTATTTGCACCAATATATTTTATTACCGTATCCGGCAGAAGATATTTTACGGATTTTCTTTTTCTTATTCTTTCTCTTAATTCAGTTGAAGATACTTGATATAGGGGGCTGTGAATAATTTTAATGTCGGTATTGAATATTTTTTTTAGAAGATTCAATTCACTTTTTATTTTATTTTCTTCTAAATATTTAGGTCTTAGGGCCACAACAAATTCAACTTCTCTTGAGAGGTCTTCTAATTTTTTCCAAGTTTTTAATTGAAACAAGGTGTCAGATCCGATTAAAAAATAATATTTGGCAGGATGAAGGGCTTTTAAAGCCTTAACTGTATCTACAGAATATGAGATTTCCCTCCTCTTGGTTTCTATGTCTGAAACTTCAAAAAATTTATTGTCTTTTGTGGCAATTTCTACCATTTTATACCTATCAACCGCATCAATGTCAGAAATTTTATGGGGGGGATTGCCTGTAGGTACAAACAAAACCTTGTCAAGCTCCAGGTCTTCCCTTAAATATTCACCTATCATCAGATGGCCACAATGAATCGGATTAAATGTTCCGCCCAATATTCCTATTCTTTCCATATCATTCTCCGAATATAATTTTTTTATGTTCTTTAGATTCCCTATAAATAGTTAATTTTGAACCGATTTGTTGGACAAATTCGGCTCCCGTTTTTGTCAGAATTTCTTCTACTATTTCTTTAACTCCTAAGGGGGAATTTTGCAAGACCCTGATTTTTACAAGCTCGTGATCTTCCAAGGACTTGTCCAGTTGTCTTATAAGACCATCGCTTAGACCGCTTTTCCCAATTTGGACCAAGGGATCCATAGTATTTGCCAAAGATTTTAAATATGCCCTATTTTTTCCTCTTAACATAATTTCTCCTAGTTAAAAAATTCAAACTCATAACCGCCTATATTTACAGAATCTCCTTCTTCTATTCCCAAGTCTTTTAATTTTTCAATAACATGATTTTTCCTCAAATTTTCTTGGAAATATTTTAAGGATTCATAGTCGTTAAAATTTGTAGACTTCATCAATTTATCAATATAAGGACCTTCAACTATATAGTCTTCAAACTCTTTACGAACGGTAATTCCTTCTTCTCTTACTCTATTATCAACATAAGGCTCATCGTAAGTTTGGTGGGCCTTGTCACTCTTTTTAAGGACTTCAAACGCTTTTTTCATAAGTAGATTTACATTTAAGCCTGTTGCGGCACTACCTGAAATTATTTGATATTTATCCTTTAAGGCTTTTTCTAAAACTCTTAGATTATCTTCTCCACCCAGGTCCAATTTGTTTGCAAAGACAATCATGGGCTTGGTCCTTAGTTTTTCATTATAATTATATAATTCTTCATTGATTTTGTAAAAGTCTTCAAGGGGATCTCTGCCTTCAGAAGCGGAAATATCAAGCACATGAATCAAAACTGATGTCCTTTCAATATGTTTTAAAAATTCATCACCCAGACCAACTCCTGTACTTGCCCCTTCAATTAAACCGGGTATATCTGCAAGAACAAAGGATTCTTCTTCTCCCAGACTTACAAGACCCAAATTTGGAGAGAGGGTTGTGAAATGGTAGTTGGAAATTTTTGGTCTGGCAGCACTTACTTGGGACAAAATTGTTGATTTTCCAACATTCGGAAAACCTACAAGCCCCACATCTGCAAGTAATTTCAGTTCTAAAAGTACAGACCTTTCTTCGCCGGCAGTTCCCGCTTGAGCAAAGGCAGGTGCTCGTCTGGTGGATGTTTTATATTTGGCATTGCCGTGACCGCCACGACCGCCATGGCATATTATAAATTCATCATCTTTATTTTTAACGTCATAAATAACTCCGCCCGTTTCCAAATCTTTAACCAAAGTTCCTACAGGTACTTTTAAGATAATGTCTTCTCCGGCCTTACCATATTTTAACTTGTTCATTCCGTTTTCCCCATTTTGGGCCTTATATTCTCTTTTATATCTAAAATCCATTAGGGTGTGAAGGCCTTCGTCTGCTTTAATAATAACATCTCCGCCTCGTCCTCCATCTCCTCCATGAGGACCGCCTGAGGGTTCATATTTTTCTCGGCGCCATGCGACTGCCCCATCTCCGCCCTTGCCTGCTTTTAATTTTATTTTTGCACTATCTATAAACATTTATGACTCCTTAATATTGTAAGAGTATATACTAAAAATTTACGTGTCCTGTGAAACTAATGTTAAATATTAGTGAAAAAGGGGCCGCCTTTTGACAACCCCTGATACTAATCCAACAAAAATTTATTATTTTGTTTAAATGCCTATGCTAATTCCACATCTTCTTGATAAACATTTACGTATTTCTTTCCGCCCTTACCTTTTGTTATGAAAGAAACTTTACCGTCAACTTTAGCAAAAAGTGTATCGTCTCCTCCACGGCCCACATTTTCGCCCGGATTAATTCTTGTTCCTCTTTGTCTTACAAGAATTGAACCTGCAAGTACATAAGAACCGTCACCTTTTTTTACGCCAAGTCTTTTTGCGTTAGAATCACGGCCGTTCTTAGAAGAACCAACTCCCTTTTTAGAAGAGAAAAGTTCCAAATTAAACTTTATCATATTACACCTCCAATTTTAAATAACGGGGATAAGTTTCATTAATCTTTTTAAGTCCTAGGATTAAAAACTCAAAAGCAAACTGAACCTTATCATTTATATAATTTTCACATATTTTTACGGTTAAATATCCGTCGTGGCTAATATCTTTAATATCATTTGCTGATAAATTACAAAGTTCTGTAAGGGAAAAATAGAAAGTTTCTGTTAGGGCAGATATACCTGCACAAACTATTTTTTCATACTCCCCTTCATCAGCATGACCACTGGCCCGAAAGCCATAATAATAATTTCCTTCTTTGAAAAAATGAATATTTGTCATTAGCCTATGCTTTCAATTTCAACTAGACTGAAAGGTTGACGATGACCATTTTTCTTTCTTTCGTTTTTTTTGGCCTTATACTTGTAAACAATAATTTTTTTATCTTTAGCTTGTAAAAGAATTTTTCCTTCTACCTTAGCTCCTTCAAGGTAAGGCTTGCCAACCTTAATCCCGTTATCAGAAATAACAAGAACTTTATCAAAGGTTACTTTTTCTCCTTCGTTGATGTCAAGTTTTTCAACTTTAATCTTATCGCCTTGACAAACTCTATATTGTTTACCGCCTGTTTCTATAATTGCGTACATTGTAGCACCTCCTCATTACAAGACTCGCCATAGAGGTAAAATATTTTTAAACCTTTTCTGTGCGGTTACATTTAAGTATAATAGCATAAAGACTTTAATCTTTCAAGAAAAAATTTACAATTTTCTTTTCTTCAATTATTATATACTAAGGAGGAAAATATGAAAATATTATTTTTGAAGGAAAAAGAAGTTTTAAAGGCTATTTCCATGGAAGATGTTATTAAAGAAGATGAAAGGGCCTTTGTTATAGCTACGGAAAAATCGGCGGATATTCCCCTAAGGACTAATATAAATATAGAAAAATATAAGGGTCAAGCCCTGTATATGCCGGGATTTATAAGGGGTTTAGATATTTCGGGAGAAAAAATTATTTCTATATATCCTGATAATATAAGTAAAAATTTGCCTTCCGCTCCATCCACTATGGTTTTGCTGGACAGTCAAAACGGTTTTGTTAAAGCTATTATGGACGGAACTTCCCTAACAAGATTAAGAACAGGGGCCATGAGTGGGGTTGCAACAAAATATTTATCAAGAAAAGATTCTAAAGAATTTTTACTAATAGGAACAGGCGGTCAAGCCGTAACTCAACTTGAAGCCGTTTTAACTGTCAGGGATATTGAAAAAGTTTATGTAAGTGATATGAATTTTAACAGGGCATGCCTCTTTGCTAAAGAGATGCAGGATAAGTTTAAAAATATTTTTAAGGCTGAAATTATTCCCATAAATTCTCCTAATGATGTTGTGGAAAGGTGCGATATTATAACTACTGTAACTACCTCTAAAATCCCCACATTTAATGGCTCTTTGGTTAGGAAAGGAACCCACGTTAATTCAATAGGTTCTTATACTCCTGATGCTCAGGAAACTCCCTTTGAAGTTTTGGACAAGGCTTCAAAAATTTACTTTGATTTTTATGATGCGGTCCTTGCTGAATCAGGTGATGTAATTATTCCTATAAATAATGGAAAATTTAAAAAAGAAAAAATTACAGGGCAAATGGGAGAACTTATAAGGGGAGATAAAAAATCAAGGGAATCAGATGATGAAATTACTTGGTTTAAGGCGGTCGGAAGTGCAGTTTTGGATTTAGTTTTGGCAGAGAAAATTTATGATCTTTCTTTAAAAAATAAGCTGGGAACTTTCTTGGAATTTTAATTAATATTAATTAAAAATAAATTAAGTCAAAATAAAAATGGCAGAATCTTTTTTTGATCTTGCCATTTTTTTATAGATATATTTATGCTTCTTTACTTGCGGGATTTTTTATTTTTGAAATAAGAAGGGCAACTATTACTCCCAGTATCATGGGAATTACCCAATAAAGTCCATATACTTCCAGGGGCAAAGCCTTATAGATGCCTGATAATGAAGACAAATACCCACGTTCAATTAAGGCTGCCATAAGACCTAAAAATAAGTTTATAAGCACAGGAATTTTATATACCAAATCATCTTTTATCCATTTTTCAAATAAGCCTATAATGATAAGAGTCGTTACACAAGGATAAATAACTTCAAGAATCGGAGCTGAAATTTTTATAATTTCTGAAACTCCTAAAACTGAAATCAATCCGCTCACTATAGCTACTACTATAACTATTTGTCCGTAAGAAAATCTACCATTGAATAAATTAGTAAAATATGATGATGTTGCTGAAAGTAGACCTATTGCCGTTGTAAGACATGCTAAAAAAACAATAATTGCAATAATATATAAACCGGTCCTTCCAAGAACCCTGTTGGTGATATCTACCAGTAATTCTGTATTGTCTATATCTATGGGTACATACATATTTTTTGAATAGGTTGCTCCGAGATGGGCAAGACCTCCGTAAACTAATGCCAAACATAGGGCTGCTGTTATTCCTGAAGAGATTGTCATCTTAAATTCTTCTTTTTCGCCTGATAGTTTAAGAGCTTTAATTTCATTAATAACAACTAATGAAAACACACAGCTTGCCATAGCATCCATTGTTTGGTATCCGTCACGAATACCGCTTTTTAAAACACCGTCTACAAGGGCGTTATCTGCTATAGGTCCCACAGGATTAACAAGTCCCTTAATTATTAAAAATCCAACTGAAATTAAAAGAGCCGGTGTTAAAATTTTTCCAACAATATCAACAACCTTATTGGGTCTAATAGTAAGTAGGATGCTTACAAGAAAAAATAAGGCGGAAAATAAATATTTTGAAAAACTTTCACCCAAAATTGGAATTACACCAATTTCATAAGATGTGGCTGCGGTTCTCGGCATAGCCAAAAAAGGTCCAATACAAAGAATAATAGCAAGCGACAAGGCTATGGCAAATTTTTTATTAACTTTTGAGCCGAGGGAAATAATATCTCCATTAAAATTTGCTAGGGCAATTATTCCCAAAAGTCCAAATCCGGCATCCGCCACCGTAAATCCTGCAATAGCAAGACCCCATTTGCCTCCACTTATAAAGCCCAAATATGGGGGGAAAATTAAATTACCTGCCCCAAAAAACATTGCAAAAAGCGCAAAACCTATTACAAGGATTTTTTTTGCATTTCCTTTGACCATAATCTCCTCCTTTTATAATTTTATTGTTTTTAATCCTGTAAATAATAAAAGTTTATGAAATATATTGTATCTTATTTTTATAAAATAATAAAGGATTTTTAAATTAAATTAATAAGTCTTTTTAATTTTATTTATATATTTATTTTCTCCCAATACAGTTATTAAATCTTCCTCTTCAATAACAAAGTCATAGGACGGATTTACATACATCTCTGAATCCCTTTGGATGAATAAAATAGAACACTTATACTTTTCTCTGAAATTTAAGTCTTTAACCTTACGACCAACCCATGACTTGTCAGGTTCAACCTCAACTATTGAATAGTCTTTTGAAAATTCTATGGAGTCTATTATATTTTCCCCGGAAAGAATATCTGCCAATCTGTAACCCATTTCTCTTTCCGGCTCAATTATTTTATCAGCACCAATTCTTTTTAAAATTTCTGCCGATCTCTTATTTGATGCCTTGGCAATTACTTTTTTAATATTAGCTTCTTTGCAAGATAAAACACCCATAATTTCAGCTTCCAAGTTTTGGGCAACGCTTACTATTGCAACGTCAAAATTTGACAAGCCCAGTTCTTTTACGGCATTTTCATCTGCCACATCACATACTACTGCTGTTGTTACATCAGATGAAATTTTATTTATAAGTTCTTCATCTTTATCAACAGCCATTACATCTTGACCTAATTCATATAATCTTTTGGCAACAGTGGAACCGAATCTTCCACAGCCAATTACTACAAAATTTCTCATTTTATTACCCCACTATAATTTTTCCCTTAGCATATTTAGTTAATTTTTTATTTTTTCTCTTTAAAAGCCCGATGGCGGCAGTTGTAGGTCCAACTCTTCCAAGAAACATAAGGCAGGTTAAAATTATTTTTGACATGCCTTTAAGATCGCCTGTTATGCCTCTTGATATTCCTACAGTGCCAAAGGCTGAAACTGTTTCATACAAAACATCCAAATACTGAAATTTTTCACTTTCTATAAGTGTTATTGCCATAGATGTAATTAATACCAGAGCTGATGCTATAAAAAATATTGTTAGAGCTCTTAAAATTGTTTCAGTTTGTATCCTCTTCTTAAAGATGGAGGCCTCCTCATCACCTCTTAATACTGAAAATGCACTCATTAAAAGTACACCGAAAGTTGTGGTCTTAATACCGCCGCCTGTAGAAGCCGGAGATGCACCTATAAACATTAAGATTATTCCAAGGACCATTGAAGGACCGTTTATTTTAGAAATATCAAGGGTATTAAAGCCTGCAGTTCTTAAAGTTACGGACATAAAAAAGGATGACAAAATTTTTTCTTTTTCTGAAAAGCCATACATTGATATCTCCCTATGCTCCAGTATATAAAACCCTATACTTCCAACTAGAATTAAAAGACCGGTGATAGATAAGGCAACTTTTGAATGTAGGCTGAGTCTTTCAAATCTGCGGCATTTATAGAGGTCGTAAAACACTGTATAACCCAAACCTCCAATAATTATCAAAAAACATATAGTCAAATTAATAATTGTATCTCCCTTAAAGGGTACCAATGAATTTCCGATTATGTCAAAACCGGCATTACAAAAGGCTGAAATCGAATGAAATAGAGAAAATATAAGACCTTTTGAAGGACCATAAAGGTTGGAAAATCTTATAAATAAGAATAAGGCTCCCAATAATTCTACAAAAATTGAGAATAAAATTATATGCTTGGATAATTTTACAATCCCGCTATAAGAATCCATTCCCGTTCCTTCTTTTATCAAAACTCTTTCTGAAAGTCCTATTTTTCGCTTAAGAATCAATGAAATCAGGGATATGATTACCATAGTTCCCAGACCCCCTATTTGGATAAGAATTATTATTACAAGCTTTCCAAATGCAGTCCAATAATAAGCAGTATTTTTTACTACAAGACCTGTAACGCATGAGGCTGAAGCTGAAGTAAATAAAGCGTCAACAAAGCCTATGGATTTTCCATTACTTGAAGAAATCGGCAGGTTTAAAAGGACTGCCCCGATAAGTATTAATAAAACAAAAGATAAGCTTATTAATAATTCCGGTTTTTTTACAAATTTTTTTAATTTATTTCTAAGACCAACTAAAACTTTGCTTGTCATTTCATCTCGCCTTCCCTAAATTTATAATATATTCATTTTCTTTTATAAGCAAGCTAGAATATTATAGCACATGAAAAATAAATTAAAAGCCTTGAAAATAAAAAAAAGGAACTTGAAAAGTTCCTGAGATTGTAGACAAACCCTTTGCACGAATATCAAACTCCAAAAATTGGTGCTTTCTAAATTTCGAACTTCTAAAATCACAAACTCACTAAAGTTCAAACAGTGTGATTTTAAACGAAGTTCTTCAATTTGAAAGCTACACAATTTTTTACTTAGGATATTCTTAGCAAAAGGGTTTAACTTTGTCATCAGTTTGAGAAACTTGAAAAGTTCCTAAATGATTCTTTAATTAATAAATTTATTCTTATATATAAAAAAGTTCCCTAACTAACTTTTTTAATAAATTTATTAGTGATTTGTCCACTTACAATAACTGCAATTGTTTCAATAACAATTTTAATAGCTCTGGTCGGCAATAAGATTAAAAATCCCGTGCCATAAAGTTGGGATAGCCATAGGGTATTTAAACCGCTATGAACAATTATAGCAACTACTATAGAGGAAACTGCAATAATTTGATTATCCGACTTATTTTTCATAAAAAAATAAGATAAAAGTCCCGGTATCATTCCCGTTAAAATTGATGACAGGGTAAAACCGAAGTGAATAGTACCTTGAGGATTAATTGCAATCCCCACCAAGTCTTCAACTAAGCCACATATTGCTCCAACTACAGGCCCGTAAAGCGTCCCTGTAAGAATTATAGGCATCCAACCTATTCCCACCCTTAGAGTTTGTGTGACCATTATTGACAAAAATCTGGTTAAAATAACTGATAAGGCAACTAAGATAGCAGATCTTGTCAAAGTTTTTGTAGACATAATATTTTTTTCCATAAAAAAAGCTCCTTTCTTAAAAATAAGAGAGAGCTAAACAGCGGCCGCAATAAAGAATCATAAGACTATGCTTTCGTCTAAGAACAACAACCCATTTCTTAGCACTTGACGCTCTTTACCTACTCTGTTAGTATCCATTATAGAATAAAATTAATATTATTGCAATAAAAGAGGAAGCTGAAATGATAAATTGGTTGAAAAATAGAAAAACTCCAATGGTAGATTTTACTGTTGAAAATGTGGCATTACTTTTAGAAAAACTTGGAAATCCCCAAGATAAAATAAAAACCATTCATATTACCGGAACAAACGGCAAGGGGTCTCTTGTAGCTTTTTTGGAAAGCTCTATGGTTAATAACGGCTATACGGTCGGAACTTTTACCTCACCATTTTTAACAAATATTAATGAAAGCATAAAAATTAACGGGGAAAATATTTCCGACAAAGCTTATGATGAAATCTTAAAAATTATTTATCCTATAGTCTGTCAAATGGATAAAATTGATAAATATGCTACAGGGTTTGAAATTCAAGTTGCTTGTGCTTTTTTATATTTTTATAGGAAAAATGTTGACCTTGCTATAATAGAAGTCGGTATGGGAGGAAGATTTGATGCCACCAATGTTATGAAGAAACCCTTACTAAGTGCTTTTACAAGTATTTCTTTAGACCATACAAATCTTCTTGGAAAAAATTTAAAAGAAATTGCCTGGCAAAAGGGTGGAATAATTAAAAGAAACTGCCCAACTTTTACCTATCCTCAAAGTAAGGAGGCTGAGAATGAATTGAAAATAATTGCCAAAGAAATGCATTCTCAAGTCAGCAGTTTTTCTTTTGACCAAGTAAAAATCATAAGAGAAGACATGGATGGTAATGAATTTTCTTTTAGAACATATAAAAATGTTAAAACCGACTTAATCGGTCACCACCAAATCTATAATGCAACACTGGCCTTAGTTATCCTAACTTATTTGAAAAATGTTTTTTCCTTGGATGATAATAAAATAAAGTCTGGTATCCAAAAGGCTAAAAATCCTGGCAGACTTGAAATAATAAGTAAGAACCCCTTGATCTTAATTGACGGCTCTCACAACAATGAATCTATTGATGCCTTGCTGGCTAATTTAAGTAAATTCAAATACGATAAACTGATTCTTGGCTTCTCTCTTTTAAAAGATAAGGATAGGGAAGGAATAATTAAAAAAATGGCAGCCGTAGCTGATGAAATTGTATTGACAGAAATTGATTCAGACAGAAAAAGCTCAGTTGATGACCTTTACAATTTATTTAAGTCCTTTAGTCATAAAAAAATTTATAAATTTACAAATAGGGAGGAAGCTGTTCATAAGACCCTGGACCTAATTACAGGTAAAAATAATTTGCTTTTGTGGTGCGGCAGTCTTTATTTAATGAAGGATATAAGAAGAATTTTGTTAGAAAGAACAGCTAAATAATTATATTATTTTAAAAAAAGTAGCAAAAAAACCTTGCTACTTTTTTATTGAGAAAATTAAATATTTAATTTGCATCAAAATATTATAAATATAATTAATATTATTAATACTAAAGGTCTTAAACAACCTACCTCAAAGAAAGAGGCTTATCTAAAATTTCTTTTAATACCACTGCATTTGCAAGGTCGGAATCCAAAAAATTGAGGTCACCTTTATTTTCAATAATCGCTTCTTCTTTTTGACCTAGGACCTCTGCTTCTTTTTTTGTATCAAACCTATAAGCTTCTTCCTTCTTTTCAAGATCTTTATAATATTCCTCTGTTTGTTTTTTTTCTTCTTGGACTTTTTTTAGATAAGCTTTATTGTCAAAAGTCCCTGCTTTTTTATTTACTTTATTGGCTAAAAAATTTTTTACAAATTTCCCGGCCATGGTATTTTGTGCATTTTTATTTGCCTCTAAGAATTTTTCTAAATCACTTAAAGTCTTATCAAGATTAAGGCTCTTTGTCTGATCTTTTAAATCTCTAAAACTGTAATTATCACTATCAAGAACCTTCTTTAAGGCATTATTGCTTTTTTTAGCCTCTTTTTTAAACTCTTTTTCCCTATCTTTATAATATTTAAGATTTTGTGCATAAGATGTTTCTTCATCTTGTGCATTTTTATTTTTAGCCCTGTTTTTTACATTATTATATTGAATTTTTCTAAATACCAAAATAATAATAAGAGGGAAAATCAGAGGCCTAATTAGGGCAAAAAAAGTGTGAAACATCATTGTTTATTTTCCTTTTTTCCTTTGTCTGTTACTTTAGAAATTGCAGTTCTCATATCTGTGTCGGAATTTAAATTTTTTATCTTATAATAGTCAAGAACTCCTAAATTACCTGATTTTAAAGCTTCAGCCATAGCTATAGGAACTTCGGATTCGGCTTCAACAACTTTTGCCCTCATGGCTTCTACTTCAGCCTTCATTTCCTGTTCACGGGCAAGGGCCATAGCACGTCTTTCGCTAGCCTTTGCTTCAGCTATTCTCTTGTCAGCTTCTGCTTGGTCGGTTTGAAGTCTTGCTCCTATATTTCTTGCGACATCTACATCAGCTATATCTATTGACAAAATTTCAAAAGCTGTTCCGGAATCAAGCCCCTTTTCCAAGACAACTTTAGAAATTGAATCTGGATTTTCCAAAACTGCCTTGTAGGCCTTTGATGAGCCGACTGTTGTTACGATTCCCTCTCCAACTCTGGCTATAATTGTTTCTTCTCCGGCGCCCCCAACAAGTCTATCAATATTTGCTCTAACAGTAACTTTTGCCTTAACAATAACTTCAATACCGTCTTGAGCAACGGCTGAAATATTGGGAGTTTCAATTACTTTTGGATTTACGCTGACTTGAACAGCTTCTAAAACATTTCTGCCCGCCAAGTCTATGGCTGCCGCTCTTTCAAATTGTAGGGGAATATTTGCCCTTTGAGCTGCAATAAGTGCGTCTACAAGAGTGTTTACATTACCTCCTGCCAAATAGTGGGCTTCGAGTCCTGCAATTTCAAGATCAAGCCCGGCTTTTGTCGCCTTTATCATGGGATTAACTATTCTTGACGGTCTTACACGTCTTAATTTCATTCCTACCAAATCTGATATTTTTATTCTTACTCCTGAGAAAAAAGCTGTTATCCACAAGCCAACAGGTACAAAAGAAAAAAATACAACTAAGATAACAAATACAAGTAATATGATTCCTACGGAACTAATTCTAACAAAGTTTAACATAAATACTCCTTTATTTTTTTATTTCTACAAAAATCTTAGAACCGGCAATATTTGTTACCACCACTTCTTGATTTTTGTCTATATAAGAATTTGAAGAAATTACTTCAAATTTCTTAGATGAATTTTCATCTCCCTCTTGACCTGTTAGTTTGGCATAACCAACAGGCTTTAAGGGACTTATGCTTATAAGCTTATCGCCAATTTGAATGTCAGGTGTATCAACACTTGTAAATCCTCTTTCACTTGATGCCTTGTTATTTTTTAAAATATAATCAAATAATTTTGTTGTAAAACCAAGTTTTAGCAATACAGCTGCTAAAATTAAAGAAATAACAAGACCTAAGGCCAAGGAAATTAGGGCAAAGGTCAAATCTCCCATTGCATAAATCAAACCTAAAGCCATGAGTATTAGACCTGAAATTCCAGGCAAGCCGAAGCCCGGTATTAAAATTTCGATAAAAATTAAAATTATCCCTATGATAAATAATATTAAACTGCTGATACTTGCCCTCCCTGCAGAAAATGTTCCTATAAAAAATAATAAAAAGCAAATTATTGATAAAATCCCTCCAAAGCCGAAGCCCGGAGTAAAAATTTCAAAAACAAGACCCATAAGAGCTAAGGTTAATAAAACTCGATGAAAGTTTTTATTTAGCAAAATATTATATAAGGTACTTGCCGTTGAATCTTGTTTAGGACCTTCCAATGAATCTAGGACCTTTGAACTTTCTCCATAATAATTTGCTGTTGCGACCTTATAGGTTTTATTATAACTTATTTCCTTCTGGGCAAATATTAAGGATATATTAAAAATTAGTGCCAAAAAAATTAAAATTGTTATAAATTTTTTCATCTTCCTATCTCCTACTTTCAAAGTATTTTTACCCCTTTATAAAAAAATAAATATAATTATTTATATTTTTACAATAAGAAATAAATCAGTTTAAAAACTTAAATTGTTTATATAATAAAATTTATTATAGCTTATTGCTTTAAGCTTTATTTAGCCATGAAGGTTAAATGATAATTACAAAATTTTCGCTATTCTTCTGGAAGAATAGCCTTCTTTTTTTAATACATCTATCTTATTTCTTTCGTTTAGTGATAGATGTTTATAGCTCGTATTGACCTCCGTGTTAGTTTTTGTCGTTATTTACATTTTACACGAATTTAGTATGAGTTTTTATACTTTTTATTTGTGTCGCATTTAATTTTACAACATATCAATTAAAAAAATATTTATTGTAAAGTAAATGCCTTTTTTTGAACCTTACCTTAATATTTTAAGCAATAAAAAGCTTTAGGGAAATTTATTTTTAGATCAAATTTTTTGGGTCTTATTTAATTTATAGTAATTTTTTTCAAGATCCAACAATTTTTTCTTATAATAAATTCCCGGTCTATAACCTGTTAATGACCCATTAGAACCTATAACCCTATGGCAGGGAATAAGGATAAGGATTTTATTTTTATTGCAAGCCCCGCCAACCGGCCTAGCCGCTTGAGATCTGCCAATTTCTTCCGCCACTTCTTTGTAGGTTTTGGTTTGGCCGTAGGGGATTTTTTTAAGGGCTTGCCAAACTGTTTTTTGAAAATATGTCCCCCTTTGGTATAGGGGTAAATCAAAATTATATCTTTCTCCTGCAAAATATTCTTCCAACTCAATTTTTAATCTTTCCGCTAAAGGGCTTGATAAAATTGTTTCTCCATTAATCTCTTCCTCGGTAAATTGCAAGGTTAATATTTTATTTTTATAAGTAATAAGCTCCATATTTCCCAAGGGAGTTTTTAAAATATCCTTATGATTTTTTTCTTGCATGCTTACCATCTCTTTCTAATTAAAGTCACTTTCTCAGTATATTTTAAATCAAAGAAAAATGAAATTTTTATTTTTACAATAAAAAAACCCGGGTTATGCCCAGGTTAATTTAACAATTCTCTAGCTATTTTGTTAACTGCATTGCCATCTGCTTTTCCCTTTACTTGAGGCATTACAGCTTTCATCAATTTTCCAATTTCTTTCATTGAGGAAATTCCTTCTTTTTCAATAGTTTCTTTAACAATTACCCTAAGTTCATCTTCACTAAGTTGTTTGGGTAAGTATTCTAAAAGTATTTCTATTTCCTCTTCAGTTTGTTTTACTAAATCTTCTCTGTTACCTTTTTTGAATTCTTCAATTGATGACTTTTTTTCTTTTAATTGTTTTGATATAATTCCGAGAATATCTTCGTCAGTGAGCTCTATACGTTCATCAACTTCTCTTTGCTTAATGGCTGAACGAACTAAAGTTATAACATCTTTTCGCAGTTTGCTATGGCTTTTCATCGCTTCTTTTAAATCTGCCATTAATTTGTCTTTAATAGACATATTTCACCTTCTTTAGAATTTATGTTTTTTGCGGCGTGCCTCTTCAGATTTTTTCTTTCTTCTGACACTTGGCTTTTCATAGTGTTCTCTTTTTCTAACTTCTTTTAAAACTCCGCTAGTGGCACATTGTCTCTTAAATCTCTTAAGAGCATTATCTAAAGATTCATTTTCTCCAACCCTAATTTCTGACAAAATATCCCTCCTCCCATAGAAAAGAGTCGCCTTTCGGCATGAAGATATTATATAATAAAACTAAATAAACTTCAATATTATTTTAGTAATTTCTCTAAAATCAGCTATTTTATTATATTAAAATTTACTTTTCCATTTTAACTTTTAGATTAATTATAGAAGTCCTATAAAATTGGACCTGTATTAAAAATACAAGTCCAATAATAAACCTAAAAAAATAATCAACTTATCTTTATATTTTTCTTTTTTTTGACTTTCTTCATTCTGAAAAAGTCGTCTCTTTCTTTTTCGCCTAATATATCCTCTATATACTTAATAGTGTTTTCAAACTTGGGAATTTGAATTTTGTCCAATGCGTTGGCTCTTTTTACTGTCTTTTTTATTTCATTAGCCAACCTGATACACGAAGATTCAACTTGGGCCAAGTCGTAAATTAAGTACAATAAATTTTGCATATTTATACTTGCCTCATCCAAAGTCATAGATGAATTATGAAAAGAATATTCAGTCCTTACTTCTTTTTTGTTGAATTTTATCTCAGGTATCTCAACTCCCATAACAGACCTATTGATAATTTCATAGTCTTCTTCAGGAGCAACCCCCTTTGCTATTTCCCAAAGAGCATCACTTCCCATAGATACGGTAGCTGATTTTAAGGAATCATAAGTGGATGAAAAGGTGGCTTTAATATCATTTTGTAAGCCTTCAGCTTTTTTATTTAAGTCCATAATTTCTTTAATAAGGACTGTTCTTTTTTTATCCAAAAGCTCATAACCTTTTTTTGCAAAAGCCAGCTGTGATTTTATTGCCAATAAATTGGCTTTGGTGGGAACTATTTTAGTTGCCATTTTTATCACCTAAATATTTATCTAAATATTTTGGGCTGATTCTGTCAAGATATTCACGAGGCAAAACTCTAAGCAGTTTCCAACCTATGTCAAGAGTTTCATCTATTGACCTGTTTTCATCACTTCTTTGAGATAAAAATTCTTTTTCAAAAGCTTCTCCAAATTCAAGCATTTTTTTATCTGAAGTTGAAAGATCGTCTTGTCCGATAATTTGTGCCAGGGCTCTAACATCTTGTACTCTTGAATATGATGAAAAAAGTTGAGCGGAAAGGTCTGCATGGTCTTCTCTTGTAAAGCCTTCCCCTATACCGTCTTTCATAAGTCTTGAAAGTGATGGAAGTATATTTATCGGAGGA
The DNA here is from genome assembly GCA_902489255.1 of uncultured Peptoniphilus sp. Lineage (GTDB taxonomy): Bacteria > Bacillota > Clostridia > Tissierellales > Peptoniphilaceae > Peptoniphilus_A. Next base: position 35,066 of record CABTZF010000009.1, on the reverse strand, counting down.
TAAATATCGCCCGCCTGCAAGTCACGTGATAGTACTATTTGTCCTTCTGTAATATATCCGGTTAAGTCAGCTATCGGATGGGTGATATCATCTGAGGGCATTGTAAGTATAGGAATAAGGGTTACAGAACCGTCAATATTTTTAATCATTCCCGCCCTTTCATAGAGGGCTGCCAAGTCTGAATACAAGTGTCCGGGATAACCTTTACGGGACGGAACTTCTTCCCTGCCTGAAGAAACTTCTCTCAAGGCTTCTGCATAAGAAGTAATATCCGTCATGATAACAAGAACATGGGTATTTTCTTCATAGGCCAAATATTCCGCAGCAGTTAAGGCACACTTTGGAGTTATTAGCCTTTCCATTATAGGGTCATCTGCATAATTTATATACATTACTACTCTTTCATTAACTCCCGCATTTTTAAAGGCATCTCTAAAAAAGTCAGCTTCATCGTGCTTAACCCCTATGGCTGCAAATACTATGGCAAAATTTTCATTTTTATCTCCGGAAATTTTTGCCTGCCTTACAATTTGGGCAGCCAGTTCGTTATGGTCAAGTCCGGACCCTGAAAATATCGGGAGCTTTTGACCTCTAATTAAGGTCATAAGTCCGTCAATTGAAGAAATTCCTGTTTGAATAAAGTTTCTGGGATATTCTCTGGCAACGGGATTTATTGGTCTGCCGCTAACATTGTAAAATTTACCTGAGTAAATATCTCCACCCCTATCTATAGGTTCTGCTATGCCGTTAAAAACGCGGCCCAAAATTTCTTTAGAAAGGGGAATTTCAAAAGGTTCTCCAGTAAATTCAATTCCTGTATTGGTAGCTGACACTCCCATATTATTTCCATAAACTTGAACTAAACAAGTATCATCAATAATTTTTACTACTTCACCAACTTGGGTTTCGTCAGTAGTTTTTGATTTTATTTTAACTACTTCGCCATATTCTACTTGATGAAGGTTTGTAAGTTCAATTAGGGAACCTTCTATTTTTCTTAAAGTGAAATATTCTTTTTTCATTCTTTCACCTCATACTTTGCCATTAGGTTGGAATAAAAACTTCTTATCTTATTATTCAGTTCCACAAACTTATCCATTTGGTCATTGCCAATGTTATACTTCATGTTCATAACTTCTGAATAAAGGTCTTCATTTCTAATTATAGAAATAGGGATGTTATATTTTAAAGCTTTTTTCCCTTCCTCATAAAGCAAATCAATTGTTTTTAACATTTCAAATTGTTTGTCCAAGGGGACAAAGGTATCTGTTGCATTAAAGGCATTTTGTTGAAGGAAACCAACCTTCACAGCTCTTGCAATTTCAAGAATTAATCTTGATTCGTTAGGAAGAACATCTTCACCTACAAGCATTACAATTTCATTTAATTTAGCTTCTTGATGGAGAAGATCTAAAAATTTTGCTCTTAAATCCGGTAGGTCACCATCAAGATTGATATCATAATAATTTTTAAGTTGGCTTATATATTGGGAGTAAGAATTAATCCAATTTATTGCAGGATAGTGTCTTGCATAAGCAAGGTCCCTATCTAAGGCCAAGAATACATTTACAAACCTCTTGGTATTTTCTGTCACAGGTTCTGAAAAGTCCCCGCCGGCAGGTGATACTGCACCAATTAGGGTTACTGAGCCTTCTTTCTCGGATAAACTTTTAACATAACCGGCTCTTTCATAAAATTCAGCAATTCTTGAAGGCAGGTATGCCGGGTAGCCTTCTTCAGCAGGCATTTCTTCCAAACGACCTGAAATTTCTCTTAAGGCTTCTGCCCAACGTGATGTTGAGTCTGCCATCAAGGCAACATGATAGCCTTGATCTCTAAAGTATTCTGCAATGGTAACTCCTGTATAAATACTTGCTTCACGTGCCGCAACAGGCATATTTGATGTATTTGCAATCAAAATTGTTCTTGCCATCAAGGGTTTTCCACTGTTAGGGTCAATTAATTTAGGGAAGTCTTCAAGAACTTCTGTCATTTCATTTCCACGTTCACCGCAACCGATATATACAATAATATCAGCATCACAATACTTGGCAATTTGGTGCTGGGTCATTGTTTTACCTGTACCGAACCCTCCGGGTATTGCTGTTGTTCCACCTTTTGCCAACGGGAAGAAAACATCAAAAACTCTTTGACCTGTTATTAAAAGCTTATTTATCGAAAGTCTTTCCATAGCGGGTCTTGAAACTCTGACCGGCCAATCCTGACTCATCTTTACCGGCACAAGATTTCCATCTTCATCTTGTACTTGCAATAATTCTTTTTCAATGTTATATTTGCCGTCTTCAAGTCTTGACACAACTTTTCCGCTTACTCCAACAGGTATTAAAATTCTATGGGTAATAATTTCAGTTTCAGGAACTTCTGCAAATATCTGTCCTTCATGAACTGTATCTCCATTGTTTACAAGAAAATGCAAATCCCATAATTTTTCTGTATCCAAAGAAATAAGTCCGATCCCTTCAGGCATAAAGTTACCATGTTTTTCCCTTATTCTTGTAAGGGGTCTTTCGATACCGTCAAACATGTTTGATAAAAGACCGGGACCCAATTTTACAGAAAGGGGAGCTCCTGTTGAAGTTATTGGACTTCCTGCCCTAAGACCCTGCGTTTCCTCATAAACTTGGACTGTGCCTAAATCTCCTTCAATGGAAATTACCTCACCTATTAACTTTTCTTCTCCAACTACAACCATTTCACGAATTTTAAAGTTCTTCATGTTGTAGCCGATTACTACCGGGCCGTCTACACTTTTTATATAAGCTGTATTCAATCTTCCACCTCTTTCACACTCAAATGTAACATTGAACCAATCTTATAGCGACTATCATCTATTTTTTCAGACAAGGTTAAGTTTATCTCATAGCTTTCCAATTTATCTGAAATTATAACTCCGCCTATAAATTTTTCAGGTAATTTTTTGAATTCCACTTGAATGCTATATGCCTTAGCCTTCTCTAAAATTCTTTCCTTCAGGATATGACTGTCAGCTTCTAACATATGCACTATGATTTGATCGTCATTTACATCTTCCATAGCCTTTGAAAATGTATAAATTACATATTTAGCATATGCCTCACTCTTGGTATAATCTTTAAGTCTTATTCTTACTTTTTCTAAAAGCTTATCTAATAGTCTTTCTCCTTCACGCAGCTCGGCAATACGATTTTCTTCATGAGCTTTAGAAACTAATTCATAGCCATTTTTATTTGCAAGTCCTACTCTTCTTCTTACTATTTCAGCAGCTGACTTTTCAAGCTCATCCTTTTTTTCTTTTATTTTTCTATCATATAATTTTTTTTCATTTTCCAGTTTTTCTCTGCATTCTTCACTTTTTTTGGTATAAACCATATTAGTGAATATTGAAATTTTATTTTCCAGTAAAATCATATAAACCTCATCAACTTATCTTTATTCCAATGGAGTCTTTAATATATTTAAGAATAAAATCATCCTCCAAATCATTTTTCAAATCCGGTATGGTGACAACTAGGGGCATTTTTTGCTTTTTTACTTGTAAAATTTCATCTTCTATTTTAGCTTCAACGCCTCTTGTTAAAATAATTATTCCAACATTTTTATCACTTGCGGTATTTAAAAGATTTTTCTTCAGTTCTTCCTTATTTTTACAATATATTCCTTTAACTCCTGCTAATCTCAGCCCTGTAACTATATCTCTACTGTCAGTTATAAGTACTGATTTCATTATAATCTACCTAAAATCATAATAGATATTATAAGTCCATAAATAGCTATACCTTCTGCAAGTCCTAAATAAATCATTGTCTTACCTAAGATTGATGAGTCTTCTGAAATTGCTCCTATTGCTGCGGCTCCTACTTGGGATACTGCAAATCCTGCCCCGATTGATGCAAGACCTGTTGAAAGACCTGCGGCTAAAAATCCCAGACCGTTCCCTTGTGAAGGTCCTTCTCCTGCAGCTCTAGTAATTTCCGGTACCAGGGTAATAACACCAAATACTATAACAGGTACAAATATTAATAAATTAAGTCTAACAAAAGCTTTCATAAATTTTTGAGACTTCTTTGTTTTTGATAGGATGAAATATCCTGTACTTCCAAAAATTGCCAATAATGCTAAAATTGATAAAATCATTAACTTTTCCATTCTTATCTCCTTTAATTTTCTTTTAAATTTACATAATCGGGGCGGAATTCATATCCATCGCCCTTATAATACTTACTAAACATTTCATAATATTCCAGCCTTAGGGATTGTATAAAAACAATAAGTCCTTCTAGGCCAATAATAACAACGTTTCCCAAAATTAATACCAACATATTTCCCGGAAATTTTCCTATCATTTCTGAGAGGGTTTGAAATGCCAGAAACAAACCGACGTGGTTAATGGCAAAGGCCCCAACCCTAATAAAAGATATAATTCCGCTCATTGTTGACAAAAGTGCTTCAATCAATCCGAATAATCCTTCTATATAATAGTCTCCGGCAGAAGTTTGAGGTAGTTTTTTTGTTACCATGGTTTTAATTGCTCTTTTTCCAATCATTAAAATTAAAGCCAGTAAAATCATGTAACGGGCAAGGTTGATAGGGATTAAAGATTTTCCGCCCATGACACTTGTACCTATATTAATCATTGCAAAAAATATTACAACGCCCATCAAACCTTCTTTATCAAATATTGCATCAAAAGTTTCCTTTCTCATTAGCCTGTTGATTATGCCCAGGATATATGAAATAAATAATAGTACTATACCAAAATATATTGCTATTACTAAAGTTTTATTTATGTTGTAAAAGGGTTTAAACCAAATTCCTCTTATTATATCTTCTTTACCGAATATTGATCCGTAAAGAAGCCCAAAAACCATGGAGGAAAATCCCATTCTTTTCAAAAGGCCTCCAAAGTTTTCATTTTTTCTTGCCAATAAAAATCCTGCTATTAAAAATACAGCACCTTGACCTAAGTCACCAAACATAGCGCCGAATAAAATCATATATGTTATTGCTAAAAATGGTGTCGGGTCAATTTCATTATAATTAGGTGTTCCATACATATTTATGAGCATTTCAAATGGTTTAAAGAATTTAATATTTTTTAACTTTGTAGGCGGATTTACATCTTTTTCAGGTTCTATAAAAGCCAAACTCAAGTCTTCATACGTAAAAAGAATATCCTTTAATCTTTCCATATCGCTAAGACCGACCCAGCAGGATAAGTAGAAGTATCTTTTACTCTTAGAGAGAAATTTCTTAACACCTTCAATTTTTTCATACACAAGCATGGAAGCAAGGGTGGTCATAAGTTCTTCTCTCTTATTTTTATAAAGGTCTTCTTTAAAGGCTCCTATATCAAATAATTCTTTCTTTAAATCTGTTTCATTCTTTTTTAGGTTTAATAAAATATCTGTTGCTGTCCCTCTTTCTTTAACTGAAAGATCTATATCTCTCCAATTTAAAGATTTTAGAACCCTATCCATTTCCTTTTGCATATCATTGGGATAAATTGCCAGGTAAATTTCATTATTGTCAATTGTTCCGGTATGAAAAATCATCGCAACTATAGTATCGTAAGACCTTTTTAACCTTAACCTTCCGTCTTTATCCAATATTCCAAACCTAACAGTAAAATACTCCATGTTGGATAATTCAGCAAGTTCAATATTTACATTTTTAAATAATTTATAGTTTTGCTCTATACTTTCTACAGCCTTTAATTTCTCAATAATCTCAGAAGAACGGGTCATTTTTTCTTTCATTTGAGCATAAAAACTGTCAAAATCAATGGAAAGATCAACTTTGTCCAAAAATTCTTCATCAACTTCGTCAATTTTTAAAAATTCCATTACTTCCCTTGCTCTTTTTACATTTTCCTGATTCTTTAAGTTTGTCTTAAAGGTCGTAATGTAATTTAGCTCTATATTTCTTTCAAGATTTCTTTCATCTTCTAAGCTGAATACAAAGTTATTTTTATCCAATTGGTTTTGAGATGAAACGAATTGGGCTGATTTTGCCTTTAGAATATCCAGGATAATGTTATCCATGTTTTCCAAAGGAGCCATAACATTCAACATTCTCATTTGTTCAACTGCCATAATTTCACTTCCTTACATTTACAAGATATTCATAAATTTTACTTTTGCTCATTCCCAGCCTTAGAGCTTCCATAAAGATTTTAATATCTTTAATTTGGGCTTCAAAAATAATTAAAAAACTCAATAGGTGACCTAAGTTAGTATGAGACTTATTAAATTCCCTAAGGGCAAAATCATTAACCTGTCTATTGGCCTTAATAGACATGTTGTCAACAATTTCTCCATTTTCATCAAAAAGAATTTCATAAGGTGTATTTTTAACTATTTCTTTATAAGCTCTTTTGTTGTCAAGATAACACATATCTTTTAAAGATTCAAAACTCAAATATTTGCCGCCAAAGATGACAAAATTTAAAAGTTCTTCAGGCAAAAGCCTATAATTAACAGAACCTCTATAAATCCATCTTAAATTGGTAACATCAATTTTTCTTCCAAAAATTTTTGAAAATTCTTCGCTGTTTTCCTTATCAAAGCTTTTTACAGTTTCGTAAATCCTATTGAAATACAGTTTATCCAAATTCATTTCCATATAAAAAAGGATAAGCTCATCAGATTCGTCAACATAAGTTTTTAGGGTATTATAATAAATTGTACCCTTAAGCTTCTCTACAAAAGTTTTTACATCTAACCCTGCGATATCAAAGTTTTTCCCACTGATAGAAAGGTCATAACTGGGAAGATTTCTATCACGAACTAAAAACCGCAAAGCCTTTTTTAAAGAATCAATTTCTTCTTCTCTTAAATACTCTAAAAGAAAAGACCTATAGACTCCTGTAAGATAATTAGTTAATCGGTCCAGTTCCCTGAAGCTAAAAAAATTCAAAGCTTCTTCCGCTTCACTGATACTTGTCCCTAAACTGAAACCCTTAAGAAGTTCAGTCTTTTCTAAATATTCTATAGCAGATGAAACAGATGCCATAGAAGATAAGTTGTCGTAGTCCTTATCATTTAGAAGTTTAGCATACATTGCATCAATTTTTGCATTAATTGCTACAAAGTTACTCATATTCATCCTCGTTTAAAATAATTTCAATAACTTTTTCTATGAGATTATTTTCTTCTTTATTGTAGTCATCTTCAACTTGTTTTAATTTCTTCCTATTTTCACTAAGGATTAAGGAAGCTCTTTCTTCAAAGGATTTGGTTATTTCTTCATATTTACTCTTAGCAAGATCCTTTGCTTCTTCAAGAGTTTTGTTTTCCATGTTAATAAGTTTTTTTTGTAGGTCATCCCTAATCTCTTGGATTTCCTTTTCAGTCTTGTTTACAAGCTCTTTTGTTTTATTATCTATGGAAATTACATTATCTATGCTCTCTTTCAAACTTCTCCCTTCCTTTTTATTAAATTAAGCTAACAAATTAATTATATTCTTTTTATGCCAATAATCAAGAGTATAGATTAAATTTTTATATAAAGAAATATATTCTGTATAATGGAACATTTTAAATTGTTAAATATTTTTATAGACTCAAATAATTTTTAAAAAAATATTAACCGAACTATGTAGACACAAAGATATATAAAATATCAAAGTAAGAAAAATTAAAATTTTTTTATCTGCCAGCTTAAAATATTATTGGATAAAATTTTTAAAAATTTTAGGACTATTTGCTATATATTGAATATATTAAGAATATTTATAAAATATATTTGATTATTTTTAAGGCTAACCCCTTAGGCTTTTCCCTAATAAAAATCCACTCTCTTTATAACTGAAATATATTATAAATCCAACGCCCTTGACCTTCAGCAAGCCAGTAATTTATAACTAAAAATTTGGACCTTGTTAATTTTTTCAAATGGTCTTTTTATGGTTTAAAGTTTAATTAATTTATAATTTTTAAAGTATAAAATATTTTTAAAAAACCGCCGGATTTTCTCTCCAACGGTTTATATAATTATTTTAATTTGTATATTATTAAAGGATGCTTTATGACTTTTTAAATATTTAGATATTTATGACCTAAAGTAAAACAGATAAGTACCTTTATAAAACTTATTTTTTATATCTAATTAATTATGTTAGCAAAAAAATGATACTAAAGTATATTTATCCTTATGTGTTTTGCAAAGACTAAATTTGCTGTAATAATTTTACAAAATTCTAATTTTTCGCAAGAAATATTTAGGTTAAAGATAAGTCATATAAATCATCTTAATATTTTTATACTAATAACTATAAAGGTCCCTTAAAAAAATTTAACAAAGTTTAATCTATATTTAACCCAATTCCTTGTGATTAAATCCAACTTTATATGGCTTTAAGTCTATAACTTTTTTTAGAGTTTCTTTAAAATTATCTACTGAGCCGGAAACATAAAAATCTATTTTCTCCTCATCATGATTTCCCAGCATATCCTCTTTACTCAAAAACTCTTTAACTTCTTCTATGGTTGTTTTAGCAGGATTAACAAGCTTAACATCTCTATCATATGTTTTTAAAATTTTTTCAAATGTTTTTTCAACTAGAGGAAAATGCGTACATCCGAGAATTAAACTGTCATATTCAAAATCTCCAAATTCCCTTAAATACTTATTTATTACAGGAATTATAACTTCATCCCTATAATCACCTTTTTCTATAGCTACAACCAGATCAGGGCAACCTATTTGCATTAATTCCGTAGTACTTGAATAAGATTCAAAATAGTTCTTATAAACATTACTTTTAACAGTCCCTTCAGTCGCAATTAATGCAATTTTCCCATTTGAACTTGTTTTTAATGCAGTCTTTACAGCCGGTTCAACTACTCCAAATATTGGAAAATCAAACATTTCCCTAGCTTTTTTTATTCCGTAGCAGGTTGCTGTATTGCAAGCTATTACTGCCATTTTTACATTTTTACTTTTAAAAAATTCCATGGCCTGACAAGTAAAACTTTCAATCTCTTCCCTACTTCTCACTCCGTAAGGCATTCTCAACGTATCTCCAAAATATACAAATGATTCTTTTGGCATTTCTTTCAATCCAACTTTGGCAACACTTAATCCTCCAACCCCTGAATCAAAAAAACCTATTAATCTATTATCCATTATTTTCTCCTTAAATTTAAAGAGTTGCAAATAAAAATTTACTTACAACTCCTATTTTTTATTTTTAGTTTTAAAAATTTGTTTTAACTTACTTCTACCTTTTTTTTATTTAAAATCTTTTGGCTAACATAGATTAATGCTAAGGCTGCTAAACCTATAACATCTGTTAAAGTTTTAGGATCAAGAAGTCCTAAGGCGGCGACTATTAAAATTACTCTTTGCCATACTCTTAATTTACCAAAAAAGTATCCTTCTACACAAGCCGCCAAACAAATTGTTCCTATAAGTGCTGTAATTATATTAGGAATAGCTGCAGTTATTGGTAACCAGGATATTGTAGTACCTACAACCTTATCTATCAGCACTAAATGTGGATTTATACAAAATATATACGGTATTATAAATGCCCCTATAGCCAACTTAAATGCCTGGAATCCTGTCTTCATAGAATTTGCTCCTGCAATACCTGCTCCTGCATAAGCTGCAAGTGCAACCGGTGGTGTAACGTCAGCAACTACACCAAAGTATAGGATAAATAAGTGAGCACACATTAAATTTACACCAAGTTTTGTTATAGCCGGAACAGCCATTGTGGCAAGTACAATATATTTTGCAGTTGTTGGAAGTCCCATACCTAAAATTATTGATGCAATCATTGTTAAAACTAATGTTGGAATAAGTCTTCCTTGGGCAATCTTTACAATTACTTCCGCAATTTTTAATCCAAATCCTGTAAGTGTAACAACACCAACAATCATACCTGCACAAGCACAGGCACAGGCAACTCCCAAAGCACCCTTAGCTCCGGATTCCATAGCTTGCAATATTGATTTATAAGTGAATGATTGATCTTTCTTAATTAATGAAGCTGTTAATGCAACTACTACACCTACAATAATACCTGCTAAAGCTGCATTCATTGGAGGTTGTTGTTTAACCAACATATAAACAATTGCAATTAAGGGGAATAATAAATACCCTTGTTTTAATAAAATATTAGATATCTTTGGTAATTGTTCCCTTGGTAAACCCTTTAATCCTATTTTACAAGCTTCCAAATGAACCATTGTTCCAACAGCTATATAATAAAGTATAGCAGGAATTACTGCCGCTTTTACTATTTCAATATATTGAAATCCTGTAAAATCAGCCATTATAAATGCAGCTGCACCCATAACCGGCGGCATTATTTGACCACCTGTTGATGAAGTCGCTTCAACTGCACCTGCATAGTAAGGAGCATAGCCGACTTTTTTCATTAGGGGAATTGTAAATGCACCTGTAGTTACTGTGTTTGCAACTGATGAACCTGAAATTGAACCCATAAGTCCTGATGATACAACTGATGTCATGGCAGGACCTGATCTGGTTGAACCGGTAAGTGCATAGGCAAAGTCAATGAAAAATTGGCCAACCCCTGTTTTGTCCAAGAATGATCCAAACAATATAAACATAAATACAAATGTTGAAGATACACCCAATGGCGTACCCATAATACCTTCTGTAGTCATATACATATGGGAAACAATTCTTGTTACACCAAATCCTCTATGGTTTAAAATACCCGGCATATGTCTTCCAAAATAAGCAAACAATAAGAATACAATAGTTACTATTGGCAATTCTGGACCTACAACTCTCCTTGTTACTTCTAAGGTTAATAAAATTGCAAGAACGCCGAAAACTTCATCCAGGGTACTCATTTTTCCACCCTTTAATGCTATGTATTCTATATTCATGAATATATAACCCCATACAACTATTGACAAGATTATTAATATCCAGTCAGGTATATCTATCTTGTTTTTGCTTGATTTCTTAAAACCCGGATATAAGGCAAAACCAAGAGAAAAAGCAAAAATCAAGTGCAACGATCTTTGTTGCATAGCAAGTAAGGTTCCCCTTGCTGCTGTAAATAGATGGAATGCAGACATAAGAATTGCTACAATTGTAACAATAAGAGCGGTTTTTCCTGACAGTTTACGAAGTTTACTTGAATCTAAATCATATTTTTCTAATAATTCATCAACATTCTTAGCAGCTGCCTTGCTATCTGTTAAGTCAACATCTGCATTGTGAGTAATTTCATTATTTACTTCTTCATTTCTATTAAGATTTTCACTTTCTTTATTTTCGTTAATATTATCTTCTTTTACAGAATTTAAATCAATATCATTTTCTATTTTTTTATCTGTATCTTTTTTATTATTATCGCTCAACTTGGCACCTCCTTAATAAATAATTTAAAATAGTAATTTTTTTTGTAGTGAATTCTAAAGCCTCACGTGGCTCTGAAAATTCAAGAAAATATTCTATTTTATCACCAATTTTAAGCCTATGATTTGCTATTACTGCCCCTGTCCTATAAATGAAACTGTCAAAGGGAACGTTCATATCATAAAGAACAAAATCTCCACCCTTTTCATGTTTAAATTTATAAATTAAATTTACCGGTAAACCTGCTCCCTGGGAATTATATCTCTCTTCCATGAGAATAAGTTTATCACCTTCAGCCTTATACCAATCACTTGTTTCTGTAAGCATAACTGAATGGGTATAAATAATTCCAAATAAACTGTCTTTCTTAATATATTCAACCTTTTTTAAATCTTTGGTAAAATTATCTCTTATAAATAAAACATTTATCCTTATTGAGGCCAGAACAATTATAAAGGCTATTAGAATAAAGAGAATTGGAAGAAAATACTTTCTTCCAATTTTCTTATTATTAAATTTCATTATTTTTTAGCTGATTCATCAAAGAATTTTTGAGCACCCGGATGAAGTTCAATACTCATACCGTCTAAAGCTGTATCAAGTGTAATGTCTCCGCCTCTTGCGTGTGATTCTTTCATTACATCAAGATTATCGAATAACAATTTACAAATATTGTAAGCATCAGCATCTGACATTTCAGAACTTACTACCAACATTGATTGAACTGCAACTACAGAAATATTATCTTTTTGATTTCTATATTCTGTAGGATTTACATTCAAATGAACATAATATGGATATTTTTCCATTAATTCATTAGCTTTTGCTTCGTCAATTGGTACTAAATGTACGTCATAGGTTGTAGCAAGTTCAGTAACTGATGAAGATGGAATAGCTGCAACTACAAATGCTGCATCAATTTGTCCACTCTTAATTTGATCTGTTGCTTCTGAGAATGATAAGTGATCACACTTTCCTAAATCATCATAAGATAAACCGTGTAGAGCTAAAATTTGTTTTGCGTTTATTTCAGTTCCGGAACCCGGATCTCCAACTGCAACTTTTTTGCCCTTCAAGTCTTCAATCTTTTCTATGCCTGAATCATTAGAAGCAATAATTTGAACTACTTCAGGATATAGGGTACATAAACCTCTGATTTTGTCAAGTTTATTTCCTTGAAAATTTTCTGTACCGTTAACTGCATAATAAGCAACATCATTTTGTACTAGTGCAATTTCTGCATCTCCCTTATCAATAAGTTGCAGATTTTCAACAGAAGCTCCAGTTGCTTGAGCAGTTGCTGTATATCCTAAGTTAGAACCATTTAAAATAGTAGAAAGAGCTCCCCCAAGAGGATAATATGTACCTCCTGTATTACCCGTTGCTATAGATATATAGCCACCTTCTGTTTCTTGTGTTCCTTCAGCTTTAATTGTTGCATCACTTGATGCTCCTGCTGCGTTTTCTGTAGCGGTAGCGTTTTCTTTAGCTCCATTGTCAGCTGCTTTATTTTTACTTCCGCAAGCTGTGAATGTAACTGCTACCATGACTAAAGCCATAATTAAAGTAACTATCCTTTTTTTAGTCATAATAATCCTCCTTATAAAATTTTTTCAAATAACCATAAGCTAAACTTATGTCTATTTGTTACTAATATTTTATATCACAGGAAAACTATTGTCAATAAAATAGTACAGATAAATCAACAAATAATTTCCTATTGTAAATTTTATAAGGAGGTTAAAACCTTTATTTTGCCATATTTTATTTCTATTATTTTATACGAATTTTTTGACTTTGAAATTAAAATAAAATTTATTGTTTTTACATATTGTTTAATATCTTAATTTAAGAATGCCTGATAAATTGATCTTATTGCATTTTCAAAATCTTTTTCATCTATGCCTACAATTATATTCATTTCTGATGAGCCTTGAATTATCATCTGAATATTTATTTTTTCCTCGGCAAGGGCATTAAAGAGGTTTGCAGAAACCCCGATGTGATTAATCATTCCTCTACCAACCACAGAAATTAGGGCAATCCCCTTTGTTATTTTTATCTTATCGGGCCTTAGAAAAGTTTTGATTTCAGATATAAGAGAATCCATGCCTCCTGTTAAGTACTTATCCGCAATTATTAAGGATACGGAATCTATACTTGATGGCATGTGTTCAATAATTACATTATTGACTTCCAAAACTGACATGAGTTTTCTGTGAAAACCCTTATCTTTATTCATCTTTGTCTTTTCTATATTAATTACCGTAAAATTTTTTCTTCCGGCTATACCTGTTACTCCCTTTAAAGAATTTTCTAAATGTTCGGTTCCATCTGGAAGTATCATTGTTCCTTTATCGTCAGGTTTAAAAGTATTCTTTATAACTACGGGGATTCCTGCCTTGGATACCGGAAGGATTGCTTCCTCATGGAGGATGCTTGCTCCTGCATATGAGAGCTCTCTAAGTTCCCTATAGGTAATTACGTCAATATGTTTTGGATTTTTTACAATCTTCGGATCGCAAGTCATAAAGCCTGATACATCTGTCCAATTTTCATATAAATCGCTTTTTAAACCTGCAGAAATAATTGAGCCTGTTAAATCTCCGCCACCCCTTGTAAATGTTTTTATTTCTCCTCTTGAATCTCTTCCATAAAACCCGGGTATAACATATTTTTTTCCGCTTTCCCTAAGCTTATGGATTTCTTCATAAGATTTATCTTCAAGAAAGTTGCCCTTGGAATCAAAAAATATAAGATCCTTAGCATCAATAAATTCAAAACCTAAAAAGACGGCAAGAATTTTAGCATTCAAATATTCACCGCGGCTTGCTATATAGTCCCTGGACTTTCCACTTTGTAATTGTTCATCTAACTCTTTTAAGTGAGCGTCAATATCAAAATCAATACCTATATTACTTACAATTTCCTTATATTTATTATTGATTAATTCTAATATTTCTGCATAGTTAATTTTGCTATTTGCCAAGTCATAACACAAATATAAAAGGTCTGTAATTTTACTGTCTGTAGAGCTTATCTTTCCGGGAGCTGAAGCAACTATAAAGCGTCTATCCTCATTTGCTTTTATAATTTCTTTTACCATTTTAAACTTATTTGAGTCAGCCAGAGATGAGCCGCCAAATTTAGCTACGATTATTTTCATCATTCTCCTCCTTTACTTTACTATTGTAAATATTTAATGTCCTTAAGTCAATAGCATTACACAGAGTTTTAACTCATCTTTATTGTTCACATCTTTTAAATTTGTTATAATAATATAGGAGGCTATTATGGATATTAGCGATAAAAATAACCTAACAAAGACCTGTTACAATTATTTAAAAAATAAAATACTAAAGTGTGAACTTTTGCCGGGAGAAAGGTTGATTGAATCTGAGATTTCAATAGAATTAAAGGTTAGCAGAACTCCAATAAGGGCCGCTTTAGAAATTCTTAGTCTTGAAGGATTTGTTTACAATATACCCAGGCACTCTTATGTGGTCAGCAAAATATCTTATAAGGAAATTAAGGACTTTTATGACTTTATTAGAAGGGTCGGACCTTGGTTAATAAGTAAAGCTTCCAACAGTATAAATTCCGATAAAGATATACTTTTTATTTTTATTGATAAGTTAAAATATGCCCTTTCTTCTCAAGATTTATCACAAATTGAGCCTTTAATTTATCAGTGGACAGACCTTATAATAAATTTTTTTGATTCCGATATTTATATTGAATTGCAAACAATAATAAACAGGAGAATTATAAGATTTTATAAGTTTATATTTCAAGATAATAAAAATATATTTTTACTAGCCGACCGTATTTGTCAAATCAGTAAATATATGCTTACTAATGATGAAATTAACGCATCAATTTCAACAAAAATTTTAATAAAAGACTTGGAAGAAATAATTGAAGATTTTCAAAATTAAATTATGTAAGACCTATAATAATACTTGACAAAAACCTTACAAATAATTTATAATATTTGTTGTTGCTGATTAAAAGTAAATTTTATTTTTCTTATGCACCTTTAGCTCAGATGGTAGAGCAACTGACTCTTAATCAGTGGGCCCAGGGTTCGAGTCCCTGAAGGTGCACCATTTAATCCTTGAAAATAATTTTCAAGGATTTTTTTTATGAGTTTTCTTAAATATTTTTTGCATATCTATTGAGATGGTTTATAAATTCCTACAAATAATAAATTTAAAATTTTTAAGAATTTTATTATTAAGGATAAAACTCTAATAGCAATGTAAAGAACTTGCATAAAACTTTAAACTTTTATTTTACTTTTTATTTAAGATAGAGTATAATTTTGAAGTAAAAATATAATTTTTCATATACCTTTAGGAGGTTAGCAAATGACAAGATATGTTGGTACCGTTGTAAGAGGAATTCGTACACCCATAGTTAAAAGTGGTGATGAATTGGTCGGAATTGTAACTGATTCTATAAAAAAAGCTACAGAAGCGGAAAATATCCAAATTCGTGACAAAGACGTTGTGGCTGTTACTGAATCATTAGTTGCAAGGGCTCAAAATAACTATGTTGATATTGATCAAATTGTTAAAGACTTAAATTCAAAATTTGATGATGAAATAGGTATAGTATTTCCAATATTAAGCCGTAACAGATTTTCAACAATTTTAAGAGCTGTTGCAAAAACCGGAAAGAAAATTCACATTCTTTTCTCCTATCCTTCTGATGAAGTAGGAAACTCTCTTATGGATCCAAACTTATTAATTGATAAAAAAATAAATCCTTATGTTGATGTATTAGAAGAAAGTGACTATAGAAGAATTTTTGGACCTGTGGTCAAGCACCAATTTACAGGCATTGATTATGTAAGTCTTTATAAAGAAATTTGTAAAAATAATAAATGTGAAATTCATTTTTCAAACAATCCTGTTACTATTTTAAAATACACTGATGAGGTTTTAATTTGTTCCACTCATACTCGTTTTAATATAAAAAGAATTTTAAAAGAAGCCGGTGCAAAGGTATGTCTTGCCCTTGATGATATTATGACTGAGTCAATTGATGGCAGCGGTTTTAATGAACAATTCGGTCTTTTAGGATCAAATTATGCTTCTAATTCAAGATTAAAATTATTTCCAAGAAACGGTGAAGAATTTGTTAACAATCTGCAAAAATCATTACAAAATATTTATCATAAGGATATTGAAGTTATGATTTATGGTGACGGTGCTTTTAAAGATCCTGTCGGAAAAATTTGGGAGCTTGCAGATCCTGTTGTATCTCCGGCTCACACCAAGGGTCTAGTTGGTCAGCCTAATGAGTTAAAAATTAAATATATAGCAGATAATGACTTGAAAAATATGAACACAGAAGAAGCCACAAAAGCTATGAAAGAAAAAATTAGTCATAAAAATGCAAATCTTATGGGTACAGACGAAACTCTTGGAACAACACCAAGAAAAATTACCGACCTTTTAGGATCTCTATGTGACCTTACAAGCGGCAGCGGAGATAAGGGTACGCCGGTTATATTAATTCAAGGTTATTTTGATAACTATGCCAGCGAATAATTAAAATTATATCTTTTTTCTAAATTAAAATAATATAACAGACAAATAAAGAAACAATATAATAAAGTCCGGTAAGTATAATTAACTATAATTTGCTTACCGGACTTTATTTGTAATTAGTCAAATACCTTGCTATTCTTTCGTGATTACTCTAACAGTATTTGTGTTGGTCAAATATATTAAATTCCCGTATGACACTGTGAATTTAATAATATCTCCAACTTCTATTTCTGACCCTGCCTTTGTAACATCCAAAATTGTATGATCAGAAGAAGCTCCTAAAACTCTAATATTTTTATCTAAGGGTTTAAGAGTCATAGGATCATTTCCATAGTCAAGTTTTCCAATAGCTACCAAAGCTCTTTTGTGAATGCCTATATCTTCATATTCAACAACATTTCCAAAGGCATCAACGCTTCTTTCTCCCACAGGAAAAGATGGCTTCATTTCAACTTCCACAACTTGTGTCCAAAGTTCAAATACATCTTCATGCAAAAAATCAAGATCTAAGCCCCAGGTTCCCAAACCCATTAGGACGGACTCTCCTAATCTCAATTGATTAATACCCTTGGGAAATTTTCCATCGAATAAGGTAAGAAGTGATGAAGATGCACCACCTGAAACAATATCAAGTTTTCTGCCAATTCTTTTTTCTACTTCACGGGCAATATCTACAAGCTCTTGCAGTTTTTCCGGCGTTGCCATTATTGACCCGTAACATCCAAGATTTGTTCCCACTCCTGCTAAATATAAATTTTTATATTCATTTTCTATCTTTTCAGCTTCTTCATAGAGGTGGTCTTTATTCCAAAAACCTTCTCTTAAATCTCCAAGATCAGCCATAAGAACAATTTTATGAATTTTCCCCTGCCTTTTAGCAGCTTCATTTATCAATTCAATCACACTTGGATCAGATTGTAAGCTTATTTGGCATAAGTCAACAAGATCTTCAACTTCATCAGGCATTGAAATTCTAATCGCCATTAAGGGAGTTTCAAGTCCATCTTCTTTTATTTGTCTTAATTGTTCAAGCCTCGAAGAGGCCAAATATTCTACATAATCCTCATAAACTTTTGCAATTTCAGTAATTCCATTAAATCCTTTAATGACTCCTGCTATTGCTACATTATAAATTTGGCAACGCTCCTTCAGCGCTGCCAAATTATCTCTAAGTTTGTTTAAGTCACAAACAATATAAGGATATTTTAGATACGAACTGTTCCGTCTATCGGTTTTGTCGGCCATGAAATTTCCTTAGAGTTTGCTTGTTTAGCATTTAATCTCTTACCTTCCATATCAGCAGTTGTTAAGCCCATGAATGCCATAATACAAACCATTAATGGCATTGTATAGTTAAACAATGCATAAGGTGCATATTGAGTAACTGTCAAACCTAAAGTTGTCTTAATATAAACACCGCAAGTATTCCATGGAATTAAAGCTGATGTTACAGTACCTGCACCTTCAAGGGCATTTGATAAAGACTTCGGGTGTAGACCCATTTTATGATATTCTTCAGCATACATACGTCCCGGAACTACTATTGAAATATATTGTTCAGGCATTGTTGCATTTGATGCAACACAAGTACAAAGAGTTAATGTAACAAGTTTTGCAGGAGTATTTGCAAGTGGTTTTAATTTATTAACGATAACTTCAAGTTGTCTAGTACCTTCCATGATACCGCCGAACATCATGGCTATTAGAGTCATGGAAATTGAATTCATCATGTTCATCAGACCACCTGTTGAAAGAAGATTATCTACAGATTCCAAACCTGTTTCTGCAACAAATCCATTCATACCACAGTCAAGAACTGTACCTAAGTTTGAATTTCCAAATATCAAACCTACTATTGCACCTAAAAATACACCGATAGTTATACCCGGAATAGCCGGCATTTTCATAGCTACACAAACGATAACTACTACCGGTGGGATTAATAGAAGTGGACTAATTTTGAAAGCTCCTTGAATTGCTCCAGAAATTTCATTAACTGAACTCAAATCTGCTGCGCCGCCTTGATAATACTTAAATCCTAAGAAACCATAGAATATAAGACAAATTACATAAACAGTTATAGTTGGCATAGCCATGAACTTAACGTGAGTCATAACGTCTGTACCTGACATAGCCGGTGCTAAATTAGTTGTATCTGATAATGGAGACATCTTATCACCAAAATATGCTCCTGATATACAAGCTCCTGCTGTAGCTGCCGGGTTAATTCCAAGACCTAATGAGATACCCATAAGAGCAACACCCATTGTACCCATTGTTCCCCAAGAAGTACCTGTTGCAAGTGATGTAATTGAGCAAATAAGTAGTGCTGCTATTAAGAATATACTCGGGTGAATAATTTTCAATCCATAATAAATCATTGATGGAACAACACCTGCATCAACCCAAATTCCTACTAATATACCTATGATGGCTAATATAATTACTGATTGTAGTGCCTTATAGATACCATCCATCATCATTTTTTCAATTGTTTCCCACTTATAACCAAGTTTTAATGCAATTAATGCTGATGCACAGGCACCAACAAACATTGGAACGTGTGGGTCAACTTCGTAAATTATAATACCTACTGCTAATACGCCAATTAAGATAGCTAATGATAATAATGCTTCCCAAAGATGAGGCATTCTGCCTTCTTTAACTTGTTGATTTTTTTCATTATTTTCCATAATATAAACCGCCTTTAAAAAATCGTTTTCTTTAAATTTTCAATATAAATTGAATTATAATTTCTTTATAGTTTCCGCCTGGTGTTTCCACCAAGCAGAAGCTATAATTAATTTATTTATTTATTTACCTAATTCAGTAAGCACTTCTTCAAGAATGTTAAGTGCATCGTCTAATGTTTCTTTTGGAATATTTAGTGCCGGAACGAATCTTAATACATTTCCTGCAGTACAGTTAAGAATTAGACCCTTTTCAAAGCATGGATTAGTTACAACGTGAGCGTCCGGTAAATCAAGGACAGCACCAACTATTAAACCTCTACCTCTTACTTCTTTAATTACCGGGTGTTTCTTTTTCATTTCATTTAGTCTATCTTGTAAATAAGCTCCCATTTCTCTTGCTCTTTCAGGAAGTTTATTTTCAATAATAGCTGTTAATGCAGCAGCTGCTGTAGCTGTAGCTATTGGGTTACCACCGTAAGTAGTTCCGTGGTTACCTGGTTTTAATACATCTGCGAATTTACCTCTAGCACAGAATGCACCAATTGGAATACCATTACCTAAAGCTTTTGCAAGTGTCATAACGTCTGGTTCAACGCCATATCCTTGGTGAGCAAATAGATATCCGGTTCTTCCGCATCCAACTTGAACTTCATCAAAGATTAAAACAATATCTTTTTCAGTACAGAATGCACGAAGTTCTTTTAAGAATTCTTCAGTACATGGAATAACTCCACCTTCACCTTGTACAGGTTCGATGATTACTGCAGCTGTGTTTGCATTATATTCTTGTTTAACAGATTCCATGTCATTTAAAAGTGCATATCTAAATCCTGCTGGAAGTGGTTCAAAACCTAAGTGAGATTTATCTTGTCCAGTAGCTGTTAATGTAGCTAGAGTTCTTCCATGGAAAGATTGTTTGAAGCTTATAACTTCATATTTTTCCGGATGTCCTTGCATTTTTTGATATTTACGAGCAAGTTTCATAGCTCCTTCGTTTGATTCAGCACCTGAGTTACTGAAGAAAACTTTATCCATGCAAGAGTTTTCAATAATAATTTTTGCTAGTCTTACACCCGGTTCAATGTAGAAATAGTTTGCACATTGAGTTAATGTAGCTGCTTGTTCTTGAGTAGCTTTAACTACATCCGGATAGCAGTGACCTAATGCGTTTACTGCAACGCCTTGTAATAAGTCAATATATTTCTTTCCGTTAGCATCCCAAAGGTAAGATCCTTCACCTTTTACCATACCAACTTCATATTGACCATAAGTATCCATTGTATACTTTTTACCAGCAGCAGTTATGTCCGCATTGTTTGTAAATTTTTCATTCATTGGTTTGTACCTCCTATAATTTTTACCATTTAATTCCGACACTGTCTTTAGCTTCACCAACGACAGTTCCGTGTCCGCCTTCTTCAACAAAAGCTTCATATAATATACTGTGAGCCTTCCTACCGTCCATGATGTGAACTTGGTTTACCCCATTTTCAATAGCGTCTACACAGCTGTCAACCTTAGGAATCATTCCACCTGCGATGGTTCCGATTTCTTTAAGTTTAGCTACATCCTTAATATTTAGATAACTGATTACATCTTTAACCTTTATGTCATTGCAAAGACCTTCAATGTCAGTTAATAATATTAATTTTTCAGCCTTTAGGGCTGAGGCTAAAGCTCCGGCAGCAGTATCGCCATTTATATTATATGAATTTCCTTTATCATCAGCTCCAATTGGAGATATGATCGGAATGTAGCCGGCATTAATAAGAGCATTTATTGGTTCAGCATTAACTGAAATAACTTCACCTACAAAGCCATAGTCGTAGTCGGACTTATTTTTCTTACAAAAATAAATTCCTCCATCTGAACCTGAAAGACTTACCGCCTTTCCTCCTAAAGCTGCAACTTTTTTAACCAAGTCGGCACTTACTGAACCTGCTAAAACCATTTCAACAACTTCAATAATTTCTTTAGAAGTTACTCTTAGACCGTTTACAAATTCACTTTTAATGTTAAGTCTTTCTAACATTTTATTGATAGCCGGTCCGCCACCATGAGAAAGAACAACATTAATTCCTAATGCTTGTAATAATACAGCATCTTCTATAACGGCATTTTTTACTTCTTCGTTAATCATGGCATTTCCGCCAAACTTAACTACTACAGTTTTTCCCTTATATTTGTTTATAAAGGGCATAGCTTCTATTAAAGCATTTACCTTTTCTTCAATATTTAACAAATTATCCTCCTATTAAGAACGATAATCTCCATTGATTTTTACATAATCATATGTCAAGTCGCATCCGTAAGCTGTTGCGCAAGCATCTCCGTCATGTAAATCAACAGTAATGATAACTTCTTCTTCTGTTAATATTTTTTTTGCCTTATCTTCATCAAAGTCAGTTCCAAATCCGCCTTCCATTACAGCAATTTTTCCTGCCTTACTTTCTAGGAAGCAGTCTGCCTTAGATACATCAAATTTTGCTCCTGAATATCCTGCTGCAGCCATAATACGTCCCCAGTTAGCATCTTTACCATAAATAGCTGTTTTTACAAGAGATGAACAAACTATTGCTTTAGCAACTAATCTTGCATCTTTGTCAGTTGGAAGATTATTTGCATGAGCAACAATCATATGAGTTGCACCTTCGCCATCTTTAGCTATCTTTAGTGTGATTTCTAAGCACATTTGTTTAATAAGTTTGGCAAATTTTTCTTTATCTTCTTCAGTTTTAATTTCTACACCGCTGGCTCCATTAGCAATTAAGAATAGAGAGTCATTTGTAGAAGTATCTCCATCAACGGATAGCATATTAAATGTATCGTCTACACTTGCTGATAGATATTTTTGTAATTCTTTTTGTTCTATCTTTGCATCAGTAGAAATATATACAAGCATTGTTGCCATGTTAGGGTGAATCATACCACTACCTTTGGCCATAGCACCAATAGTTACTTTTCCGCCTGAGAATTCAACTTCCAATGCAGTTTGTTTTTTAACTGTATCAGTGGTCATAATTGCATAAGCTGCATCTGTTCCTTGTTCTACACTGAGGGTTGGAACAATTTTTTCAAGACCCTTAAGAACTTTTTCAACCGGTAATTGTTGACCGATAACCCCTGTTGAAGATACAAATACTTGATCTTCTCCAAGTCCTAAAAGTTCTTCAGCTTTTCTAGCTACTTTCTTGGCATTTTCAATACCTTTTTCTCCTGTTGCTGCGTTAGCAATACCTGAGTTAATAACTACGGCTCTTGCTTTGCCCTTCTTTAAGATTTCTCTATCAAGAATTACCGGGGCAGCACAGAAAATATTAGTAGTAAATACTGCAGCACAAGTTGCTTCATTTTCTGAATAGATAACTGCTAAATCAGGCTTTTCAGAATTTTTACTCTTAAATCCACAATAAGTGGCACCGGCTTTGAAGCCTTTTGGTGAGGTAATTCCGCCGCCTTCTATAATTTTGTAATCCATAATTTTTCTCCTTTCGGTAAAATTTACATAAATATAATGATTAAAATTTATATTTTATGGATACATTGGTGGGATTAGTAAGCCTGTTGTTTCAGGTCTACCAAATATGATGTTCATGTTTTGGATAGCTTGACCTGCTGCTCCCTTGCCTATGTTATCAATTACAGAAGAAATTATAAATCTCTTTGTTCTTGCATCATAAGAAGGACTTATGCAACAGAAGTTAGTTCCTGCAGCCCATTTTGTTTCAACCGGTTTTGAAGCTGGATATACATGAACGAATGGTTCATCTTTATAATGTTTTTGATACAATTTATAAAGATCTTCATCAGAAATATCTTTATTAGAACCACAGTAAAT
Organism: uncultured Peptoniphilus sp.; assembly: GCA_902489255.1. Taxonomy (GTDB): domain Bacteria; phylum Bacillota; class Clostridia; order Tissierellales; family Peptoniphilaceae; genus Peptoniphilus_A. The sequence continues at coordinate 11,634 of CABTZF010000009.1, read as the reverse complement.
TGTAGCTTCGATACCACGAATTTGTGGAGATAAGTGAGGTTGGAAGTTAATCATTTGATGTTTTCCGGTAATATATTCAATGTTTTGTTCAATTTCCGGAGTATGACGGTGACCACCACCTAAAGCGTATGCACGGAAACTGTTTTCAGATTCTGTAATCATCTTATTTAATGTGGGTCTTCTTCCCGCTCCTGTATAACCGCTCTTAGCATCAATAATAATAGTATTTTCTACTACTAATCCTTCTTTAAGAATTGGCATTAAGCCAAGTGTTGAAGCTGTTGGATAACATCCTGGATTGGAAATAAGATTTTGTCCCTTTGCGTCTTTTCTGTTCATTTCAGGGATACAATATACACAGTTCCTAGTCATATCAGGATATGTATGTTTAATTTTATACCATTTTTCATAAACTGCAGGATCACGGAAACGTAAGTCGGCACCAAAATCTATAAATTTCTTTCCGCCCTTAAGAACCTTATCTGCAAGAGCACAAGTTGTTCCGGCATCTACAGCAGCCAAAACTACATCACTTGCTTCAATAATTTTTTGAATATCTTCATCTGTAGTATCCATAATTTTCATATCATGAAAACCTGTTAATTGTGGATGGACATTTTGAATCATGTCACCTTTTGCAAATCCATCAGCAACCATTTGAAGTTCTGCATCCGGATAAGTTACCATTAATCTTAGGAATTCGCCGCACGCATATGCAGCTGCTCCTACAACTGAATACTTTATCATTTGTATTGTAGCTCCTTTCTACCTATAAAATTTTTCGGAAATAAAGTTTTTATAATTCACTACACTTCCTGACTAATATTTTATAACTAAAATTAAATTATTTCAAGTTTATTTTTAATTATTAAATTTTTTACAAACCCTCATTTCTTCCCTAATTCACTAATATACAGGTTCTTATTAAAGTATTTGTTAAATAATTATCTATTAGTTGTAAAAAATAGCTGATAAAAAATTTTTTATTGATTTTCTTTTTTATCATGATAAGTTAATAAATTTATATAGTCTTTCTTTTTTGGAGAATTTTTAGTTGCCTTGAAAATAAATTAATAAAAAAAAGAATTTCAATTTTATAAAATTCTTTTTTCTCTTATCTGTATTTGTTTTTAACTTTCACCTAAATTTTTTAATATTACCCTATTAACTAAATCAAGATCCATCTTTTGCCCGGTCCAAATATTATATGAAATTGCCCCTTGGTTTATCATCATTTCTATCCCATTTAAGCACTTGATTCCGTAATTTTGGGCTCTTTCTATTAGTGGTGTTTTTAATGGTGAATAGATTATGTCATATAATAATAAATTTTTTCCCTCCAATTTGCAAGGATTAATTGGGAATTTTTCTTCAGATCCCGTCATGCCTGCAGGGCTTGCGTTTATTAATATAGTTACCTTGTCTAAAATACTTACAAATTCATCTTCATTTTTTATTATTATTATTTCAACTCCGTCTATATAGGTATTTATCCTTTCTTTAACCTTTTCAGCCTTTGCAATTGTCTTTTCTTTAACATATATAGTTTTTACTCCTTCAAGGCTTAAACAAGTTGCTATGGCTGATCCTGCCCCTCCAAGACCCATTATTGCAACTGCTTTCCCCTTTAAATCAATGTTTATATCTTTTAAAGATTTTACAAAACCTCTTCCATCTGTATTATAGCCCTTGATTTTTTTATCTTCAGAAATAACTATTGTATTGCAAGCTCCTATTATCTTAACCTCATCGCTGAGTTCATCTAAATACTTTATTATTTCTATTTTATTTGGATAGGTTATATTTGCCCCCTTGCATCCGACAATTTTTAAAGTTTCAATAACTTTCCCTAGAGTATCTTTGTTTGTCGGCAAACATAAATATACGTAATCTTCTCCGGATTTTTCAAAGGATGTGTTGTGCATAAGGGGTGACAGAGAATGGCTGATTGGATTTCCCAATAGGGCAATTAGCCTTGTATTTCCACTAATTTTCATGATTTTCCGCCTTTTCTATTTCTTTTTTTAATAATTCTATCAAATCTTTGTCTACTTCTTTTTCCAAATCCTTCCAAATTTTCATTGAAGAATTCTTCATATCTTTATAGAGTTTTGGTGAAAGATCCTTTACAACTGTTCCATATTTGTCCATAATTTCAATTCTTCCTTGTGCCCTTTCGTCTGTAGCCTCTCTGGCAAAAACTTTTGCCTTCTGTGCCGATTCTTTTATTATATCCTGCAAGTCTTTCGGCAAATCATTTATTACTTTTTTTGAGCCAACCAGCATAAGACTGTGAAGAATGTGATTGGTGTTAATAATATACTTTTGTTTTTCATATATTTTAGATGCAACTATTAATTCAATAGGATTTTCTTGAGCATCAATAGAGCCTTGTTCTAAACCTATAAAAACTTCAGACCATGCCATAGGTGTTGGGTTTGCCCCGACTGACTTCCAAAAGCCAATGTGGTTTTTGTTTTCCATGGTCCTTATTTTTATCCCTTTAAAGTCCTTGATTTCATTTATATCTTTGTTTGAAGACATAACTCTAAACCCTTGGTCTGCAACCGCAAGTAAATAAAAATCCTTATCCTCATAATATCTTTTTAATTTTTCTGTTAGAGGTCCGTCTAAAACTTCCCTAGCTATCTTTAAATTTTTAAAGGCCATTGGGGCATCAAATATTGCCGCTTGGGGCACAAAAGAAACTTGAGGAGCGCTGGTACCTACGGTAAAAGTTATGTTTCCGTTTTGTACAGCTTCAATTATTTCAGTATCAGATCCAAGTTGGGAATTTGGATAGGTGTTGACCTTAATTCTGCCCTTGGAGTCTTTTTCAAGAATTTTTGCAAATTGATTCATAAATATACCTGTTACTGTATCTTCTTGAGAATCGCAAGCTATATATAAATTGTAGACCTCAAGGGTCCTCTTGTTCCTTCTGCTTTCTGTGGATAAACATCCTGCCTGTGTTATTGTCAAAAGTCCTATAAGTAAATATTTTAAAAATTTTTTCATGTTATTTTCCTAATAAAAGTAGAGAAATTTCCGGGAATAAGCATATTAATGTTAACCCGAAAATAAAGACGCCTATTAAGGGTACAACTCTTTTTATAAGCTTATCCAGCGGAATTTCACCTAAAGATGAAGCAACAAAAATATTTACCCCTAAAGGAGGTGTAACAAAACCTATTGCCAAATTAACTACCATAATAATTCCGAAATATATTGGATTTATACCAAAACTTGTTATAATCGGTATAAATAAAGGAGTCAAAATTAATATAGCAGGAGTTGTATCCATTACCATTCCAACAAATAATAAAAATATATTAATAAAAATCAATAGAATAATTTTTGAAGATATAGTGGTTGTAATTAAAGCCCCGATATAATCGGTCGCTTTTAAAAATGTTAAGATTCTTGCAAAACCCGTAGCGGCAGCAATAATAAATAAAACGTTGCAATAAGTGGAAACTGCTCCTAAAAACACCGGATATATATCTTTAAACTTCAACGTTTTATATATAAATATTCCTATAAATAATGAATAAAAAACTGAAATTACCGCCGCTTCCGTTGGGGATGCTATACCCCTATAGATGGAGCCTAAAATTATTATCGGAGATAATAGGGCAAAAAAGGATTCTTTAAATAATTTTAAAAGTCCCTTAGCCTTAACTTCTCTTGAATAGGTGTGAAGTTTTAATTTGTCCTCGCCAATTTTTATTGCATAAACGTAAACATAAACCATTAGCAAAGACCCTAAAAGTAGACCCGGTAAAATTCCTGCAATAAAAAGATCTGAAACAGAAATCCCTGCTGACTGCCCATAAAAAATAAAGGGTATAGAAGGAGGAATTATTACTCCCAAACCTCCCGCTACGGCTACCAAGGCACTGGCATAAGTTTTGTCATAACCGTATTTTTCCATGATAGGAATGGTCATCGAACCCACTGCGGCTACTGTAGCAGGCCCTGAGCCTGAAATGGCCCCATAAAAAAGACAAGTTACAATACATGCTATAGGTAAGCCGGCTCTCTTATCTGCAATAAAATATGCAAAAAAATTAAAAATTTTATCAGAAATTTTCCCCCTTGCCATAATTTGTCCTGATAAAATAAACATGGGAACCGCCAATATGGGAAAAGAATTTACGCCACTTATCATAGCCCTAATGATATATTGGGGGTCTGCCGGAAACCATGGATTTATTAAATTAGGAATAATTGCTAAAAATGCAAGTGTCATAGCTATCGGAAGGCCTAAAAATATAAGAATAAAAAATGCTATAAATAATAGTCCTAAAGTCATTTTGTCCTCCTAAGACCAATAAGTTTTTGTACAGACCTTATAATACTTAAAAAACTTGATAATATAACTGATGCTTGTAAAAGCCAGGAAGGAATGCCCATAGCTGCAGATTTTTGACCTGAAATAAAAGACTTTGTTAAAACATCTACAGAAAAAATAGCCAAAATAAAAAATAGGGCAATAATAAATAAATAATTAAATACTTTAAGTTTTTGCTGATTTTTGTAAGGCATTTTATATACAAAAAAATCTACTCTTATAGAAATTCCTTTTTTTATAGAGTAGGGGATTCCCATAAAGGCAGACCAAACAAATAAGTACCTCACAAACTCTTCTGACCATGATAGGGAATTATTAAATATGTATCTTGCTACAATTTGTATGCCAAGAACTGAAACCATCAGCCCGAGTAAAACCACCAAAATTATCTCTTCAAACTTTTCATCTAAAATTTTTAACATCTTTCACCTAATAACAATATATATTTAACTTTTCAATTAAGTTTGGGTTTGCACAAATTATGCTGTTTCTCATCTTCAGACTCAAATCTCCTCCATGAAAATCCCTAACACATCCTCCGGCTTCTTTTGAAATTAAAAGACCGGCTGCATAATCCCAAATCTTTAAGTCTTCTTCCAAATAAGCATCAGTTCTGCCCCCAGCAAAATAGCAAATTTCAAGGGCTGCAGAACCTATTCTTCTTATGCTTTGTGATTTTTTAAAAAGATCATAAATCATTTGAAATGTTTCTTCACCTCTACCAATTCTTGCTCCCCCGGTTCCAAAGGCTACAAGAGCATCTGATAATTGACCGACTTTTGATACTTCTATCCGCTCATCATTTAAAAATGCTCCCTGCCCCTTTATTGCCCAAAAAATTTCTTTAGTATATGGGTCATAGACCATGCCGAAAAGAAGATTTAAATTATCTGAAAGTGCCAGGCTTATGGAAGAATGCTTATAACCATGAATTAGGTTTGTCGTCCCGTCACAGGGATCCAAAATCCAAACTAATCCATTCAAGTCAACTTCTTCATTATCTTTTTCTTCTGAAATAATGGCTGCTTGCGGGCAAATGATTTTTAACTTTTCCATTAGAAATTCTTGAATATTCACATCAACATCTGTGACAAAGTCATTCTTTCCCTTAATTCTAATTTGACTGTCTAAAATTCTATCATTATAAAAGAATTCTCCGGCCCTTATCATTTCTATTTCAACTTTTTCCTTTATTTTTCTTAAATCCTCATTGGTAAAATTCATTATTCTTCAACTCCATAATACATAAAAGATTATAGCACAAAACTATTATTTATTTTCTATCATTTCCTCCATTAGATTTGAATTTAAGAATATTGTTGCAAAACTAGTTAAAAGTAAGGCGGCAATTAAAAATATATTAAATTTATCTCCAAGAACCAGTACGCAGAGAAGAGATCCGAATATAGGTATAAATAATTTATAAACACCTACCTTGCCAGCTTTTTGATAGCTTAAAAGCATATACCAAATTACAAAGGCGGTTGAAGATATAAAAGCCCCATATAGAATTAAGAAAAGTCCTTTGAAATTTATAGGCACAGGATTTTTTGCCGTAAATAAGCCTAAAATTATCAAAATTCCTCCACCAAAAAGAAATTGAAAGATAGAAATATTGTAGATATTTTCATCCTTAGCCCATTTTCTCATAACAACAGTTCCCAAAGCATTTAGGGCAGTTGATGTTATTACATAAATTTCTCCCCTTAATGAAGATGCTCCATCAATTTTTCCGCCAATATTGCACATTATTGTTGCAAGTATCCCCATAAAAACACAAATGAGCTTTTTAAGGTTAAATTTATCCTCTTTCGTAAGCATATGAGCAAAGATTAAGACCATTAAAAAATTTGTAGATTGAATTATAGATGAATGAACTCCCGATATTAAAGCCAAGCCATTGTAATAGAATATATATTGAACAGTTATTTGTAAAAGTGCCGTAAATACATAAAAGCCCAAGGAAAAATCTTTTTTTCTATCCGTTTTTTCTTCAAATATAAATTTGTACAAGATAACAAAAAAACCGGCTGTAAAAAATCTAAGACCCGCAACAAATACCATTGCACCCGGATCCTTAGTTGAAATTTTTAAAACTTTGTATGTTGTTTTAATCATAGGAATAGCACTTCCCCACAAAAACATAGCAAACAAAGCTATCATCGCCGATGATTTCTTATTTTTAAAAATCCTTTCCAATTATCTTAGCGCCTCCGGCGGCTTTTTGCTTTAGAATTTTATATTGTGCAGGGGTCTTTTCTTTTAATTCTTCAAGAATCTTTTCATTATCCTTATCTGCAATAATTAACATTGATGACCCTGCGCCTGATATGAATATTGCCGATTCATTTTTCTCAGCTATCTCTTTATACTTGGAAAAATCAGGAATTAATTTTTCCCTATAGGGTTCATGAAGCCTATCTCCATAAACCTTTCTAAGCATTTCCATATCTCCCCTTTCAATGGCTCTTGAAATTAAGTTGGAATGAGAAATGTTATATATTGCATCTTCCAATTTTACTACTTTTGGAACTAAAGACCTGGCAAGTCTTGTTTCTAAAGTATAGTCAGGAACAATAACTATAAATGAAAGTTCATCTGAAGCTTTTAGCTTATAATAACAAACTTCATCTTTAAGGGTTGTTGAAATAACAAGCCCTCCCATTAGTGCAGGACCTACATTGTCCGGATGACCTTCAATGGCCGTTGCATATTTTAAAAGTTCATCCATCCCATACTTTCCTTCAAAAATAATATTTGCCGCAACAAGCCCCGCAACTATACAAGTTGCCGATGAACCTAAGCCTCTTGCTATTGGCACTTTGCCGTCAATGTTTATCTTAATTTTTGGCACTTGTTTTTTTTCTATTTCAAATAAATATTTAAAAGATCTATAAACTAAATTTTTCTCATCCACTTGTTCCTTGGTCCTGGTAATATTAAATTCATTGTAAAGGTCTAAACTAAGGCCCATGGTATCATAACCGGACCCTAAATTTGCACTGGTAGCCGGAACTTTAATTATCATTTTTTTTCACCCAATATTTCCATTATTGTCTTCTTTATATCTTCCTTTTCAATAACTTGACTTTGCCTAATTTCCTTTTTATCTAAATCCTTTAAATTATTTGGAATTTCCACTCCTGTCAAAGCAAAAATTTTATTTATTAACTTAAATTCATTTTCTTCATCAATATCTAAGGCTTTTGCCACAGCTTTGGGAAATTTATAGGCTGAAGCTGTTGAAGCAATAATAATCTTTGTAGAATCACAAGTTTCTCTTTTGTATTTTTCTACTGCACCGATACAAACTGCCGTGTGGGTATCACACAGGTAATTATAATCCTTATAATATTTTGAAATAATTTCAATTACTTCATCATCATCTGTATAGTAACCCTTAAAATCTTTTAAAGCTTTTTTACAAACTTCGGATACCTTATATTGGCCGATTTTTTTCAAACTTTCCATATAATCATTAACCAGATTAGGATCTTTTAAATATAAGAGTCTTTCTAAGTTTGATGAAATTAATATATCCATAGAAGGTGAATTTGTCTTGAAAAATTCCCTGTTGGCATTATAAATTCCCTCACTAAAGAAGTCTGTTAATACATTATTTCTGTTAGAAGCCACTATGAAATTTTTAATATTTAAGCCCATTAGCTTGGCAAAATAAGCTGCAAGTATATTCCCAAAATTTCCTGTAGGAACAGCAATATTTACTTCTTCCCCATCTTTAATTTCGCCCTTCTTTACCAAAGCATAATAAGAATAAAAATAATAAACAATTTGCGGCACAAGTCTTCCTATATTTATTGAATTGGCAGAAGATAAATCAATATTTTTATTCTTTGTGAAATTTTCCAAGTCACAATCATTAAAAACCTCTTTTAATGCACTTTGCGCCTGATCAAAATTTCCTCTTATGCCGATAGCATAAGTATTGTTTCCTTCTTGGGTCATCATTTGATATTTTTGAACAAGGCTCACCCCTTCTGTGGGATAAAAAACTATAATCACAGTATCCTCAAGATTTTTAAATCCTTCTAAAGCAGCTTTACCCGTATCGCCTGATGTTGCAGTAAGAATTGCTATTTTTTTATTCTCATCTTTGGACAAAAGAATAAAATAAGGAAGAATTGAAAGAGCAAAGTCTTTAAAAGCACTTGTCCTTCCATGATAAAGCTCCATAAAATAATTTTCGTTCACCTTTTCAACTTTCAAATTGTTGGCAAGGGAAAAATTATCCTTTGAATAAGCTTTTTCAATGATATTTCTTAAAGTAGTCCTGTCAATATCATCAAAAATTGAAGATATTATATTTTCTGCAAAGTCCCTGTAGTCCATCTTCTCTTTAATCTTAGTTGATAAATTTATCTTATTTAAATTTTCCGGTACAAAAAGGCCTCCGTCTTTGGCTATCCCTCTGATAATTGCTTCTTTAGTTGAATAAGCCTTATCTTTTCCTCTTGTTGAAATATATTTCATTATTCCCTCACCTGACCATTACCTAAAATTACAAACTTAGAGCTAACAAGTTCATCTAGTCCGACCGGTCCTCTTGCATGAAGTTTTTGAGTTGATATACCCAGCTCTGCACCAAATCCGAATACACCACCATCTGTAAATCTTGAAGAGGCATTTACATATACAGCAGCTGAATCAACTCTTTTTGTAAACTCCATGGCATTTTCATAACTTTCAGTTACTATAACTTCGCTATGTCCTGTTGAATATTTATAAATATGGTCAATAGCCTCATCCAAAGAATCTACTATTTTCATCGAAAAAGCCATATCTAAATATTCCTTGCCATAATCATCTTCGCTGGCATCATATACATTTTTTAAATACTCTTTGGAATTTTTACCTGCATAAACTTTTATAGAATATTTATCAATTAATTTTTGAAGTTTTCCAAAAAATTTCTTATCAACATCCTTATGAACTAGAAGGCTCTCCATGGCATTACAAACTCCAACTCTTTGAGTTTTTGCATTTTCAATAATTTTTATCGCCATATCAACTTTAGCAGAAGAATCTACATAAACATGACAATTCCCCACACCTGTTTGTAGAGTCGGTACCTTTGCATTGTCCACAACTGAATTTATTAAAGAAGCAGACCCCCTCGGTACAAGCAAATCTACATAACCTTTAAGCTGCATCAAATATAAAGAAGAATCCCTCTTTGTATCTTCAATTATTTGTACCATATTTTCATTATAAGATAAACTTTTAATAGCATCTCTTATAGATGATGCAATAGCAATATTAGAATTTATTGCCTCCTTACCGCCCCTCAAGATAATAGATGAACCCGCCTTTAATGAAAGTGCAGCCGCATCTAAAGTTACATTAGGCCTTGCTTCATATATAATTGCAATAACCCCCATTGGGACAGTCCTTTTTGCAATATTTAAACCATCAGAATTTATAAAAGCTGACAAGGTTTTACCAACAGGGTCATTTAATGAAATTATTGTATCTAAAGAATTTGCCATGGCAACAATTCTTTCTTTATTTAACAAAAGTCTGTCAAGCATACCATCGCTCATTCCGATTTCTCTGCCATGAGCCATGTCCTTTTCATTTTCTTGTAAAATAAAATCTATATTCTCAAGAATAAATTTCTTTATTTGTATCAAAATCTCATTTTTCTCATTGCTTGTCAAAGACCCGAGTTCTCTTGATGCGATTTTTGCATTCTTCCCTATATTCAATACCCTATCTTCTAAAGTAAGTTCCAACCTCATCACCTCTCATTATTTCTCTGATAATTTTAAAATCTTTTGCATTTGCAATAACAACATCAATATCTTTTTCAAGGGCAGCCCTTGCAGCGTTAATTTTTGTAGCCATGCCTCCAACTCCAAGATCTGATTCGGTTTCTCCGGCAAAATCAGCCACATCTTCAATATTATCTACCTCAGTTATTAATTTAGCAGTCTTGTTTTTTCTGGGATCATCAGTATAAAGACCGTCAATATCTGAAAGCATTATAAGTAAATCCGCCTTTACCATTCGTGCAATAATAGCAGAAAGAGTATCGTTATCGCCAAATTTTATTTCAAAGGTTGAGATGGTATCATTTTCATTAACTATGGGAATTGCAGCCATATGTGCCAACTTATCAAAAGTATTTACAGCATTTTCATACATTGTCCTATCTGTTTCAATTTGTCTGGTTAGTAAAATTTGTGCAGTTGAATATCCGTAATGATTTAGGGTCCTATCATAAATATTTATAAGAGCTACTTGACCAACTGCTGCCGCCGCCTGTTTAACAGGTGTTTCTTTGGGTCTTTCTTTCAAGTTTAATTTTTTCCTTCCAACAGCTATGGCTCCGGAAGATACAAGAATAACATCTAAACCATGATTCTTTAAATTGGCAAGTTCAAAACATAGGTCATCAATCTTTTCCAAATTTGCCGCTCCATCTTCATGAGTTATAGAAGATGAGCCAACTTTAATAACTAATTTCTTAATACTCCTTTTAAAATTCCTCATATGCCACCTCACTTTATTTTTTTAATATACTGAAAAAATAATGATTAGTCAAGTATAAACAAGTGGATATTAATCAGTAAAAATAAATAATAATACTGATTTTCCTTAGCTCACACATAAATACTCTAACAAATAATAAAGACTACTGGAAAATAAAAAAATTTTTACATTTCTTCATATTTCGATAGGTTCCTTTTGTAAAAATTCGAGTCTGAAGCACTAAAATTTAACTAAAAATGATCCAAGCTTTTGAGATCTATTAATCTTGTAACATTTTCCCTATAAAAATAAATGAATAAGTTAAGTTTCGTCAAAATTTTTTCAATAAAATCATTATTTTAAATTAATACTAAAATCCGTATTTTCCCATCTATAAATAAATATCTAAATATTAAGATTATAATTCCAATATTTGAAATATGTTTTTCTTGTTTGATTTTTCTCCTTAAAAACACCAAATGCTCTATTTGACATGTTTAAAATTAATAATTTTGGATTATCTAAGGTTAAAATAGTAAAAGTGCATATGTCTTAAATTTTATATAAAAAGATGCCTAAACTAGCAAGATATCCAAAGTTTGACAAAAAAAAATCTGTTGAAGACAAATCTCCAACAGATAAGTTAAATTTATATTATTCTAAGATTTTAGAAACAACTCCTGATGCAACTGTTCTTCCGCCTTCACGTATTGCAAATCTTAGTCCTTCGTCCATTGCTATGGGTGTGATTAGGGTTACTGTGAATGTTGCATTGTCTCCGGGCATTA